>JAEUNB010000323.1 GCA_016790625.1 Betaproteobacteria bacterium | reverse complement strand
AAAAAGGTCGTTGAGCATATTTGCGAGTTGTCCGCCGGTCCCTGCAAATACTCCGGCGACAGCATGAAGCTGTCGCACCAGGGACTGGACATTCGAGAAGCCGAGTTCTACGGCATGGTGCAACACCTGCGCGATGCGCTGGACAAAGCCGGCGTTCCGCAAGGCGCAAAAAACGAATTGCTGAAAATACTGGCGCCGATGAAGCGCGATATCGTTACCCGTTAATCCGGCCTCCCGGTTATCGCGTAAAAACAATATGAATATAAATCCGTTTACTCACTGGCTCACCAGAAACACCGGGATGGCTTTGACGCTGGCGCTAATGCTCCCGTGCATGGCGACGGCCGCGCAGCTCGCGGCGCAAGTGACAAACTCCGCAGGGCAACCGGTAGCGGACGTAGTAGTGCATGCCACATTGCTGTCCGGCGCCGCGCCAGCAAGACCGAAGAAAGAAATCTCGATCGAACAGGTGAACAAGGAGTTTGTGCCTCTGGTCAGCGTGGCGCAAACGGGCACGTTGGTGAATTTCCCCAACCGGGACCAGATTCGCCATCACGTCTACTCGTTCTCCCCCGCCAAAACGTTCGAAATCAAGCTCTACTCCGGCGTTCCAACCAAGCCGCTGCTATTCGACAAACCTGGCGAGGTTGTGCTCGGCTGCAATATTCACGACACCATGATTGCCTACGTGCTGATTGTCGATACACCCTTTTTCGCCAAGACCGACAAGCAGGGACGCGGCGTGTTAGACAACCTGCCCGCCGGGGATTACGAAGTGCAAATGTGGTATCCCGGTGGTACCGCCCCCGCCTCACAGAAAGTCCGCCTCGGCGCCAGCGAAAACGCGGACCTTAAATTCGCTTTCACCCCCCGTCCATCAGGTCCGCGGCCACCGCCCGGCAAATGATCTCTTCAATCCCGCGGGCAAAAAGCCTCGAAGGCCGCATCGTCGGCTTCTTCGTCGTTTTGCTGCTGACGGTTCAGATTGCGGGACTGTTTTCGATTCGCTACGCAATCGAGCAGAACGCGCGCAACAATCTGCGCGAAGAGCTCAATGTCGGCGTGCGTGTATTCAAGCGGCTGCTCGAACAGAACAGCCAGCAACTGGTCGAGGCCACCGCCGTGCTGACCTACGACTACGGCTTTCGCGAGGCGGTAGCGGTGCAGGATCGTGACACCATCCTTTCCGTACTGAACAATCATAGCGCGCGCATCAAGGCATCTGGCATGGCCTTGGTCAACCTGCAGAACGTGGTGCTGGCCGATACCATGCAGCCGAATGCCGGAGGCGTGCAGTTCGCTTTCCCGGAACTGATCAGCAATGCCGCAGAACATCGCCGCTCTTCTGCGATCCGACTGATTGACGGAACCATCTACCAGATCGTTGTCGTCCCGGTGCTAGCGCCACTGCCGATCGCATGGGTGGCGATGTCGTTCGTTATAGACAATGTGGCAGCCAATGACCTGAAACGCATCACCGGCCTGGATGTCACCTTCATCGGCAGCAGCGGCAGCGCCAACGAGCAAATACTCGCCACTACCGTCAGCACTGCCATGCAGCTCGCGCTGAAATCCGAACTGAAAGATATCTCACGGCAACCGGAGACGCGCGGCACCAAAAACCGTGCCGGCGACGAATTCGAAGTCCTGAGTACGACCATCGAGCGCTATGACAACACCCGTGTGACGGCGCTATTGCAGCGATCGCTGCGCGAAGGACTGCAACCGTATGACAGTCTGCAAGTCGCGCTACTGTTTCTCGCCGCAATCGGCCTCATCGTCAGCCTGATTGGCAGCCTGCGCATCGCCCGCCGCATTACCCGCCCGGTCAGGGAGTTGGCCGAGGCCGCCGGCAGGGTCGAGAGCGGCGACTATCGCGGTGTCGCCAGCAGCGAGACGCAATCGGAAGACGAGATTGGTGCGCTGGCGAAGGCATTCAACAGTATGTCGCGCGGGCTGTCCGAACGCGATCGCATGCGAGACGTGCTGGGCAAGGTTGCCTCGCCGGAAATAGCAGCGCAGCTGCTGGAGCAGAAGATCGAACTCGGCGGCGAAGAGCGTGCCGTGACCGTGCTGTTCGCCGATATACGTAATTTCACCTCACTGTGCGAGCGCCTGACACCGCACCAGAGCCTTGATCTGCTGAATCGCTATCTCGCCTGCATCAACGGCGTCATCGACCGGCACGACGGTATCATCGACAAATACACCGGTGACGGCGTGATGGCGCTGTTCGGCGCGCCGATCACACGCATCGACGACCCGCGCCGTGCCATTTTGGCCGCACTGGAAATTATCGAAAAAGTTGATGCGCTGGGACGCGAGCTGGCGAAGGAAGGCTTGCCAAATCCGGCCGTCGGTATCGGCATCAACACCTCACAGGTAGTTGCCGGCAACATCGGCACGCCATCGCGATTCAACTACACCGTGCTTGGCGATGGCGTGAATCTGGCGGCGCGGCTTGAAAATTTAACCAAGCGCTATCAGGTTCCGCTGGTGGTCGGGCAGCAAACGCGCGAACTCGCCACCGGACTGATTTACCGCGAACTGGATAAGGTGCGGGTCAGGGGAAAAAGCGTGGCCGTGCATATTTTCCAGCCGCTCGCGCGTGAAGGCGATTTTTCCGGCGAGCAGATAGCGTTGCTCGAGCAACATCATGCGGCCATCCACGCGTTTCGCAATCGCAACTGGATATTAGCCAAACGCGAGTTCGGAAAACTGCGGACGGTAGGCGAATACGAACGCATTAGCGAGCTCTATCTCGGCTACATTCAGCAATTCGAAATACAGTCGCCCGACGATGATTGGGATGGCGCCTTTACGCTATACGACAAGTAGTTTGGGTCAGATAAGCACAATATTCACGTCATCCAAAGCAATGTCGGCAATCGGGCTCAGCCATCAACTGAGATATTTCTTGTCGCTTTGCTAGCCAATTTGCGTAATTAGGTCTGTAACGTGGTGTGGATTGCGCACAACAGCGTATCTCCACACACCAAACTGACCATCTGCATTTACCGCTCTAACCCATCGCTCCGCCGCTGAGCGCTTAATGTCTTCAAGCTCGTCGTAGCCTTTCGTTTCGATGATAGCGAAGCTATCTGCGCTATCTGTCAAGCGAACGATGAAATCCGGCAGGTATTCATGCGCTTCGCCATTGTGTAGATAGGGAATGGCAAACCCCAATCCTGCATTTTTTACAAAACTATGCGTTCTGGGATGTTTATCGATGTAATAGCCCGCCGTCTGCTCCCACTTGTCCGTGTCGGCCACCAAATAATTAACGTGGCTCTTTCGAACTTCACGAATCGGCCGGCTTGTCCAGTAACTCACCTCTGCCGTACTGCCTGGCCCACGCCTCGATTCATACCGTGGAATCTCCGGTGCCTCACCGGCAGCTTCATCAGGCCTAATGGCTTCGACCAGACGCTCTACAACCCAGCCAAAAAAAGGCGACAGGAAAACATCGCGCCGCTGCCAGGGTGGAATCGGGTCCACAAACTCGTATACGTAACGATTCACCACCGCCAATACCTGCGGAAACAATCGATGAACGGGAATCTCGCAACGACGGCTGTCAACCAGCTCTCGCGTGATCGCCTTGGCCATGTCGAACAGCAGTTCCTGCAGGCGGCGCTCGCTGCGATAGGTGCCCATGCTGACGTTCTCCGAAGCACCAGGCGATGTTAGCGAAGCGCGCCCTTTGTTGTTAGGCAAATAGCGCTTCATTTCCACTTCGGGCGGAATTTTGGTGGGATTCAGTTCCAGCCTCGGCAGCCTCCAGTCGACGACGAGGTTCGATCTAATCGACTGCGTGTAGCCTTCCACCCTGGGAAAGCGAATCTCGAACTCCTCGCGACGTGCCGGCAACGCATGCACATGCATGCGCATGACAGGCTCTGGCGCCACGCCAGATGGATTCGCCTTGAACGGAATGACCTGAAACGGCACACCGAAAATCTTGGCCGTCTCTTCGCTGAACTTGTTGTCCGCCCCCAGATCGTAGTACATCCTGCGCAGTCCGCGCCCGACGACCTGTTCGCA
>JAEUNB010000301.1 GCA_016790625.1 Betaproteobacteria bacterium | reverse complement strand
AATCAGATACAGCAGCGAGCCGCCGATGCCCTGGATCGCCGGGATGTTCAATTCCATCGGACCGACCGGGCCGTCGTAGGGGCGGGCGCCGAGTTCCACTGCACGCTTGAAGGCAGCCGCTGCATCCTTGACGCGAATGCCGAAGGCGCAGGCGGACGGGCCATGCACACGCGCGAACGATTGCGCGAAGCTGTCCGGTTCGGCGTTGACGATGAAATTGATGCCGCCCTGCTTGTACAGCGTGACGCGCTTTGAACGATGCCGCGCCACGGCGGTGAAGCCCATGCTTTCGAACAGCCGGCCCAGCGCCTCGGTATCGGGGGCGGTGTACTCGACGAATTCGAAGCCGTCGGTGCCCATCGGGTTTTCAAACAAATCCATAGTGTTCTCCCGCTCGTAAAATCCAGTGTAAATGAAGTCCGGTGTGGTCGCAGGCCGCACTTGTGCTGGAATCAACAGGTTTTGTTACAACGGAGCGCAAGGCGGAGAGGACCGGCGCGCTAGAATCGGAACGAAGCGCGACGTTTATCGCGGCGTATGGGAACCGCGGCGCTTTACGACAATCCAAATTTCGGATCGGAACGGACACTGACGGTCCGCGAAATGATGAAGGAGGTGTGACATGACGCGTAGTTTACTCGCTTCCGCTTTTACCGCAATGCTACTGCTCTCCGGCTGCGCCACCCTGGGTGGACCTGAGGTGCCGCCACTGACACTGGAGCAGATCGTCGATCTGTCCAAGCAGGGCAAGGATGCGCCGACCATCATCGGCGAGATCAAGAAATCGCATACGTCCTATGACGTGACGGCTTCGCAATACGCCAAGCTGTCGCGCGATGGTGTGCCCGATGCGGTGCTGGACTATATGCAAGCGGGCCAGATCAAAATGGCCGAGCAGACTGGACGCCGCAATGCGGTTAACGACCTGTGGTTTAACGGACCAGGCTGGCCGGGCTATGGCTTGCGCTGGGCGCCGCGACCGTATGTCGTTTACGTGCGCGGGCGGCCGTATTTGCGCGAGTGGTAGCGGCCGAATCGATTTTAAAACTCCAGCTCTGGAGCGGGTTTCCGGGCATTTTCGATCTGCGGACCGCGCCAATGTTGGAGTTTACTATTTAAGTGTTCGCAGCTTCAGATATAAGAGGAACGATCTCAAGGCGTACACAGCCCCTCTAGCCCAATGGGTGAGACCGCCATGCATGATGTGCAACAAGGCCACATGCAGCATCAGTCGCGAATCTGAGGGAAATCGTTGCAGTGCCGGCTTTGCCAATTCCATGGCACTGGTAAAGTCTAGATACTTTGCCAGATGATGTGACAATATGACTTGCAGATGCACGTCATCGCCGATGGACCGTCGAGCGTCATCCTGCGCGCGCAATGCTTCTTCGTGCCGGCCCAAGCCGTGAAGGACCTGGCATCGTTGCAAATGAAATTCCGCCGTGTTGGCGCCCAGCGAGATTGCCTTGTCTATCGCGATCAAGGCGGAGCGGTACTTTCGCCTCATGGTCAAATTTCCCGAGAGTCCAAGCAGATAGTGCGCCGAGTGTCGTCGACGTGAGAGCACGTCAATAGCGCCAAGGGAGCCGGACCGGAGGACTGAAAGGGCGATGTCCTTGATGATGCCGGTTTCCGCGAAGTAGGTGGTTGTCGGATGTCCAGAAAACCGGACGCGGATTTCCTCCAATTGACGCTGGTGAACCAGCGACCGGAATTTCTTGACGTGAAGTGCGTCGTCCGTCTCCGGGTCATAAGCGATGAAGTACCGGCAACTGCCCCAAACTGCGTGCTTGTCGATACGATGGCGGAAATTGACCTGTCTCGCTTCCTGCGCCCAGCGCCGATCGTAGCGCTTATCGATTTCGAGTTGCGGTGAAATGGCGAGGACTGTGTTCAGTTTGAGCGCTCGCGAAAACTGTATGGCGGCGTAGGCGCCCATGCTGCTGCCATAACCGACCCGCTTCGTGTGGCCGGCTGGATGGGTGTCAATGAAGCGTTCGATCAATGCGAGAGTTTCGTGGGTAAGGTTTTGGTACCATAGATTTTTTGCCGACTTGAACGCGACCACATCGAAGTTGTTTTGCAATAGAAAGTCACCAGCATATCCCGTACCATTCAGCCAGAAATCCCCATTGTTTTCGTGCGGAGTGAATGTGAAGGCCACGATCTTGTCCACACATGTTCCATTGGAAAAGAAGTCGATCACCAGATCGTCGGATCGAAACAGGTTTTTTTCGATAACGGGATTCATTGTAGACAAGAATGGAAATAGAGCTTGCCAGAGTCTCGCGTCGCAATCGGTAAAGCCGGCAGTTGCGCAAATTTACGAATCGCGGAATTGACTCTATCCTAGACTAGTTAAAAAAACGGTATTCAGCCGGACCACATGCTGAGGAGAACGAAATGAAAAACGTCAAGCAACTGCTGATGGCCATCCTGCTCGGGCTGATATCGGTCAACGCCGCAGCGCAGGGTGCTGCAACCTATCCGAATAAGCCGATCAAGATCGTGGTGCCGTTCCCGCCCGGGGGCGCCACGGACATTCTGGCGCGGTCGATTGGCGCGGAACTGCAGAAGACGTTCAATCAGTCGGTTATCGTCGAAAACAAACCGGGTGGTGGTGGCAACCTCGGCGCAGATACGGTGGCCAAGTCGGCGCCGGATGGCTACACGCTGGTGATGGGCACGGTGGGCACGCATGCGATCAACATGAGCCTGTATTCGAAGATGCCCTACGATGCCATAAAGGATTTCGAGCCGGTGGTGCTGGTTGCGGGGGTGCCGAATCTTCTCGTAGTACATCCGTCGGTCGCGGCCAAGAACGTAAAGGAGCTGACTGCGCTGGCCAAGTCTATGCCCGGCAAGCTCAACGTTGCCTCGTCGGGCAACGGCACCTCAATTCACATGGCTGCCGAGTTGTACAAAGTGATGGCTGGCGTGGACATCCTGCACGTGCCGTACAAGGGAAGTTCGCCGGCCGTTACAGATTTGCTGGGCGGTCAGGTGCAATTGATGTTCGATAACATGCCTTCCGCACTGCCGCATGCCAAGGCCGGCAAGTTGCGCCCGTTGGCCGTAACCAGTCTCAAACGTTCGGCATCGTTTCCGGATGTGCCGACCATGGATGAAGAGGGACTGAAGGGGTTTGATGCGACATCCTGGTTTGGCTTGCTGGCGCCCGCCGGTACACCAAAGGACATCGTTGCCAAATTGAACAAGGCCTCGGTCGCCGCCATCGCAACAGCGGAAATGAAGGAACGGCTCGCCGCCAACGGCGCAGACCCGGTCGGCAACTCGCCAGCCGAGTTCGCTACGTTCATCAAGGCCGAGAACGAGAAGTGGGCGAAGATCGTGAAGGCCTCGGGCGCGCGCGTGGACTAGTTCATCGCGGAAGAATTGCCGTAAAGAAAAAGGGCCTCGCGGCCCTTTTCTTTAACTGATCTTGAATTCGGTAAAGCTCGGTCCGCCGCCGGGTTTGGGTGGTGGCGGGGCACCATCCTTGTAAACCGGCACCATGCCGGAGTTTCCGATCAGCAGTGACAGGTTGGTCGCGGAGTCGGCGTTGGCCAGACCTTCCTCGATGGAAATCTTTTCGGTGCGAATCAGGCGGAACAAATCCTGTTCGAAAGTCTGCGAGCCCGGTGTCAGTGACTTCTCCATCGCTTCCTTGATTTCACCCACCTTGCCCTCGGAAATCAGTTCGGCAATGTTGGTGGTGTTCATCAGCACTTCCACCGCTGGCGAGCGCGTACCTTCAACGTTCTTCACCAGGCGCTGCGAGATGATGCATTTCAGCGATACGCCAAGGTCGGACAGCAGGATGGCACGCTGATCTAGCGGGAAGAAGTTGATAATCCGATTGAGTGCGTGATAACTGTTGTTGGCGTGCAGGGTGGCCAGGCACAAGTGGCCGGAGAGCGAATACATCATCGCGCTCTTCATGGTTTCGATGTCGCGGATTTCGCCCACCAGAATCGCGTCAGGCGCCTGGCGCATGGCGTTGCGCATCGCTTCGTGGAAGCTATGCGAATCGTTGCCGATTTCGCGCTGGTTGACGATCGATTTTTTCGACTGGAAGATGAATTCGACCGGATCTTCGAAGGTGAGGATGTGGCCGGATTTCATCTGGTTGCGGAAATCCAGCATGGCGGCCAGCGTGGTCGATTTGCCGGAGCCAGTCGCGCCAACCACCAGGATCAGGCCGCGCTTTTCCATCACCACCTGCTTCAGCACATTCGGCACCTGCAGGGTGTCAATGGCGGGGATGTTGCTGCTGATAAAGCGCACCACGCCGGCGACGGTACCCTTCTGGTACATCATGTTGATACGGAAGTTGCCGATGCCGGCCATCGGTTGCGAGAGATTGAGCTCAAGCTCCTTTTCAAAGCGTTCGATCTGGTGCGGCTTCAGATTGTCGTAGAACAATTTCTTGGTGTCTTCGCCGGTCATCACCTGGGCATTGACCGGGACCGCGTTGCCGTTGATCTTGATGGTGATCGGCGCGCCGGCGGAAACGAAAATATCGGACGCGTTCTTCTGCGCCATCAACTCAAACAGTTTGTCCAGAATCGTCATGCTTTTCCCCTAGATGGCGCCTGGTTGGCGCTCAGCTTCTCAGCAATTCATTGATGCCGGTCTTAGCCCGCGTTTGCGCATCGACACGTTTCACGATCACGGCGCAATAGAGACTATACCGGCCATCGGCAGACGGCAAGTTTCCGGATACCACGACCGAGTAGGGCGGGATGCGGCCATAGGTGACTTCGCCGGTATCGCGGTGGTAGATCTTGGTCGATTGGCCAATGTAGACGCCCATCGATATTACCGAGCCTTCGCCAACGATCACGCCTTCGACGACTTCCGAGCGCGCGCCAACGAAGCAGCCGTCCTCGATAATGGTCGGGTTGGCCTGCAGCGGCTCCAGTACGCCCCCGATGCCGACGCCGCCAGAGAGGTGAACGTTCTTGCCGATCTGCGCGCAGGAGCCGACAGTAGCCCAGGTATCGACCATCGTGCCTTCGTCCACATAGGCGCCGATGTTTACGTACGACGGCATCAGCACAGCACCCTTGCCGATGAAGGCACCACGGCGGGCTACGGCGGGCGGCACGACGCGGAAGCCGCCGGCAGCGAAGTCGGCTTCGGTGTAATGCTCGAACTTGGTCGGGACCTTGTCGTAGAACTGCGGGTAGCTGACTTCGCGATTCTCCTTCGCTGGCGTGGAGCGCACGAGGCGGTTGTCTTCCAGCCGGAACGACAATAGCACCGCTTTTTTCAGCCACTGATGGGTTGTCCATTCGCCATCGATTTTTTCGGCCACACGCAACACGCCTTTATCGAGCTGCTCAATGACGTCGTTGACGGCGGACTTGAGAGCCTTGTCGGCACTTTGCGGCGAAATGTTGGCGCGGTTATCCCACGCGGATTCAATGGCGGACTTGAGGTTGTCGTTATTCATGATGTTTGGTGGAGGTGAAGGAGGGGTTAGTTGGCCAGCCGCTTGATCAGGCGGGCAAGCCAGGAGTCGGAAGTTGCTGCCGCAGTTGTCGGCCCAGCGTTGCTGCGAGTCTCAAGCTCGGTGCGCAATCGGGCGCATTCAGCTTCCAGCTCTTTCTCGCGCTGCATGTAGTGACGAAAGCCGCGATAGGTTTCTCGATAGTCGTTGTAGGCCCATTCTTCCGCGTCGGTAAAGGCCGACACGCGCTTCGGCAATGCCTCGATTACAGCCTGATCTCTGCCGGCGAAGATAAGGTAGTAGAGCGCGGGCAGGGCTTCTATCTTCTTGTCCGGCGCCAACTGCGAAACGGCCAGCGATTCGCCGGCAGCGTTGTCGCCACCTTCAGCAATCAGTGAGACAAAGGCGTTGCGCTGTGAGATCCAGCGTGAGTGCGGAAAGCGTGAAGCGAGCAGTGCCTCCAGTTCGGCGCGGTACAGTTCCCTGACGTGAAATTCATTCGCGTAGCCGCGTTTGTCGGAATACTCCGCCTTGTTAGGCGACGACAGGATGAGCACGCCGTCTGGCTTCAGTACGCGTTTGATCTCGTCGAGAAACTCTGCCTGCTCGTGAATGTGCTCGATGGTTTCGAACGACACCAGCACATCGATACTCGCAGCATCGAATGGCAGCTTGAGGCAGGATCCCTCGATGAACTTGAGATTGCCGTGGTCGGCATAGGCGTTGCGCGCATGGGCAATCGCGTCGGCAGAAATATCCACGCCGGTTATCTCTGCGGCGGTACCGCTCATCAATGCGCTGCCATAGCCTTCGCCGCAGGCGACATCGACTACCCGCTTGCCGGCAATCAATGGCAAAACGTAGTGATAGCGATGCCAGTGCTCGTACCACATCTCGCCCTTGGCATTGGCGGCGCCGGGGACAAAACGTTCGCCGGTAAATGGAAGGTCGGACGGCATGTGTGGTAGCTGGTTCAGATGAAATTAGGCGGCTGCTAGAATGCGCGGCTCGCTTGGCTGGCGGACTGTTGGCCAGTAAGAGAATCACTACGATTATAAAGGTTCGCCTCTTTGAAACACGCATCTCCCTCTGTGCGTCCAGTATTCGCCATCCTTCTGGGCGCAACGTCGTGGGGAATTCTCTGGTATCCGTTTCGCGCTATTGAGGCGGCCGGGGTGCCTTCGCCGGTATCGACTGTCTTCGCCTATCTGGTGGCGACCACTCTCGGTGGCATTGTTTTGCGGCACACGTGGCGGGAGTTTCCGGCCAACGCGCGCTGGTTATTTGTGATCGGATTGACCGCAGGCATCACCAATGTCTCCTACCTCGTCGCCATTGTCCAGGCTGAGGTGCTGCGCATTGTGCTGCTGTTCTATCTGGCGCCGTTGTGGACTGTGCCGCTATCGCGTTTCGTTTTGCATGAACGCCTCACAATCTCAGGCTACGCGGTGATGTTGCTGGCGCTGGCCGGCGCCGTGGTCATGCTGTGGCGGCCGGAATTGGGATTGCCCGCACCGCGCAATATTTACGAGTGGCTGGGACTGATGGCAGGCTTTACCTTCGCCGCCTGCAATGTGTTCGTCAAAGCGGCGACCAAGGCCTCGCCGGAGGCGAAATCGCTCGCGGGTAGTATCGGCGTCTTTCTGGTGGCGCTGCCGGTCGCCGTGTTTTTCTCACCCGCGATTGGCGCATGGCCTGCGCTGGCTTCGCCTCACGCGCTGTTGCTGGTTGCGATCGGCATCACACTGTTTTCGACCAGCGTCGCCTTGCAGTACGGATTGAGTCATCTCGAAGCGAATCGTGCTGCCGTGATCATGCTGTTTGAACTGGTGGTGGCTGCCGTGGCCGCGCATTACCTTGCTGGTGAGGCCAGCCGTCTGCAAGACTGGCTGGGCGGGGCAATGATCATCGCTGCGGGGCTGATCTCGACCATGGCCGAAAGCCGCATGAAGAAAAACAAACGCACATAAAAAAAACCGCACACCATTGCGTGCGGTTTTCGTTGGGCGCCAACTATCAGAAGCGGAAAATCAAACCGACATTGACTGCGTCAGCTTCCAGGTCACCGCCGGTCGATGCATCGCCGAGTTTGCGAAAACGTTCCACTTCACCACGAACTGCGAGTTCGCGGCTGAGATTGTATTGCAGACCCAGGCCGAAATGTTGTCCGGTCTTGGTCTTGCTGCCCTGAACAAAGCTCAGGCCGACGACACCCGAAGAGCTGAACGCGGCTTCAGTCTTGGCCTGGATCGCGCCGACGCGGCCGAATACGGAGAATTGCTCGGTCATCGGTGCAGACAGGACCAGATCGATGCCGAAACCCTTGGCATTGTAGTCGGCGTTAACGCTGCCACCGGTGACGCTAGAGCGGGTGCCGAAGCTGCCTATATCGGTATAGATCGCCTCCACAGCAACATTCGGATTGAATTGATAGCCGCCAGTGAAGCGGTAGGTGGTGTCCTTGCGGTCAGCAGACGTAACGGGATTCAAATAACCATTGCGGCGCAGGAAGTCGCTGACGTCGCCTTCGGTGACATTGGTGGCCTTGGACTGGCCGATGGCAACGCCGGCGTAGAAGCCGGAACCATTTTGTTGCGCATGCGCAGTAGCAGCGCTGGCAACAATAGCCAGAGCGGCGAGCGAGATAATCGACTTTTTCATGTTTTCTCCGATTTGTTAAATGAGAACGGCGTGCCATTCTAAATCGGCAAATATGAAAGTTGCGTGAAAATCGACTTGGTGCAGCGCAAACACACCAATAGTATTAAAAAACGAAACTGACGCCCACGAGAAAATGGGATGCTACCCTCGCTCAGTAACGCTGGACTCGTCGGCAAAGCGTGCCAAATCGACCGGTGGCAGGGGCTTCCACCCGCGCGCGCGATGCTCTGCGACGACGGTCGTGAATATCCCACCTCGTACCCAGAATTTCGCGGTCAAGCGAGCGAATCGTGGCGAAATGGCCGTGACGATGTCATCAAGGATTTCATTCGTCACCGCTTCGTGGAATTTGCCTTCATCGCGGAACGACCAGATGTAGAGCTTGAGGCTCTTCAGTTCGACGCAGTGCTGATCAGGGATGTAGTCGAGATAGAGCGTGGCGAAATCCGGTTGGCCCGTCTTCGGACACAGGCAGGTGAATTCCGGGATCTGCATGTGAATGACGAAATCGCGTTTCGGCTGCGGATTGGGAAACACTTCCAGCGTTTTGTCCGGTTGCGCGGTCGGCTTGTCGCCGAGCTTGGTCAATTTTGCCGTTGCGGCCTTATTGCTCAAGGGCTTGGCGGATTTTCTTGAAGTGGAATCTTTTTTGCGGGACTTCGTCATGATGTTCGATTGGTTTTGCGAAAACCGTTACGTTAAAATTGCATCTATTGTATTTCACCGGACCCGCCCATTGGTCGCTTGAGGTCATCATGCGACGACGTTGGAGCGGGTTTTGTGCATCTTTGGCGGCCAGCCGGGCCGCAGACCGCGAAACTGGATCAGGAAGAAATAGTGCGTCTAACTCAAATAAAGCTTGCCGGTTTCAAATCCTTCGTCGATCCCACCACCATCGCAGTGCCCGGCCAGCTGGTCGGCGTCGTCGGCCCCAACGGCTGCGGCAAATCGAATGTGATTGATGCCGTTCGCTGGGTGCTGGGTGAATCATCCGCCAAGCATTTGCGTGGCGAAAAAATGGAAGACGTGATCTTCAATGGCTCGACCTCGCGCAAGCCGGGTGGTCGCGCCAGTGTGGAACTGGTTTTCGACAATTCGCTCGGACGCATCGGCGGCCAGTGGGGACAGTACAGCGAAATCTCGGTCAAGCGTGTGCTGACGCGCGATGGCAATTCCGACTATTACATCAATGGCCAGCATGTGCGCCGCCGCGACATCACCGACATGTTCCTGGGTACCGGACTTGGCCCACGTGCATACGCCATCATCGAGCAGGGCATGATTTCGCGCGTGATCACCTCCAAGCCGGAAGAGTTGCGCGTTTTTCTAGAAGAGGTGGCGGGCGTTTCGAAATACCGCGAGCGCCGCAAGGAAACCGAGGCGCGACTTGAAGATTCGAAGGAAAACCTGAATCGCGTCAGCGACATTCTTTCCGAACTGGATAAGCAGGTCATCAAGCTCACCGACCAGGCTGCGGTCGCCGCCAAGTACCACGAGTTCAACAACGAACTGAAGTTGAACGAGAACCTGTGGGCTTACACCAAGCAGCGCGAAGTCAAAGCGTCGAAAGAGCGTTACGCCAACGAAATCATCAAGACCGAAACCGGGTTTGAAGGTGAAACGGCCAGATTGCGCGAAGTTGAAGCCGAGCTCGACAAGCTGCGCCAGGATCACTACACGGAGACCGACCAGCTCACGGCCGCACAAGCCGGCATGTTCGAAGCCAACACCAGCGTGGTGCAGCTGGAGCAGGAAATCAATTACCTCGGCGACAACCGCCGCCGCCTGACCGCGCAGATCGATGCGCTGGCGCAGCAGATTGCCGAAGTCGAAACCAATCGCGAATCCACCGCCAACGAGCTGGAGCGCTGGCATCGTGAGCTGGCCAGCGGCATCGATCGCGTGGCCGAAGCACGCGAGCGCGCCGAAGTGATGCGCACCGAAGTGCCGACGTTTGAAGACAAACTTAAGGAAGCCGTCGCCGCGACGCGCACGATTGAAAATAAAGTGCGTACCGCCGAACAGGGTCAGGCGCTGGAAGAGGCGCGCGAATCGAATGCGCTGAAGATTCTTTCGCAGCTTGAGCAACGCAAGAATCGCCTGACCACCGAGAACATGAATCTGGTGGTGCCGGAGCCGGATGCGCTGGCGCAGGTCGAGGGCGAGCGCGCCGAAGTGCAGGAAATGGTGCTGCAGCTCGAAGAGAAAATGGCCGAAGCAGACAAACAGCTGGCCGAGCTCGAATCGCAGCGCAAGAAGTCGGTGGAAGCAATCGGCGACGCGACACGCGAACTGGCGCGCATCGAAGCGGCGCTGCTGGCGTTGCAAAATCAGCAGGCAAGACTGGACAACAACAACCGCCTGGCGATGTGGCTGTCGAAATATCAGCTCGATAATGCGCCGCGCCTGTGGCAGGCGATCAAGATCAAGCAGGGCTGGGAAGATGCGCTGGAATCGGCGCTGGGCCTGAAGCTCAATGCGATCAAGCTGACCGACAAGAGCGTGATCGACCGTGTGGCGGGCGATCCGCCGCCGGGCAGCGTTTCGTTGTACTTCGAGAATGGCAATCCCGCATCGACATCGGCCGCAGGCTTCACCGCATTGTCCGATTGGGTCAGTGCGGACAATCCCGCAGTGATGCCATTTGTGCGTGAATGTCTTGCAAATGTGTTCGTGCTGGAAAATGAAGCCGATGCACGCGCAAAGATGGCATCGTTGCCGTTCGGCGCAGTGCTGGTCACCGCCAACGGCCATCTATACAGCCAGCACGGACTGGTGTTCCACGGCCCGCAATCGGAATTGCACGGCGTGCTGCAGCGTCAGCGCGAAATCGAGTCCTTAAAAGCCGAGCTGCCCGGAAAGATCGAGGCGCGGCATGTGCTGGAAGCGCAGCAGAAGGAAACGGAAGACCGGCTTACTGGCACGCAAGAATCGCTGCGCGATCTACGTGTGCGGATTCAGGAAACCAAGAATCGCGAACACAGCCTGCAAATGGAAGCGTTGAAGCTTTCGCAAGCCGTGGCGCAAGCAGAAGGGCGTCGCAACGCCATCCGCGAGGAAATGGGCGGCATCGACCTCGAGATCGAAAAAGAACGTGCGGAAATGGCCGAAGCGCAAGCGCGGCTGGAAGAGGGCGGCAACAAGATCAGCGAGATGACGGACAAGCTGATGGAGTTTGAAGCCGCGCAGCAGGCGGCGGAGCGTGCGCTCACCGATGCACGCGAGCGCGTCAATGCGGCCGATCGTGCGGCGCAGGAGGCCAATTACTTTGAGCGCTCCTGCCACGACAAGATCAAGTCGCTGTCGGACATGGTTTCGCAGTTGGTGAAGCGCGGCGAAGCGGTGTCGATGTCACGCGTCGCGTTATCGACTGAGCTGGAAAACTTGCAGGAAGGCAATATCCGCGAACGCCTTCAAGCGGCGCTTGAATTGCGTGCCGAGAAGGAAAAGGCGCTGGCCGCTGCGCGCGACGCGATGGAATCTGCCACCGGCAAACTGAAAGAGCTGGAAGAGAAGAAGTCCTCGATCGAGCACAGCCTCCAACCGCTGCGCGACAAGATCACCGAGCTGCGCATGAAAGAGCAGGAAGCGCGCATCAACGAGGAAAATTACACCCAGCAGCTGGCCGAATCGGGCGCCAACCTAGAAGAACTGGCCGACATGGTGGAGAAGAAGACCCGCTCTACCGCGTATCAATCCGAAATCAATCGTCTCAACGCCGCCATCGCCGAACTGGGCGCGGTCAACCTGGCGGCGTTGGCCGAGTTGGAGCAAGCCTCCGAACGCAAGGCCTTCCTCGATGCGCAATCGCAGGATTTGAACGAAGCCGTCGCTACACTGGAGGCCGCGATCAAGCGTATCGATCGCGAAACGCGCGACCTGCTGCAATCAACCTTCGAAATCGTCAACCGCAACTTCATGGAGCTGTTCCCATCGCTGTTCGGCGGTGGCAATGCGTACCTGCGCTTGACCGGCGACGAGATCCTCGATGCTGGCCTGCAGGTATTCGCGCAGCCACCGGGCAAGAAGAATCAGTCGATCCAGTTGCTGTCGGGCGGCGAAAAGGCGCTCACCGCACTGTCGCTGGTGTTCTCGCTGTTCCGCCTCAATCCCGCACCGTTCTGTTTGCTGGATGAGGTCGACGCGCCGCTGGATGACTCCAACACCGACCGTTTCTGCGATCTGGTGAAGAAGATGTCGGCCTCAACACAGTTCCTGTTCATCACCCACAACAAGGTGACGATGGAAATGGGCGAGCAGCTGGTCGGCGTGACGATGAATGAACCCGGCGTGTCGCGCATCGTCGAAGTGGATATTCACGCGGCGAAAAAATTTGCCGCATCGCCGGTGCCGGTGGCGGCGTAAGATATGCAAAGTCAAGCACTGGAGCGGATTACAGGAAATAAATGGTCTGAAAGCCGCGCCGGTGCTAGAGTTTCAGCAGTGACTGTTGTCCCCGACATAACTCTTTCGAATCGGAAGCCAGTCAATGATCAGTGATTTCCAGATGGCTCTGGGCGGTATCGCGATCGTCGTGATCGTCGCCGTCATCGTCTACAACCGCTGGCAGGAATCGAAGTACAAGAAACGTTACGAGCGCGCCTTCAGCGCCGATCATCCCGACGTGCTGTTCGATGGTGAGCGTGTTGAACCGAAGCTGGGCGAGATGCCAGCACCGTCATTCAAGGCGGCCACCGACGACATTGAGGAAGGCATGTTTGCGCCCATCGTCTCGTCACCGATCACGCCCCGCGATGCCGATCACGGCAGTACGGCGGCGATCAATGCTGAGATCGATACCGTGGCGCTGGTGCTCGCTGACTCGCCCATGCTTCCCGACCAGTTCTGGCCCGTGGTCGACCAGTCGCGAAAGGTGTCGAAACACGTTTTGTGGGAAGGATTGGTCGGCGGCTTGTGGCAGCCGATTGACGCCAATATCGACGATGACAAGGGCTTTCGTGAACTACGTGCTGGGCTGCAACTGGCCAGTCGCAGCGGGCCTGTCGATTCAAATACGCTGGCGCTGTTCAACGAAATGATGGCGTCGTTTGCGCAGGGCATCGGCGCGGTTTCGCAGCGTGAGGATATCAATCTGGCGATGCATCGTGCCCAAACCGTTGACGCGTTCTGTGCCGACACGGATATTGAAATTGCGGTCAATATCATCGGCAAGAGTGGCGTGACCTTCGCCACCACCAAAGTGCGTGGATTGGCCGAATCAAACGGCATGATGGCCAACGAGTCGGGCGAGTATGTTCTGCGCGACGACCTGGGCAATTTGCAATTCACGCTGCGCAATATGGAAGCCAACGAGCAACCCGGAATCAAGCATGCCGGCGCGTACCTGACCGGACTCAGCCTCGCGCTCGATGTGCCGCGCACGGTGCAGCCGGAGAAAGTGTTCGAACGCATGATGGCGCTGGCGCTCAGATTTGCCGATACCTTGCAGGGTGAAATTGTTGATGACAACCGTGCGCTGCTGACCGCGAATGGTCGCAAGGTGATTGGCGAAACCATTGCGCAAATTTCCGCCACCATGGTTTCGCACAATGTACTGCCGGGTAGCCCGGCGGCGTTGCGGCTTTATTCCTGATCCGGCACCGCAGTGAGCGTATCGACTGCTGCCGAGGCTGCCCGCGCGGTGCAATTGCGTCGCGATCTGGAACAGCACAATTACAACTACTATGTGCTGGATCAGCCGACCATTGCCGACGGCGAATGGGACAAGCTGTTTCACGAGCTGTTGGCGCTGGAGACTGCGCATCCGGAACTCGCGACGCCGGATTCGCCCACGCAGCGCGTCGGCAGCAAACCGCTGGAATCGTTTGCGTCGGTAACACATCGCGTGCCGATGCTGTCGCTCGGCAATGCGTTTACCGACGAAGATATTGATAACTTCGACCGGCGTTGCCGCGAAGGTCTTGATGTAGCGGAAGTCGAGTATTCCTGTGAGGCCAAGTTCGATGGTCTGGCCATCAGCCTGACTTACGAGAATGGCCAATTTGTGCAAGGCGCCACGCGCGGCGATGGTACCGTTGGCGAGGACGTAACGCAGAACCTGCGCACAGTGAGATCGATTCCGCTGGCCATCGACAGCAAAGCCGCGCGGCTGGAAGTGCGCGGCGAAGTGCTGATGCTGCGCAAGGACTTCGACAAGCTGAATGCGCGGCAGGCAGCCAGGGGTGAAAAGCTGTTCGTTAATCCGCGCAATGCGTCGGCGGGTTCGTTGCGCCAGCTTGATCCCAAGCTCACCGCCGAACGGCCGCTGACTTTTTTTGCCTACGGCATCGGTGCGATTGAGGGTGCCGAGTTGCCGGTAAGTCATTCAGCGTTGATGGATTGGCTGGCGGCCCTACGTTTTCCGGTTGCGTTGCAACGTCGGGTGGTGCGCGGCGCGGCGGGCCTGCTGGATTTCTATCGCGAAATCGGTGCGCTTCGGCCCTCGCTGCCGTTTGACATTGATGGCGTGGTGTACAAGGTCAATCGCTTTTCGCAGCAACAGTCGCTGGGTTTCGTTTCGCGTGCGCCGCGCTTCGCGATCGCGCACAAGTTCCCGGCAGAAGAGGCCACCACGGTGCTGCTGGGCATCGATGTGCAAGTGGGACGCACCGGAGCCATCACGCCGGTGGCGCGCCTGCAGCCGGTGTTTGTTGGTGGCACCACGGTTTCCAACGCCACCCTGCACAACGAGGATGAACTCAAGCGCAAGGACCTGAAGATCGGCGATACCGTTGTGGTGCGGCGGGCCGGCGATGTGATTCCGGAAGTGGCGGCGGTCATTTATGCAAAACGTCCGGCAGACGCGAGCGAATTCGTCATGCCGACGGCCTGCCCCGAGTGCGGCTCGGCCATCATCAAGCTGGAAGGCGAGGCTGTTGCCCGCTGCACGGGTGGGCTGATTTGCCCGGCTCAGCGCAAGCAGGCATTGCTGCACTATGCACAGCGGCGCGCCGTCGATATCGAGGGGCTGGGCGACAAGCTGGTCGATCAATTGGTGGATGGCGATATCGTGCATACGCCGGCCGACTTGTACAAGCTGGGCGTCGCCGCACTGGCGGGTCTTGAGCGCATGGCCGAAAAGTCGGCTACGAATTTGGTGGCGTCGATCGAGCAGAGCAAAAGCACCACACTGGCCAAGTTCCTGTTTGGCCTTGGCATACGCCATGTCGGCGAAGCCACGGCAAAAGATCTGGCCAAACACTTCGGCAAGCTGGACGCGATCATGGACGCGAACATTGGCCAGCTACTGGAGGTCAATGATGTCGGCCCGGTAGTGGCGGAGAGCCTGCGCAAATTCTTCGATCAACCGCACAATCGGGAAGTGGTCGAGCAACTGCGCGCCGGCGGGGTGCACTGGAAGGAGCATGAGCCTGCCGCAGTTACGGGGCCTTCCGAAGGCCCATTCGCCGGCAAGACCGTGGTGCTGACCGGCACGCTTAGCGGCATGTCGCGTGATGAGGCGAAGGAAAAGCTGGAGGCGCTCGGCGCGAAAGTATCCGGCAGCGTGTCGAAAAAGACCGACTATGTGATTGCCGGTGAAGAAGCCGGGAGTAAACTCGATAAGGCACGCGAGCTGGGTGTCGCGGTGCTGGACGAACAACAATTTCTTGCCTTGCTGCAAGGCGACTGACGCATTCGGAAGCAATGAAAAAAAATACGCCCGTTAGCAAAGCCGTTTTTCCTGTCGCTGGTCTCGGCACGCGTTTCCTGCCCGCCACCAAGGCCAGCCCGAAGGAAATGCTGCCGGTGGTCGACAAGCCGTTGATTCAGTATGCGGTGGAGGAAGCCGCTGCCGCCGGCATCACCGAGATGATCTTCGTCACCGGTCGTGGCAAACGTACAATCGAGGATCATTTCGACAAGGCTTATGAGCTGGAAGCCGAATTGCATGACAAGGGCAAACACAAGTTGCTGCAGCAGGTGCGCGAGATGCTGCCGGCGGGAGTGCAGTATGTCTATGTGCGGCAGCCCGAGGCGCTGGGCCTCGGTCATGCGGTGCTTTGTGCCAGGCATCTGGTTGGCGATGAGCCGTTTGCGGTGATTCTGGCCGATGACTTGATTGATGCCGGCGAAGGCAAAGCGCCGGTAATGAAACAGATGGTCGCGCAATACGAACGGCATCACGCTTCCGTGCTGGGTGTGGTCAACGTCGCACGTCACGAGACCTCCTCGTATGGCATCGTCGCATCCAAGCCGATATCGACCAAGGCGGGCGAGCGCGTGTCGAAGATGTTCGGCATTGTCGAGAAACCAAAGCCGGAGAATGCGCCTTCCACTTTGAGCGTGGTGGGGCGCTACATTTTGACGCCGGAGATCTTCGAGCATCTGGAACGCGTTGAGCGCGGTGCGGGACGTGAAATCCAGTTGACAGACGGTATCGCCGCGCTGATGAAAAAGCAGGACATTTTCGCCTACGAGTTCGATGGCACGCGTTACGACTGTGGCTCCAAACTGGGCTATCTCAAGGCAACCGTCGCGTTGGCGCTGAAGCATCCGGAAGTCGGCACGGCGTTTGAAAAATTTCTCGCCAAACTCAAATAATCCCGAACACAATCTCGCACTCAACCTGACTGGACCAACCGCTCATGAATTCACAAGATGCCCACACACTGATTGCCGAATCGGAAATCCTGTTTACCGCCGATGAAGTAAATGCCGCCACTACACGTGTAGCCAAAGAGTTGAATCGCGATTACGCTGACAAGCATCCGCTGGTATTGGGCGTGATGGGTGGTGCAGTGGTGTTTACCGGGCAGTTACTGCCACAGCTCGATTTTCCGCTCGACTTCGATATCGTGCAGGCGTCGCGCTATGGCGAAAAAACCGTCGGTACCCACCTCACCTGGCGCGTCACGCCACGCGATAACGTCAAGGGACGGCACGTATTGTTACTGGACGATATTCTCGACGAGGGCGTGACGCTGGCGGCGATTGTTGAATTGCTGAGAAGCCAAGGCGCATTGTCCGTGGAGTGCGCAGTGTTTTGTACCAAGGATTACGGCGCCGAGATCAACGCCAAGAAGCCGCTGAAAGCGAAGTACGTAGGTATCGAGGTGCCCAACCGGTTTATTTACGGCTATGGTATGGATGTTTCAGGCGCGTGGCGTAACCTGCCGGCGATCTGGGCCAAGAAAGAAGGCTAGGCGATGTTGGCCATCATCGGCGGCACCGGTCTCACCAACCTGGCCAGCCTGGAAATTACCCGGCGCGAAGTGGTGCGCACGCCGTATGGCGAACCATCAGGCCACCTGACGTTTGGCCGCATCGGTGCGGCGGAGATGATTTTCCTCGCGCGTCATGGCTATGCGCATACGTTGCCGCCACATGAGGTCAACTACCGCGCCAATATCTGGGCGCTGGCCAAGGCAGGCGCCACGCGCATCATCGCTGTCAACGCGGTCGGCGGCATTGCTACCAACATGGGGCCGGGTGTGCTGGCGGTGCCGGACCAGATCATCGATTACACACATGGCCGCAAACAGACCTTCTTCGAGGGTGATGAGCCGGTCACTCATGTTGATTTCACCTTTCCGTTTTGCGCGCGCGCGCGCGAACTGGTGCTGGTCGCGGCAGAAGCGACGACGCAAACCGTGTTCGACGGTGGCGTACTGGGTGTAATGAACGGCCCGCGTTTGGAAACTCGTGCGGAAATACTTCGCCTGGGCCGCGACGGCTGCACCATGGTCGGGATGACGTCAATGCCGGAAGCGACACTCGCACGCGAGAAAAAACTCTCTTATGCGACGCTGGCACTGTCGATGAATCACGCCGCCGGGCTCGGCACGTCATCGGAAGGTATCAAACTCGCCGATGCTGACACCGTGTTGGCGGCCGGCATGGAGAAAGTACGCCTGATCATCGCCAAGGCCGTGGCCATGCATGCCGATTTGCCTGACAGCGAACGAGGACTGGCATAAATGGCCGTTCGTCCCATCGTCAAAATGGGCACACCGAGCCTGTTTGAAAAATCGGCGCCGTGGCCGATGAATAAATTCAATACGCCGGAGTTGCACGCGCTGCTGGCGGACATGAAGGACAGCATGGTTGCCGCCAATGGCGCGGGTTTGGCAGCGCCTCAGATCGGCGAGAACGTGCGCGTGGTGATTTTTGAAGTCGGCAACAATCCGCGCTATCCCAATCGCGAGCACATTCCGTTTACCGTGCTGATCAATCCCGAGTTGACGCCGATGGGCAGTGAACAGGTGGATGACTGGGAAGGCTGTCTGTCAGTGCCCGGCATGCGTGGGCTGGTGCCGCGCTATCCGACCTTACGCTATGCGGGTTTTGACCAATTCGGTAACCGCATCGATCGTACCGTCGGCGGTTTTCATGCGAGAGTGGTGCAGCACGAAGTCGATCACCTCGACGGTGTTCTCTATCCGATGCGGATTCGCGATATGTCGAAATTCGGATTTACCGAAGTGCTGTTTCCCGAACTTGCGGGTGTTGACGACGAATGATGACGTGGCAGTAAGTGGCGTACTCAACCGAAAGGAACAATCATGGCCGAAACTATTGATGTAACCCCATCGTCGTCCTCCGAAAGCACGCGTGACGTTTCCGGCTCAATGACCGTCACGCATGTGTTGTACGCATTGCATGCCCTGGCCCCATTCACTTTCTGGACACTGGCGGTTGTGGCAATGATCGTTGGCATGGTCAAGCGCGACGATGTGCGCGGCACCTGGGTTGATACGCATTACTCATGGCTATCGCGCACCTTCTGGTGGGGTATTTTGTGGGCGATCATCGCCTGGACTATTTTCTGGCTGGGCACTTTCATCACGCTCGGGCTGGGTGCATTTGTGTTATGGATCCTGCCGCTTGCCGTGCTGGTTTGGTACCTCTACCGCGTCATTAGAGGCTGGTTGCGGCTAAATGATCTCAAGGCAATCGAATAGGTTTCGGCGCTCTTCTCTACGAGGGTAAACAGTTAAAACTCCAGTATTGGCGCGGGTTCCCGGGCAGAAATAACCTGAAACCCGCGCCAATGCTGGAGTTTTGATTTTTGTTGGTGGCTACAGTGGCCGCAATTCGTTTGCCAGTTTCGCCTGAAACTCTTGTGCGAACGCGCTATCCGCGAGCTTGGGATTTGCAACGATAAACACGTCCTCGGCACGCTGGCCGAGTGTGGTGATGCGCGCGTCATGCAGGTTGACGTCGTAGCTCAAAAACACGCGCGCCATCGATGACAGCAAGCCCGGTCGGTCGGCGCAGCTGACGGTCAATTCGTAATACGGCTTCAAGCGTGCGGGGCCTAGCGAAATGGCGGGCTCCATCGGGAAGTGCTTGACCTGCCGCGCGATGCGTCCGGACAGCGAAGAAAGCGGTGTGGCAGGGTCGTTGAGCAAGCGCGCCAGATCGCGCTCGATGGTCGGCGCAACATCGCGATGACGTGCAGCGCTGGTCGATTTCGGCAGGATCTGGAATGTGTCCAGCGCATAGCCGTGTTTTGTGGTGTAAACACGGGCGGCCGCGATATCGAATGCCAGCTTCTCGAAATAACCAGTGATACGTGCAAACAGGCCAGGCTGATCGCGGGTCATGACCATCACTGCGTAAGCGTTTTCGGCGCCATCGTCATCCAGTGTGCGCACTTTTACCAATGCACTCTGAGGAGCGATTTCATTTTGCAGCACCACCGCGTGCCATGCGATTTCTGCGGCTTCGAAACGTTGGAAATAGCTGGCATCTGCGTGTGACCACAATGCCGGCATGTGCGAACTGTTTTCACCGGCGCGTTCGCGATAGAGCTTAAGCGCTTCCTGTTTCTTGTTATCGATCCAGTGGTCGTTCGGCTGCGAATCACCGCGTAACAGGCGGCGCGTGGCGCGGAACAACTGCTCAAGCAACTTCGCTTTCCATGTATTCCACACATGCGGACTGGTGCCGCGAATGTCGGCCACCGTCAGCAGATAAAGCGCGGTCAGCCGGCGCTCGTCGCCCACGCGCTGCGCAAACTGTGAGATCACATCGGGGTCGGACAGGTCCTGCTTCTGCGCCACGGCCGACATCTGCAGGTGCATCTCGACCAGCCAGGCGACCAGCTCGGTATCGTTCTTCGACAAATTTAGTTTGCGGCAGAACTGGCGCGCATCCTTCTTGCCGAGTTCGGAGTGATCGCCGCCCCGGCCTTTGGCAATATCGTGGAATAGCGCTCCCAGGTACAACACTTCCGGTCGCGCGAAATCGTTGGCCAGTTCGTGACAGAAGGGGAATTCGTGCTTGAAGCGTGGCAACACGAGGCGCCGCAGATTGCGGATCACCATCAGGATGTGTTCGTCCACGGTGTAGACGTGGAACAGGTCATGCTGCATTTGACCGACGATGCGGCCGAACGCCGGAATGTAGCGGCCGAGAATACCGTAGCGGCTCATGCGACGCAGGTTGAACGTGACCTTTTCACTCTGCAGAATTTTCAGGAACAGCCTGCTGGATTCGGGATCGTCGCGAAATTTCTGGTCGATCAGGTGCACATTGCGCCATAGTGCGCGCAGGGTTTCCGGCTCGAAGAACTCGGCCTCATGCACGCTCTGCAGCGCGAGGAACGCGCGAAAGATGGCATGGGGGTCGCGCCTGAAGGTGGACGGATCACGCGCGGCGATATTGCCGTTGACCAATTCGAATTCGTCGTCGATGCGCCTCACCACATCCTTGCGGCGCTGCGAAATGCGCTCCAGCAAGGTCGGCAGCAGGATCGAGTTCATCTGCCAGATGCCCTTGGCGGTGAGGTAGTAACGGCGCATCAGGACTTCCGAGGGCAGCTTGTTCTTGCCGCCGTCGATTTTCAGTTCCTTTGCCAATGCGGTCTGATAGTCAAACACCAACCGGTCCTCACGCCTGCCTGCAAGGTAATGCAGGCGAATGCGAAAGTCGATCAGCACTTTGCGATGGCGCGCGATCAGCTTGCCTTCATAAGCGGTGATAAGTCCGTTGGCCTGCAATGTTTGCCAGTCTTCGCCCAGCTTTGCCGCCTTGGCCAACCACAGGACCGTCTGAAGGTCGCGCAGGCCGCCGGGGCTTTCCTTTATGTTCGGTTCCAGATTGAGGGCGACATCGTTGTGGCGTGCATGGCGTTTGCGCTGCTCGTCGATCTTGGCGTCGAAGAACTGGCTGACTGACCGCGACTTGTCGAGTGCGCGCTGCAGCTCGCCTACTAGCAATTCGTTTCCCCAGATACCGCGCGCCTCCAGCAGGCTAGTATCGACGGTGACATCCTTGCCTGCCTCTTCAACGCATTCGTCAATGGTGCGCACAGAAATACCGGGCTCCAGTCCAACGTCCCACAGCAGGCTGACGAAAGCCTCAATGGTGTGCGAGTCAGTGTCGTCGGCGGGTTTCGGCAAAAGAACGACGATATCGACGTCCGATGCCGGGAATAGGAAGCCACGGCCGTAGCCGCCTACTGCGACGATGGCCATGGTGGCGGGAATGCCGATATCGACGGCGATGCGTGCGATGGCATGGTCAACAATGGCCGCGTGCTGGCGCAGATTGCGGTCTGCCTGCGGGCGCTTGCGGTAGTTTTCTTTCAGCGTATTGCGTTGGTCGGCCAGCCAGTCGCGGATGTGTTTCGCGTAGGCCGCGCGAGTCAGGTTGATAGCATCGCCCGGTGGCGCAGACTTTTGCGGACCGGCGGCCGGTTTCCTGGCGGACGCCATAAACGGCTATGCGCCTAGTTCAGCGTAGCCGGGGCTGCAGGCGAGCCGGCGGATACCGTCAGGACCTCAAATCCGTCTTCGGTCACCAGAACGGTGTGTTCCCACTGCGCCGACAGGCTGTGGTCGGCGGTGACCACGGTCCAGCCATCGCCCAGCATGCGGATGTCCTTGCGACCGGCGTTGATCATCGGCTCGACGGTAAAAATCATGCCGGGCTTCAGCGTCATGCCAGTGCCGGCCTTGCCGTAGTGCAGGATTTGCGGCTCTTCGTGGAATTTCTTGCCAATGCCGTGGCCGCAGAATTCGCGCACCACGCTGTAGCCGTTGCCTTCGGCAAAGGTCTGGATGGCATGGCCGATGTCGCCCAATGTGGCGCCCGGTTTGACCTTGTGGATGCCGCGCCACATCGATTCGTAAGTGACTTCGTTCAGGCGGCGCGCCTGTATGGACGGCTCGCCGATGCCGAACATGCGGCTGGTGTCGCCGTGATAGCCGTCCTTGATGACGGTGACGTCGATGTTAACCACGTCCCCATTTTTCAATACTTTGTCACCCGGAATCCCGTGACAGACTTGGTGATTGACCGAAGTGCACACTGACTTCGGATAAGGCCTGTGGCCCGGAGGCGCGTAATTCAGCGGAGCAGGAATGGTGCCTTGAACGTTGACCATGTAATCGTGGCACAACTCATCGAGCTTGCCGGTGGTTACCCCCGCTTTGACATATGGCGTGATGAAATCCAGCACTTCGGAGGCAAGGCGGCCTGCGATGCGCATTTTTTCGATGTCCTGCGGAGTTTTGATGACAGCGTTCACGGTGATTCTCAAAAATAGTATGGCAAGCCGAAGTATAGCAATTGGGGTTTTGCCGGTCCGGGTTCAAGTCATGCAGACCGGGAGTCAGCCCCGCACTCGTGGCCAACTTCAATACGGTTTTATTGCCCCTTGGGCGGCCATTTCGCGCCGGCGATTGTGGGCTTTGTAGACCTCGCGCTGCAGCCACATCAACATGCGTGCGGCCTCATAGTGGTTGCTGGCTTTGAGGACCTTCTCGGCGCCTGATGGTGAGAATCCGTGAAATCGGGTGCCGGGAATCGGTGCGTAGTCCCCTGCGCCGTAGACGCTACCCAGCATCAGAGTGGGTTTTTCGCCGATGACGCGCAGCAGGTCGCTGTCCTGCGCCCATAATTGACCGTCGACCTCAAAAATGCGGATCTGTGTGTTGGCAAATTCGTAGTAGCGGCCCTGCCATTCCTCGTAGGGCTGCTTGCGTGCCCATCCGAACCAGCTGCTTGCGCCCTCGAGAATCGGTTTCGCCAGCAACGCACCGGCAATCGGGATGGACAGAATGAAGGGGATCATGCCTACATACCGGTAAACCAGCCACAGGATGGCGGCAGAAAGCGCCAATCGCACCACAAACATGAGCAAAATGCGGTTCGCGTCCATCAGCTGTTTGATTTTTCTCGGTTTTTCGGACTATAATTACGGGCTGTCCGGGATGGAATGTTTCTTTTCCGGCAAATTCGCACCCTTGCACCGTTAAGGTCTCTCGCCGTGCCAAATGCGCGGAAAGAGTCTTGTGAGGGGAGGCAAACCTTAACTTTTGGAGTTTTTCATGTCGGTAACCATGCGTCAAATGCTGGAAGCGGGCGTCCATTTCGGACACCAGACCCGTTTCTGGAACCCCAAGATGGCACCCTTTATTTTCGGTGCCCGCAACAAGATTCACATCATCAACCTTGAGAAGTCGCTCCCGATGTACCAGGACGCGCTCAAGTTTGTGCGCCAATTGGCTTCGAACAAAGGCACCATCCTGTTCGTTGGCACCAAGCGTCAAGCTCGCGAAATCGTGATGGAAGAAGCGCAGCGCGCCGGCATGCCTTATGTCGATTCGCGTTGGCTCGGCGGCATGCTGACCAACTACAAGACGGTCAAAGGCTCGCTGAAGCGCCTGAAAGAACTCGAGCAGATGGTCGAAGACGGCTCGCTCGAGAAGCTCTCCAAGAAAGAAGCGCTGACCTATTCGCGTGAACTGGAAAAGCTGCAGCGCTCCATGGGCGGCATCAAGGACATGGGCGGCGTGCCAGATGCGATTTTCGTCATCGACGTCGGCTTCCACAAGATCGCCGTGACCGAAGCCAAGAAGCTGGGTATCCCGGTGATCGGCGTGGTCGATACCAACAATTCGATGGACGGCGTGGATTACGTTATCCCCGGTAATGATGACTCGACTCGCGCGATTCGCCTCTATGCGCGTGGCGTGGCTGATGCGATCCTCGAGGGCAAGAGCCAGGTCATCCAGGAAATGGTCAAGCCGGGCGACGAGCTGGTCGAAGTCACCGAAGACGACGCCAAGTAATAACAGCAATCGGAAAAAAGGGGCTCCGGCCCCTTTTTTTTAAGCTAATCGGGCAAAAGTAAAAATCCACTTTTGCCCGGCAAATATCAGCAAAAAATGGCTGGCAAAGCCAGTCAATTTTTTGATTCGCAGACAACGATAAACAACTTAGAACAGGTAACGGCAATGGCAGAAATTACAGCAGGCATGGTGAAAGAATTGCGCGAGAAGACCGACGCGCCGATGATGGAATGCAAGAAGGCATTGACCGAGGCGGGTGGCGATATGGCCAAGGCCGAGGAAATCCTGCGCGTAAAACTGGGCAATAAGGCAAGCAAGGCCGCCAGCCGCGTGGCCGCTGAGGGCGTAGTGGCAATTCACATTTCGGGCGACCAGAAGCTGGGCGCCATCGTCGAAGTGAACTGCGAGACTGACTTTGTCGCCAAGAACGACGACTTCCTGGCGTTGTCCGCCAAGCTGGCCGAACTCGTTGCCACCAAGAACCCGGCCGACGTTGCCGCGCTGTCCGCGCTCGACATCAACGGCACCAGCGTTGAAGAAACCCGCAAGGCATTGATCGGCAAGATCGGTGAAAACATGTCCATCCGCCGTTTCCAGCGCGTGGAAGCCAAGGGTGCCTTGAACAACTACATCCACGGCGGTGCCAAGGTTGGCGTGCTGGTCGACATCACCGGCGGCGATGTGACGCTGGCCAAGGACGTTTCGATGCACATTGCCGCATCGAAGCCGAAGTCGCTCGATTCCAAAGGCGTACCCGCGGAAGACATCGCCAAGGAACGTGCTGTTGCCGAAGGCAAGGCTGCCGAATCCGGCAAGCCGGCCGAGATCGTCGCCAAGATGGTCGAAGGCTCGATCGCCAAGTACCTGAAGGAAGTCTCGTTGCTGTCGCAGCCGTTCGTGAAAGACGACAAGCTGACCATCGAAGCGCTGATGAAGTCCAAGGGCGCCACGATCAATGGCTTCACGCTGTATGTTGTCGGCGAAGGCATCGAAAAGAAGGTGACGGATTTCGCGGCGGAAGTCGCGGAAGCAGCGGCAGCCGCAGCACGATAAGCAGTAATACGGGGAAGCGAAACATCGCTTCCCCGTTTTGTTTTGCCCCGCTTTTTTGCCTGTTTGCGGACACAATCCGCACGCAGCCTACATAACAACAAGGAGCCCCGATGACGCCCAAGTATCAACGTATCCTCCTCAAGTTGTCCGGCGAAGCGCTGATGGGCGACGATGCATTCGGCATCAACCGCCCGACGATTCAACGCATTGCCGCCGAAATCAAGGAAGTATCGGATCTGGGTGTGGCCATCGGTATCGTCATCGGCGGCGGCAATATTTTTCGTGGTGTCTCCACCAGCGCCGAAGGCATGGATCGCGCCACAGCCGATTACATGGGCATGCTGGCCACGGTGATGAATTCCCTTGCGCTGCAGGATGCCCTGTCAAAGGCAGGCGTCACTCCGCGTGTGCAGTCCGCGATCAATATCGAGCCTGTGGTCGAGCCGTATGTTCGACCCAAGGCAATGCAATATCTGGAAGAAGGCAAGGTCGTGGTATTTGCCGCCGGAACCGGCAACCCGTTCTTCACTACCGATACCGCCGCCGCGCTGCGCGGCGCCGAAATCGGTGCGCAGATTGTGCTGAAGGCGACCAAGGTCGATGGCGTCTACACCGCTGATCCGAAGACAGACAAGACGGCGACGCGCTATCATCGCCTTTCGTTTGACGAAGCCATTGTGAAGAACCTGAAGGTGATGGATGCGACGGCGCTGGCGCTGTGCCGGGACCAGAAGCTACCGATCAATGTGTTCTCCATCTTCAAGCAGGGCGGGCTCAGGCGCGTTGTGATGGGCGAAGACGAAGGCACACTGGTGCACGCCTGAAGAATCTGTGGAGTGAGTAAATGAACGTTGCTGACCTGAAAAAACAATCCGAACAGAAGATGGCCAAATCGCTGGAGTCGTTGCGAAACGACCTGGGCAAGGTTCGCACCGGTCGCGCGCATGCGGGCCTGCTGGATCACATCCATGTCGACTATTACGGCTCGATGGTGCCTTTGCGCCAGGTGGCCAACGTCATCCTCGCCGATGCGCGGACGATCACCGTTCAGCCGTTCGAGAAAAAGCAGGGACTCACGATCGAGAAAGCGATTCGCGATTCCGACCTCGGCCTGAACCCGGTTACTGCGGGCGACATCATCCGCGTGCCGATGCCGGCGCTGACGGAAGAGCGGCGCAAGGAAATGGCCAAGATCGTCAAAGGCGATGGCGAGCACGCCAAGGTCGCCATCCGCAATATCCGCCGCGATGCCAATACCGCGCTGAAAGATGCGTTGAAGGCGAAGACGCTACCGGAAGACGACGAAAAGCGTGCGCAGGACGACATACAGAAGTTGACCGATCGCTTCATCGGCGAAGTTGACAAAGCGGTCGCCGAAAAAGAAAAAGACCTGATGTCGGTCTGATCGACGCTGCGCTGCCGACACGATTGCCATGCACGAGAGTTCGACACAAACCATTCCGGACGTCAGTGACGTGCCGCAGCATGTCGCGATCATCATGGACGGCAATGGCCGCTGGGCGAAGCAGCGTTTCATGCCGCGCGTGGCTGGGCACAAGCGTGGCGTCGAATCGGTGCGCGAAACGGTCAAGGCTTGCGGTGAACTCGGCGTCAAATATCTGACGCTGTTTGCCTTCTCCAGCGAGAACTGGCGCCGTCCCGCTGACGAAGTGTCGGTGTTGATGCAGTTGTTTATCCGTGCACTGGAAAGCGAAGTGACCAAGCTGCACAACAACGGTATCCGCTTTCGCGTCGTCGGCGATCTTTCGGCATTCGATCAGCGCATTCGTGACTTAATCGCGTCAGCAGAAGAGCTCACTCGCGCGAACGACAAGCTGACTTTGACCGTAGCTGCCAACTACGGTGGACGTTGGGACATCCTGCAGGCAGCGAACAAGGCGCAGCAGCAAAAGTACGAAGCCAAACTCCAGCATTGGCGAGCCTCGCAGGGCAAAAATGGCCTGGAAGCCGCTCCAGTACTGGAGTTTTCCCCTGTTTCTGAAGCGGAACTGGCCCAACACCTGTCGATGAGCTATGCGCCCGAGCCCGACCTGTTTATCCGGACCGGTGGCGAGGAGCGCGTCAGCAATTTTCTGCTGTGGCAATTGGCGTACTCGGAGTTTTATTTCACCAACGAGTTATGGCCCGACTTCGGCCGCGCCGGTTTGTTGAAGGCCATCGAATCGTATCGCACTCGCGAGCGGCGATTCGGCCGTACCAGCGAGCAACTGGGCGAAGCCCAGGGTGTTGCGCAAGATGCGAGGGTTGACGCCGCCTAGTTCGGCGTCGCTCGCACCTACTCATTCATGCTGAAAACGCGCGTTATCACGGCTCTGGTGATTCTGCCGGTCGTGCTGTTGGCGTTGTTCGCGCTGCCAGGTTGGGGCTGGGCCTTGTTCACCTTTGGCATCGTCGCCGCAGCTGTTTGGGAGTGGAGCCGGCTTTGCCGTCTGCCGAGCGGCGCGGCGCTGGCTTATCAGGTGATCACGCTGGGCATCTGCGCCGTGATCTTCCTTGCGTACGACAGGGGAAGTGTTGCGGGGATCGCGTTTGAGCAGATCAAGCGTGCCGGATTCGTGCTTTCCCTGCTGTTCTGGGCGTTGGTCGTGCCGATGTGGTTGTGGAGCACCTGGAAATCGCCGCCAGTCGCCACCGCGATTGCTGGCTGGCTGGTGATCCTTCCCACGTGGCTTGCGCTCATATCTTTGCGCGATATCGGCCCGTGGTTGCTGCTCTCGTTTGCCGCCATTGTTTGGGTGGCGGACATCGCCGCGTATTTTATTGGCCGGCGATTCGGCAAAAAAAAGCTTGCACCCGCGATCAGCCCCGGAAAGACCATCGAAGGCGCATATGGTGCCGTGGCCGGTGTGATGCTCTATTTTTTTCTTTGGCGCTACCTGGTTGGTGCAACGCCTGTCAGCACCGACGCATGGGTGCGTGAACTGCAGTCGCACGGTTGGTCGCTATTCGGTGCGTTTATTGTGCTGTCGCTGTTTTCCATCATGGGAGACTTGTTCGAGTCGTGGATGAAACGCTGTGCGGAAATGAAGGATTCCAGCAATTTGCTGCCGGGACACGGGGGTATTCTTGACCGGATCGACGCACTCACGTCCACACTGCCCTTGGCAGGGTTATACCTGCTGTTGATGTCGCGTTGAACAATAGAACGTCATGAGAAACGTCACCATTCTCGGCTCCACCGGCTCCATCGGCGTCAGCACGCTGGACGTGGTTGCGCGTCATCCGGACCGGTTTCGCGTGTTTGCGCTATCCGCAGCGACACGGGTGGAGGAGCTGGCGCAGCAGTGCCGTCAATTCCAGCCGCGATTCGCGGTGATGCCCGATGCCGGATGCGCTGAGCGACTTCGGTTGCGGCTGAAAGAGCTGGCGGTGAATTGCGAAGTGCTGTCGGGCGTCGATCAGCTGTGCACGGTCGCAGCACACAGCGAAGCGGATATGGTGATGGCGGCCATCGTTGGTGCTGCGGGTTTGCCCTCTTCGATTGCCGCTGCCGAGGCTGGCAAAACGGTGATGCTGGCCAACAAGGAAGCGCTGGTCATGGCCGGGCGGCTCTTTATGGAGGCCGTGCACAAGAATGGCGCTACCTTGCTGCCGATCGATAGCGAGCACAACGCGATTTTTCAGTCGCTGCCAGCGAATTTTGGCGATGGCCTGAACAAGGCCGGGGTGCGCAAGATCATCCTCACCGCATCGGGAGGGCCGTTCCGCACCCGGCCGTTGGCCGAGCTCACCAGCGTCACGCCGGAGCAGGCTTGTGCGCATCCCAACTGGGTGATGGGTCGAAAGATTTCCGTCGACTCGGCCACGATGATGAACAAGGGACTGGAAGTGATCGAAGCGCGCTGGCTGTTCGACGCCACACCGGAGCAGATTGAGGTCGTCATTCATCCGCAAAGCATCGTTCATTCAATGGTTCAGTATCTGGACGGGTCGGTGATTGCGCAATTGGGTAACCCGGACATGCGCACGCCGATCGCCTATGCACTGGGCTATCCGGAACGTATCGACGCTGGCGTATCAATGCTGGATTTGGCCAAGTCGGGCAAGCTCGAATTCGAGGCCATGGATGTCGATCGCTTCCCATGCGTGCGGTTGGCCTACGAGGTGTTGCGGCGTGGTGGTACCGCCCCGGCAATCCTGAACGCCGCAAACGAAATTGCGGTCGAAGCATTCCTTGGCGGGGAGTTGGCATTTCTCGACGTTTCGCGCGTGATCGAGGAGGTGCTGGCCGCCGTTCCGGTAACAGAGGCGCAAGAATTGGCCGATGTGCTGCGCGCCGATATGCAGGCGCGTGTCGCTGCCCGCGAACGTGTAGCACTTTTGCGACTCCAAGGACAGGCTGCGGAATAGTCCAAACCCCGCGACAAACTTCTACTGCTAGTTAACAACCGATGAGTTTTCTTTTCACCGTAGCGGCATTTATCCTGGCCATCGGCGTACTGGTGACCATCCACGAGCTTGGACACTATTGGGCGGCGCGGTGGTGCAATGTAAAAATCCTGCGCTTCTCCATCGGCTTCGGCCGGCCACTATGCCTGCGTCGCGTAGGGCCAGACCAGACCGAGTGGGTGTTGGCGGCATTGCCGTTGGGCGGTTACGTCAAGATGGCCGATGAACGCGATGATAGTGTGGAAGCCTCCGATCGCGCCCGCGCCTTCAACAACAAATCGGTGTGGCAGCGCATTTTCATCGTATCTGCGGGACCATTGGCTAACTTTCTCCTTGCCGGAGTGCTTTACTGGGCGTTGTTTGTTTCCGGCATGCCGGGTACTAAGCCTTATGTCACAGCGCCGTTACCCAATTCGGTCGCAGCGCAGGCGGGCTTTGTCGAATTTGACCTCATCACCAGCATTGCCGGCCAATCGGTGAAAACCTGGGGTGATGCCCGCCTTTTGCTGCTCGACGAGGCCGTGAAGCGCGGTGTGGTCGAGGTTGAGGTCGAAGATGCCGGCGGTCAGCGTTACTCGCGTCGCTTGAGCCTGGCGGGTGTCGGCAAGGATGATCTGGACAAGGATTTCCTCGGTAAGGTCGGTTTGGGACCATACCGGCTCAAGTTGGAGCCAGTGCTGGGCGAGGTTACGGTTGGAAGTGCTGCTGATCGAGCCGGCTTGCGTGCGGGCGATCGCATCACGGCTGTGGATGGGCAGACGGTATCTCGCTGGGAAACGCTGGTTGAGCGCATCGTCGCCAAGCCGGATCAGGCAATCAATGTTGAACTCACTCGCAGCGGACAGGCGTTTACCACCGCCGTCACGCCGGAAAAAGTGACTGAAAATGGCCGCACTTTTGGCCGATTGGGCGTGAAACCGAAGATCGATCAAGCCTTGCTCGACAAGTTGGGCACCACGGTCCGCTACGGACCGATCGACGCGGTCTCGCGGGCTGTTACAAAGGTCTGGGACATGTCCAGCTTCAGCCTGCGGATGATGGGGCGCATGCTGACCGGGGATGTTTCCTGGAAAAACCTGTCCGGACCGATCACCATCGCCGACTATGCGGGGCAATCGGCGTCGCTGGGATGGATGCCTTATGTGAACTTTTTGGCCCTGATCAGCGTCAGTCTCGGGGTGCTCAATCTACTGCCGGTTCCCGTCTTGGACGGGGGGCAGTTGATGTATTATATGGCCGAGATTCTCAAGGGCAGCCCGGTATCAGACCGGACCATGCAAATTGGCCAGCAAGTTGGCCTCGCCCTGCTGCTTGGGCTAACGGCCTTCGCCTTCTATAACGACATCCACCGTCTCCTCACCGGTTAATACTTGATGCGCCAAACCGCCAAACCCATTCCCACCATTTCCAAGCTGTTAGCCGCACTCTGTACCGCACTGTTTTCCGTAGCTGCGCTGGCCATCCAACCGTTTGTGATCCGCGATATCCGTGTCGAGGGCGTTCAACGCACCGAGGCGGGAACGGTATTCAGCTATCTGCCGGTCAAGGTCGGCGAGTCGATGGACGACGAAAAGGCAGCCGCATCGCTGAAGGCGCTTTATGCCACCGGCTTCTACACCGACGTGCGGCTGGAAGTGGAAAACGACGTGCTGGTCGTGTTCGTGGTCGAGCGTCCGGCAATTGCGTCGATAGACATCGTTGGCGCCAAGGAATTCACCAAGGAAAACCTGAAGGACGGCTTGAAGCAGGTCGGGATTTCCGAGGCGAAAATTTTTGATCGTTCGATCCTGGATCGCGCCGAGAAGGAAATCAAACGTCAATACACCAGCCGCGGTTTTTATTCGGCAACGGTAAAGACCACCGTTACGCCGCTGGAGCGCAATCGTATTTCGCTCGCCTTCAATATCGAGGAAGGCGAAGTGTCGAAAATCGTCGATATCAATATCATTGGCGCAAAAGCTTTTTCCGAAAGCACGTTGCTGAAGGAGTTCGAACTTAGCACTGGCGGCTGGTTTAGCTGGTTCACCAAGGAAGATCAATACTCGAAGCAGAAGCTTTCCGGCGACCTGGAAAAACTGAAGTCCTTCTATCTCAATCGCGGCTATCTCGAATTCAATATCGATTCCACGCAGGTGTCGATCACGCCGGACAAGGAAAAAATCTTCATCACCCTGGCCATCACCGAAGGCCCGGTGTACAAGATCGGCGACATCAAGTTTGCCGGCGAGCTCAAGATCCCCGAAGCGGAGATGCGTTCGCTGCTGCAGTTCAAGCCTGGCGAAACCTTTTCGCGCCAGAAGATCGTCGATTCGGTCAAGGCGATCAGCGATCGCCTCGGCAATGACGGTTACTCATTTGCAAATATCAATCCGGTCCCCGATCCCGACAAGAGCAAACAGGTGGCGGCGTTCACCATGTTTGTCGATCCGGGCCGGCGCGTGTACGTGCGGCGTATCAATGTGCAGGGCAATTCCCGAACGCGCGATGAAGTCGTCCGTCGCGAATTGCGCCAGCTGGAAGCTGGCTGGTATTCGATCGACAAGATCAATCGCTCGAAAGAGCGTCTGGAGCGTACCGGCTACTTCGAAGATATCAACGTTGAAACACCGGCGGTTCCGGGCACCAACGATCAGGTGGACTTGAACGTCACCGTCAAGGAACGCAATACCGGCAGCCTGCAGTTTGGTGTCGGCTATTCCAGCGCTGACAAGCTGACCGTTTCGGCTTCGGTTTCGCAGGCAAATATTTTTGGTAGCGGCAACCAGTTGTCGTTCCGTATCAATAACGGTTCGATCAGCAAGGTATACGAAGTTTCGTACCTGAACCCCTATTGGACCGTAGACGGAGTCTCGCGCGGTTTCGATCTTTACGTTCGCGACCTGAATACCGCATCGCTGAGCACCGGCGAGTACAAATCGACCTCTACCGGCGGTGGCGTACGCTTTGGTGTGCCGGTTACCGAATACGATGCGATCAACTTCGGCTTCGGTTACGAACGCAACGACCTGAAGCTGGATGCGTTCAGCCCGCAACGCTATCTCGACTATGTAGCGACGTTCGGCTCGCGCAGCAACACCGTACGTGGTTCGTTCGGTTTCGCGCGCGATACGCGTGACAGTATTTATTTCCCGAGCCGCGGTTATCTGGTTGAAGCAGGCGCTGAAGTCGGCCTGCCCGGCGGCGATATCAAGTTCTGGCGCTTGCAGACGCGTGCCCAGTGGCTGCAGCCGCTATGGGGGCCGTTTGTACTTAGCTTGAACGGCGAGTTCGGCATGGCGGACGGCTATGGCGGCAAGACGCTGCCGTTCTTCAAGAACTTCTATGCCGGTGGTGTGGACTCGATTCGCGGCTTTGAACAAAGCTCATTGGGTCCACGCGATACCAATGGCGACTTCGTCGGCGGCAATCGTCGTGTCGTAGGCAATATGGAGGTGCTGTTCCCGATGCCGGGCGTCAAGACCGACAAATCGGTGCGTCTGTCGGTGTTTGCCGACATCGGAAACGTATTTGGCGCGTTTGAAGAAATGAAGTTCGGCGATCTGCGCAGCTCGGTGGGTGTGGGTGTAAGCTGGTTCTCGCCGGTGGGGCCGCTGAAATTCAGTCTGGCCAAGCCGCTGCGGCAAAAGCCGGAAGACAAGGTGGAACGCTTCCAGTTCTTGCTGGGACGGGTATTCTGATAGATTGGGCGTGAAAGGCATAGTCATGCGAAAACATGCATTCTTCCTCTTTCTCTCTCTGACGCTGGCGTCTTTGGCCGGCAATGCGGCCGAGCTGAAGATCGGCTTCGTCAATCAGGAACGCATTTTGCGCGAAGCACCAGCCGCGAAGCGTGTGCAGGACAAGCTTGAAAAGGAATTCGCCGGACGCCGTGCCGAACTGGACCGGCTGCAGAAGCAGGGCCGCGATCTCGAGACCACGCTGCAAAAGGAAGCGGTCACATTGCCTGAAGCCGACCGCGTTGCCAAGGAGCGGCAGTTATCGCAATTGACCCGCGATTTTCAGCGCATGCAGCGTGAATTTCGCGAAGACGTGAGCCTGCGGCAGAACGAGGAATATGCGTCGCTGCAGGAACGCGCCAACAAGATCATCAACAGCATCGCCGAAAAGGAAAAGTTCGACCTGATTTTCCAGGAAGCGGTGTATGCCAGTGCGAAGATTGACATTACCGACAAGGTAATCAAGGCGCTTTCCGACAAGTAACAGCTGGCCCGCGCGCAATGCGCGGGATTCGCGGCGGCATGCGAAAATAACGCATGTTTCTTCGCGACATTCAGAAGGCCCTTGGCGGCGACATCATGGGAGAGGTTGGCGTTGCGCTGACCGGCGTAGGTACCATTGACGGCGCGACAGCAACGGAAATTACTTTCCTTGCCAATCCGAAATATCGTTCCGCTTTGTCTTCAACCGGCGCAGGCGCGGTTATTGTTGGCCCGGCACACAAGGATCTATCATCGCTGCCGCGTATCGTTGCTGCGAATCCCTACGCTTATTTCGCCCGTGTCGCACAATTGTTCAGTCCGCCACAGGCGTTTGAGCGCGGTGTCCATGTTTCGTCCGTTGTGCATGCTTCCGCACAGGTTTCGCCCAGTGCATCGGTTGCCGAATTTGTCTCGATTGGCGCTGATACCAAAATTGGTGACGGCGTGCGTATCGGCCCGGGTTCGGTGATTGGCCGCGGTGTGACGATTGGCGCAGGCACGCGGCTCGCCGCACGTGTGACGATGTACGACAACTGCCACATCGGCGCGCGCGGCAATATCCACTCGGGGGTAGTGATTGGTGCCGACGGCTTTGGCTTTGCCCCCGATTTCAGCGCAACCGGCGGTTCGTGGGTAAAGATTCCACAGACGGGCGGGGTGCGCATCGGTGACGATGTCGAGATCGGTGCCAATACGACGATTGATCGCGGCGCGATTGAAGACACGGTGATCGGTAACGATGTGAAACTCGATAACCAGATTCAGATTGGTCATAATTGCCTGGTAGGCGATCACACCATTATTTCCGGCTGCGTGGGCATTGCCGGCAGCGCGAAAATCGGCAGCCGGGTGATGATCGGCGGTGCGGCCGGGATACTGGGTCATCTGGAAATATGCGATGGCGCCATCATTTCCGCGATGACGCTGGTGACCAAATCAATTACCGAGCCGGGTACTTACACGGCGTCGATGCCGATGATGAAGCATGATGAATGGCTCAAGAACGCAGTGCAGCTGCGGCGCCTCGATGCGCTGGCGGATGCGATCAAAAAAGGAGGCCAGCCATGAGCGCGCCAGTTGCAATGGATATTGAAAAAATAAAGGAATACCTGCCGCATCGCTACCCGTTCCTGCTGGTCGATCGCGTGCTGGAGCTGGAGCCGAACAAGCGCATCGTGGCGTTGAAAAATGTAACCGCCAATGAGCCGTTTTTCCAGGGACATTTTCCGCATTACGCGGTGATGCCTGGTGTGCTGATTATCGAGGCTCTGGCGCAGGCGGCGGCTCTGCTGTCCTTTGCCAGCACGGGCGAGAAGCGTGACGAGAATACGGTCGTGTATCTGGTCGGCATTGATGATGCGCGCTTCAAACGACCGACAGTGCCTGGC
>JAEUNB010000208.1 GCA_016790625.1 Betaproteobacteria bacterium | reverse complement strand
TCGGTCAGCGATTTGCCGTACATGCCCCTCATCGACTGATCGGCTTGCGGCCGGCTTTTCGCGGACAGCGCCTGGGCTTCGGAGAATTGCTTGACGCCTTCGACCGATGCCGCACGTGCCTTGGCCTGGGCCTCGGCTACCTTGTCGGCGTAACGTTTGTCCACCTGCGCATCGGTCAAGCCATTGGCTTCCTTGCCCAGGTAAGCGCGCTTGGTTTTCAAGGCGTATTCGCGGCTGAGCCTGTCGTTTTCGGCCTTTTCCTTTGCGGCTTTCTGGGCGGCGGCCTTCCTTTGCGCCGCCTCGCGCGCTTCCAGCACCGGGTCATAGTCGGCGTGGGCAGCGGTACAGAGCAGGAATGCTACGGTCAGCAGGCAACGGGCAATGGTTTTCATAGTCTGTCTCCGGCGAGGGTGGGTAAGGCGGCAAACACCGCCCCTGCCGAATCGAACGAGAACCGTTGAGAAAACCCGCCAGAAAGTGCGGCCCGCCCAGGCCGGGTGAAGAAAAATCAGCGGCCGCCTTCAGCCTGGGCCAAGGCAGTGCGGCAGCGGGCGAGGCCGTCGGTGCGCAAGGATGCGCTGGCTTCGTCGATGGCGCCTTGCTTGCCTACACGTACCTCTTGCAGGAACGCCACGCTTTGCTCAAGCCAATCGCAGGCCTGTTTCAACATCGGCACGCGCTGGCTGGCCGGCAGGCGCGCAGACAGGTCGATCTGTGCAAGGCCGGCAAACATCTGCGCATCGGCATGCTCGCTGCGTACTTCGCGCAGGGCACGTGTCTCGGCGGGCAGGGCGCGGAAGATGGCGAGGCCTTCGCGCGCGCGCGAAAAGGCTTCACGCGGCTCGTTGCGCGCCTGCGCGATGCTTGCACCGGTCGCAAGGCAATCGAGGACGTCTGCGCGGCGGGCGGCGTCGGCCGGGTCGGCCTTGGCATATTCCCTGGCGTTTGCAATTGCAATTCGATATGCCGCCTCGGCCTCGGCATGGCGGCCAGCCTGCATCAAATTCGCCGCCATTTCGCGCCGATTCTCGGCCAGTATGCTGCGATAGCGTTGATCTTCCGGGTGTGCCTTTTCCTGCGCGATGAACAAGGTCGTGGCCTTTTCCCGATAACCGATTGCCCGAGTAAGGCTCCCTGGCGTTCGACGATTGCCGGAGAAAATGTTGGCCGCGCGCTGGTAGGTGGACGCCAAGTTGTCGATCACGCCGGTTTGCCCCGGCATTTCCGTGTTCAGGGCCTCGAGCAGTGCAATCGCCTTGTCGATTTTAGCTTCGGCCTCGGGTGTTTGCCCCACCAGGATGCTGATCAGATGCGCCTGCTCGGCCAATGCGCCGGCCACGCGTGCGCGGTCGCGCGGACCGGCGCCATCGAGCGTGGCGACACGCTCAGCCAATCGTACGGCCGCTTCTATATCCTCCTGCCAGCGCGCATCGCCTCGCTGAGCGTACATGCGGGCAAGGGCATAGCGCAGACGTAGATGATCGCGTTGCAGGCTGATGTCGTTGGCCTTGTAGTCGCCCAGTTCGGCAAACAGCCGCTTGGCTTTTTCGTAGTGGACCTTCGACTGGCCGGCATCGCCCAGATTGGCCGAACCCGGCTGCCCTTGCACATTGCCGATCTTCAAATAGGCGGAGGCCAGTTCGGCCTTGAGGGCCGGGTCGCTTCCCGCTTCAGCCGCCAGATTGTCCAGGTATTGCAAGGCGGTCTTCACCAGCGTTTCGCGCGCCTTCAAGGTTCCGGGCATGTCGGACAGCTGTTCATTGACGTCGAAGATGAAGGTGTTGGCGAGCTTTCTCACGCTCTCGAAATGCCGCTCCGCGCGGGCTTTCTCGGCCACGGCCGTGCGACGCTGTTGTTCGACCATCGCCACACCCACGCCCAGCGCCAGCACCGCGCCCGCCGCGACGCCAAGCGGCCACTTGTTGCGCGCCACGAAGCGGCTGAAGAGATAGCGCCGCGTGCCGTCGCGCGCGGCCACCGGGCGATGTGTGGCGTAGGCGTCGAGGTCCGCCGCGAAAGCCTCCGCGGAGGCATAGCGTTCGCCCGGATCGCGGCGCAGCGCCTTCAATACGATGGCATCGAGGTCGCCCGCCAGTTCCGGGGTATTTGCAACCGAAGACGGCCGCGCGATATCCTCGGTGGTGATGGCGAGCTCGGTGAGGCCGCGACCCTCGCGCACCGCACGGTAAGGCGAGGCGCCGGTGAGCATCTCGAACAGGATCACCCCCATGGCGTAGATGTCGGTGGCGGTGCTGATGGCCTCGCCCGCAACTTGTTCCGGGGCGCAGTACCGCAACGTCATCGCCCGTCCGCCGATGCGCGTGAGCTCGGTGGCATCAACGGTCCCGGTGTCATCTTCCACCAGTTTGGCGATGCCGAAGTCGAGCAGCTTCACCTGACCCTCGGCGTCGATCAGGATGTTGGCCGGCTTCAAATCGCGGTGCACGGTCAGGTGCCGGTGCGCATGCGCGACGGCGGACAGCATTTGCCGGAACAATGCCAGGCGTTGCGCCACCGGGAGCTTGTTTGCCTGTAGATATTCGGTGATCGAAACGCCTTGCACCACTTCCATCGCTAGGTAGGGCTGTCCCCGGCTGCCCTCGGTCTCGCTTACCCCGGCATCGTAGAGGCGCGCAATGTGCGGGTGATTCAGGCGCGCCAGAATGTCGCGCTCGCGGGCAAAGCGCTCGCGCCACACCGGGCCGCGCTGCAGCAGCATCGGCAGCTTCAGGGCGACTTCGCGCTCCACCCGGCCATCGATCTGTACCGCGCGCCAGACCTCGCCCATGCCGCCTTTGCCCAGTGGCGCGATCAGCTGAAACGCACCGATCACCATGCCGGCCGAAAAATCGCTTGAGGCGGGTGGAGGCGGTGCCAGCTTTGGCACGGTCTCCATTTCCCGCGCGGCCTCGGCGCGTTCGTGGGTGGCGATGAGCTGGCGCAGCAGGGGCGAGAGCGACGGGTCGGTGGTGTCGAGGCGGTCTAGATAGTGCGCGCGTTCGGCCTGCGAAAGGTCCAGCGCCGCATGGAACAGCGGTTCGACACGTTGCCATTGATCGCGGGAGAGGGCCATGGTCAGGTCGGGAGTCGGGGAGAGTGGTGGCGGTCGATGGCGCCTTTACGGGGCCTTAAATGCTTGAACGGAAACGCGCGCAAATTTCCGCCGTCACGCAGGCTATTTGTTTTCCAGCAGGGTCAACAACAGCGCGCGCGCCTTGTGCCATTCGCGCTGCACGCTGCGCTCGGACGATCCGCAGGCCTCGGCGATTTCAATCGCGGTCATGCCGCCGAAGAAGCGCATTTCGACGATGCGCGCCAGGCTCGGGTCGAGTTTGGCCAGGTCTTCCAGCGCGGCATCGATCTGTTCGACATCCACGGCTGCGGCAACGCCTTCAATGACGGCAGTGTCCAGCGTCACCAGGTTGAACTCGCCACCCCGGCACAGCGCGCGCTGTTCGCGGATGGCGTCAATGACGATGCTGCGCAGGGCGCGTGACGCATAAGCCAGGAATTGCAGCTTGCTGGAGAATTTGAGATCCCTGCCTTCGGCCAGCTTCACGTAGCTGTCGTTAACCAGCGCAGTGGTCTGCATGCTGCCATTCATGCCACTACGCGTCAGGCGGGCATGGGCGATTTTCTTCAGCTCCGGATACCAGGCGCCAAAGGCCTCATCCAGCAGGGCCGGATCCTGCTGATCAAGATTGCGCAACGCTAAGGCGACATCGGACATGAGCGACGGGCAGGAATGCGGCGGTGCGCCGAAGGCTCCAATCTTCGCATGACGTGGCGGTTTGCGCAGCCCCGGATTGGCAATAAAAACTCAAGCACTGGTGCGCCTTCCGGGCCGAAAATCGTCTGAAGTCCGCTCCAGTGCTTGAGTTCTGCTCTTCAGTGCTGGTAGTCAATCAGCAAATCAGCGCGCCTCACGCTTGTTCATCAGGCGTGCGAGTTCACGCTCCAGTACGTCCAATCGTGCCGCCTGCTGCTCGATGGTGCGCTGCTGTTTCTGCATTTGGGCCAGAAGGAGTGGCGGCAGATGCTGGTAATAAACCGTTTCCACGCTGCCGTCCTCCCGCCGCGCCACCAGTTCCGGCGCGACCTCCGCGACTTCCTCGGCAATCAAGCCGTACTGACGCGGTCCGCCGTCGTGAGATTTGTAGCGAAAGCTCACCGGCCGCAGGTTCATCAGCACCTCGCTGTCGTTGCCGATATCGGCGATCTCATCCTTCACGTTGCGCGAGGAGCTGACCGTGCCGAGTTGCCCATTGGTGTCGATCAACACGTTAATGCCGGTGGCGCTGCCGGTGGTGATGCCGCGAATGCCGGCGATGAAGGCGCGGTTCTGGTTGGCTGAGGTACCGATGCGGATGGTGTTCGATTCGCCGGCCACGCCTTCGTTGGCAATGGCGATATTGTGATTGCCGGTGGTGAGGCTGGCGCCACCATTCAGGCCAATGCCGATATTGCGCGTGCCGGTGGTGTTGGAGTCCAGCGCGGCGATGCCCAATGCGGTGTTCTCGCTGCCGGTGGTATTGACCTGCAACGTGCGGGCGCCGATCGAGGTATTTACGTTACCGGCGGTGTTGGCGACCATTGCGTCGCGGCCCATGGCGGTGTTGAGGTTGCCACTGGTGGTGGCGAGCATCGCGCTATGGCCGACGGCAGTGTTGTCGGCGTTGCTTGATGCACGTAACGCGGAAAATCCGACCGCGGTGCTATTGCTGGGGGCGGAGCCTGCGTACAGCGCCAAGGCGCCGATGGCGACGTTCTCGCTGGTGTTGGTGCTGTTGAACAGCGCCTGGTTGCCTACCGAGACGTTGTTTTGCCCAGTTCGATTAAAAAGCATCGCCTCGCCGCCAACAGCGACGTTGTATTGCCCAGCGCGATTGTCATACAGGGCGTAGGGACCGACCGCAACATTGAGCGCGCCGGTGGTATTTTGTCGCATTGCTTCGATCCCCACTGCGACATTGGCTTCGCCCAGTGTGCTTTCCGCCATCGCATGACTGCCGATCGCCACATTTCTTCCGCCTTGGTTGGACTGAAGCGTGCGCGACCCGACCGCCGTATTGTCAACGCCTGTGATCACATCCACCATCGACCGGGCACCGATTGCCGTGTTGTCATTGCTGTCTTGATGAGACTGGAGGGCGTACGTGCCGACAGCGACATTCCTGAAGCCCGCGACGCCGGTGTTAAGCGCCAATGAGCCGAAGGCAGAATTGTCCCCACCGGTGTGCGTCAAATTACCGGCTGATGCGCCCATAAAGGTGTTAGCCGGTCCGCCAGTCGAATGCATAAAGCTATCCACGCCTTCCATCTGGAAGCGGAATGCCTGTGTGAGCGACAGGCCATTGACCAGCGACAAATTGGTGAGGGTTGGCGTAGCGCTCCAACTGGCTGTGCCATTGTTGCCGGTGAGTACGTTGTACAAGCTCATGGGTACAGCGGGCAGTGGAGTGTACGCAGTACACGCCCAAGCGCTACCGCTCCACCGAGCAATCTGATTTGCTGCGCACGCCGTCGTTGGCAACAGATTAGTGGCAGCAAGATTGACCGTGCCGCTGCCGGTGATCGGCCCACCCGTGAGCCCGGCGCCGGTGGCCACGCTGGTGACCGAGCCAGCACCCGCACCCACCACATTGGCCACCGGAATGGTCGCGGCCGACAGCGAACCCGTGACTTGCGAGCCGGCGATGGTTGCGGTGGCTGCGACCGTATCCGCCGAGCGCGCGCGAAAGGCGTACGCGCTGGACGATATTGGCTGGCGCGGCGTCATCACCGGGTCACCGGCCACTTTGATGCCGAGGAAGTAGGGGATGTCGAACGGCAGGCTGATGGGAATGGAGGAGCCGATTTGCACGTTGAACTGGCCGTTGGTGACGGCCACGGCCTGGGTTTCGGAATAGAGCTCGGTGCCGCCACTGGCCGCGTCGTAGATCTTGAAGGTGATCGAGGTCACCGCCGAATTGACCGGCACGCCGGACGCATTGGTGAGATAGCCCTGGTAATTGAGTGTTTGCGGTGGCGCAGCTTGCGCGCATGGCATAGCCAGCACAGTGAGTAGCGAAGACAGCAACAGCGGGCGAATCCAGCGGTGCAGCGGGTTCGTGGCATGACGATTCATGGCAGCGTCCATACCGGTGAGAAGGGCCGGGTACCCCGAAGTACGCATTTCTTCACCGTTGGCTGCCATCCCAATCCGCTGCTCAAACTCAAGCGCTGGCGCGGTCGTCCGGGCAATTTGCGCCCGGGAGCCGCGCCAGTGCTTGAGTTTCAATCTGGCAGGACATCACGACATTCTGCGTACTGGTTACTGAACCTGCCGATTTTTCAAGCCGGAAAAAACAGTTCCGATCAAAGATCACGCATGAACTACTGGTCTCGTCCCGACATCCTCGAACGCTTTCGCTGGCGGCTCATGTTGTACAAGGCCGGCTGGGTGTGGTTCTGGCTGGCGTTTGCGGTGGCGCCGGTAGTGGCGTGGTTCGCGGGAATCCAAACGGGCTTTCCGATCTGGGTCGGCATGGTGCTGCTGTCGGCCGTTCCCATGCTGCCTGCCAGCACCTGTATCCATTGCGGCGCCAACAAGCGGCACGCGTCACTGAGCAATGGCTTCGATTGCAGGGTCTGCGGAGCGGTACATCACGACCCGGATGGCCTTTATCTGGGTAAGTCGCCGCAGACGACGCCGCTGCCGGATGGGCTGGAAAAATGCTGGCTGTATCCGCCGTTGCTGGTGAAGTACGCAAAACGCCAACGGATCTCCCGCATCGGCATGTGGACTTTTCTGTCGGGAATCGCGCTGGGCGGATTATGGATGGCCGCGATGAAATGGGGCTGGAACCCCTTGCCGGTCGGCGTCAATGTCTATTTTCTGCTCGGGTGCTGTTGCCTGGTATCCGGACTGGCGCTGGGTTTTATCGATAGCCGATGCCCGCATTGCCGCGCAGCACTCAATTCCGTAAATCGCAGTGGCGCGAGCCGTCTCGCGAAATGGTGTGGCTGGTGCGGCGCGGTGCTGGTGCTGAAGCCGGAGGTGCGGCGGGCGTTCATGGGCCGCGGCAGGGTGGTCAACTCGCCGCCGGATCTGATGCAACCGGAAACCGTAGACGAGCTGATCGATGAGGCGGATCGCTTGATGAAGGCCGGCAAGTCTACCGAGGCTTACGACGTGATCCAGCGCGCACTCCATCGCTACCAGGGCAGCGGCAAACTCAGTGACTGGCTACTGCGCCAGTAGCCGGAGGTTGAATGATCGCGAATCACGGGAGCAACCGGAGCAGATACGAAGCGGGCCTTGGAGAATGGCGGGTACCCCAAATGCACCAAACCATGCAAAATACCCAAACGCTTTCCATTGGGTCTTCTTCATGCCGCAGGCGATTCCGCCGTCCGTTGCCTCACACTACGAAGCTGCCTATCAGGAGTTGCGGCGCATCGCGCGTTCGCAGCTCAACCAGCACCAGCGCACCGGCATGCTGGATACCACCGCGCTGGTGCACGAATCGTTCATGCGTTTCGCGCAGGCCAATGGCGCCGACATCGTCGACAAGCGCCATTTCCTCGGCTACGCCGCCAAGGTCATGCGCTCGGTGATTGTCGATGCCGCGCGGGCGCGCAATGCCGAGCGGCGCGGTGGCGACATGCACCTCACCACGCTTAACAGCAAGATCATCGAGAACGTCACGCTGGAGAATGGGGTGATCAGGATCGACGAGGTGATCGACCTGCTGCAGGCAGCCGATCCGCAACTGGCGCAGATTGTCGAGCTGCGTTTCTTCGCCGGGCTGTCGGTGGAGGAGGCAGCCGAGGTGCTGGGCATGTCCGAGCGCACGCTGTACCGCGAATGGGACAAGGCGCGGCTGATCCTGATCGACGCGCTGCGCGAGGGGACGTGACGTCCACCGGCGGCGTGGCGCGCGATCCGGTTCGCTATCGCCGCCTGCTCGACCTGCTGGGCGAAGCGTTGGATCGGCC
>JAEUNB010000298.1 GCA_016790625.1 Betaproteobacteria bacterium | reverse complement strand
GACCATCGTGATCTTGGTTTCGTTGCCCAGGCTTTTGAGGGCATTGCGGTATTCCTGCTGGCGGGTGGTGCTGCCGGATATCAGGTGATGAATTTCATCGATGATCAGCATCCGTACTTCCATCTGCCGGAACAGCCACTTGACCTGGGAGTACTTCTCGGAGACGGAGGCGGTCGGCTTATAGGGTGCCATCAGCGCATCCAGGATGCGTGTATAAAAATCCCCGATATCCGGCTTAGGCGGAGATTCCACCATCACCACCGGACAGATGGTGACTTCCCCGGTTGGATCCAAGTCGGGCGGATGCTTATCGACAAAGCGCTCCAGGATGGAGGTCTTGCCATTGAACGATGGTGCGACCAGCAGCATATTCGGCATGCGCGTGATTCGCGGATAGGCCAGTAGCTCCTCCATGCGGGCCAGCACCTCTTTCGATCGCTTGTAGGGCAGCCACGTTCCTTGGCGGATCGCCTGCATACGCGCGTCGTCGGACTTGCCTAGCAGAGCGCGGGCATCGTCACTCAAATGGGTGGCGGACTCTGCGGCGGCCATCAGTCTTCACCGTCCAGAGGTTTGACGGCGGCAGGATCGTAGCCTCGCACGACCGGCGGCGGACCCGTCGGTGCCGGTTTACTTGCCGTGGGCAGCTCCTTCTCCCGAACCTTGCGCGCCTTGTCGTGTTCAGTGCGGCGCTGGACGGCGCGCCGGGAGGCCTTGGATTTTTCCGCGGCATCGACTTCGATTTGACGCATTTCGGTAAGCAGCACGAAGACGGCCTTTTCGTCATCAGGTGAAATCCCCTTTGCCTTGGCCAGGCGCTTCGCCTCCCGGTATTCCCAGATGCTGCAGGGCGGCAGGCTGGTATCCCGATAAGGAATGGCGCAATAGCGCAGAGAAATCTCATCGAAGAAATACAACAGGCTGATGTCGCGCGGATCGCGATGAAAACGAAAGGTGCGACTGTGCCGGGGAAACTTGGGATCGGGGGCGTTGATCCAGGGACGCAGCACGTCATGATAGTAATGTAGGTCGAAGAGCACGCCGTAGTTCTGTACCGTGCGTTCCTCGAAAGGCATGAAGACGATGCGCAGCTTTTCTTCATTGAGCTGCCGCGCCGGCAGTCCGCGTCCGGGTTTGCCGCGCACACCAAGCAGTCCTTCGCGCCATTTGTTTAGGGGGGTGGTGCCGATGCCGGCATGTACGTTGCGATGGTAAGCGGCAAAGAATAGGACCAACCATTTTTCCAGTTCGCTGAAAGTGAGGCAGGCGTTGCCTTCTGCATCGTATTCGCCCTTTTCAGCCGGGCCGGAGAAGGTGGCACCTTTCAGACCTTTGAGGCCTTCGGATACGGTTCCCATCAGGCGTTCGATGTGGGCGCCATAGCGCGGCTTTTTGACCGGTCGCAGATGAATGTCAATGTCGTACTCCTTGCACGCCACACGCAATAGGTCGCCACGAAACTCCTTGGCGTTATCCATGTGCAGTGCGCCCATCACGCCCCAACACGGCCAATCGGTGGTGGTGACGCCCAGGCTCGACATCCATTTTTCTTTAGGCAGGATGCTATGCGAGATGCACATGCCGGCGGACATGGCCGACGGCGGATCCAGCGACAAATACATCCCGAGGCACATGCGGGTATTCACGTCGATGGCGAGCGTGATCCAGGCGCGGCGTATGGATTTACGGTAGACGTCATCGACGATAATGACCGGCAGTAAGGTGTGGTCGATCTGCACAATTGACAGCGGCCACTCGGCATCGGGAATGCTGCTTTTGATCGGATCGTATTGGTCGTGCGCCGCTGCCTCGCCCTTTCGCTTTTTGAGGCTGGTGCGGCCGTCACGCTGTGCAATTCGCGCCCGGATGGTGTTGATGGCCGGTTTTGCGAGTTCGGCTATGTTGCAGCGACGGTGAATTTCAACAATGGTTTTAGCAGTTGACGGCTTCTGATCGCCTTCATGAAAGTTCTCCAGCACGTCTTTGATGATCGCTTCGACCTCATCGGCCAAACGCTTTTCACCTTTGCGGCCGCGACGGCCCTGATTGGGCAACAGCGACGACAGTAGCCTAGTGTGCCGGAAGTCAGCGACCCATCGGTAAACGGTGGCGCGACTCACACCCGCCTCACCAGCGATCTTTTGTGCAAGCGCCTGATAGTGATGGGACGGTCCGCCGATCAATGGTTCAATATGCGCTCGCCGCGTTTCGGCGATTTCCCATTCCTCGCTGGTAATTGTGAGCGGATCACGTTCGGCGGGCAACGTTACGTCATTTGCTCCGACCGGCGTAGGCGGCCCGATATCGCCTAACTTTAGCAGCACCTTTTCGTCGGAACCGACTTCCTTGGCGAAGACCAGGTTTATGTCGGCCACCGACAGGATCACGTAGTCGCGGCCGTTGTGTGAGACCGTGGCTCCCTTGGTTATCCAGAGCTGCGTGGGCTCGCGGCTCTTCATGTCAACCCGGACGGAAGATGAAGCATGACGTCGTCGCTAAAGGGCGTATCGAGATCGCAAACCAGGCGCTTGGTCAGCACCGCATGCCAGAGAATGGGCAACCAGTAGAGCCGGTCATCATCCGTGGGTGCCAGTTGCGCCAACAGGGTTTGGCTGGACGCACGACCGCCTGCGACCCCGACAAGTTGCTCTATCTTATATAGGTCGGCCTCCGCTGGCTCGATGTTCCGATACTCGCGCAGAAACTTGAGGTTGGCGAGCCGCGGCGTGCGGATTTCCTTCTCGTTTGCGATATGAAATTCCCATCCGCGCTCCGCGACGTACTTTTCCGCCTCGGCGAATTTAAGCGCGTACTTGGCTTTGTTTCTTTCCAAATCGTCCGTACTCTTGATCTCAACCAACCGCGGTTTCCGCACTTCGCCGGACATCGGATCGGGCCAAAAGTGGACGAGTACATCGGGGGTATAGCCTTTCGGAATGCCGGGCACGGGGATGGTGACAGGCTGTTCCTCAAATTTCTCGACGGTGTCGTCGAAATCCAAGAGAAGCATGTACTCCTTCTCAAGAAGTGATTCAAAGCTGCTCATGTCGTCGTTCTTGCAGCTGGAATAGCCGCCGGTGACGCCAAGATAGTTCTTAGGGATTTTGCGAACGGGCATCGAGAGCTCCTTGGCAAGCGTAGATGAGAAACCCGTCTCACGTACAGTTGCTATTTATCTCAAATAGTTCTAACTAAGATACCCCGTTTTGTTCAATTTGTCTCACGTCCTATTGATCAATGACAATTGCTTGATTTATGCGGCAAACCCATCGGGTTTTTACTGCGTGGGGTAAGACCGACGAACCTGCTCCCCACACTTTGGTGGATGGAGAAAAGCAACCCACGTTTGTAGACGGATCGCCTGATATTGATTGCGAAAAAATGTTCTTTCGCATAGAAGCCGGAAACTGGGAAGAGGCTATGGCGATTTACCATTTGCGGCTGGGACGGGAACCATACAGCGCGGTCGGGCCGGTCGAACCCTGTCCGAACTGCGGCTCATTGTTCTTTCCCCGCGGAAGTGGTCAGTGTTGGAACTGCGATTACACAAATTGATCGCCACTAGTTGCCAAGCGCTCCCTAGTTTGGAAACTGGGAGTCGGGGGTAGCCCGACAGCTAGGTACTTTCTTTTGCTTCGCCAAAAGAAAGTACCCAAAGAAAAGGCGACCCACCACGCCGCCCCTTCGGGGTTCTCTGCGCTACTCGAAGCAGCGGGCGGCTGCGGAACTCGCGGCTCGAATGGGTTTCAGTGCAGACGGTTTTGTTTGCGCTCGCCGCTCAAACAGTCCTCGCCGACGTCCCCCGCTACTTCTCCGTTGCTCGACGGCGCGGAATGGGATCTTGTCGCAGCGCGACGACCGCAACTTAAAGACACCCGTCCCCGCGCATAGCCGCAAGGGCCACTAGGCGGCTGACCCAAGTTCTCAACATCAACTTGGACCCCGGCATCCGCCGGCGAGGGACTGGTGAAACATCGACCGGGGTCCCCATGAGAGTCGCTGAGCAACGCAGGCACGACCGGGGCAGTCCGCGAGCACTGTCTGAGGGCGACTACCGATCTTGGCCTTTCGCCGCCATCTCACTTCGCCGAGTTGCGCAGCGGCCGGTCGTGACGAGTAGCGCAAGGAACCCGAAGGGCGACGAACCTGGGGTCGCCTTTTTTTGCTTACTTTTCTTGGCGAAGCAAGAAAAGTGAGTAGCCGCCGGGCTACCCCCGGCAGTGGCCGCAGAAGATCGACAACGTCAGCGATTAACGAAGATCAAAGCGACGGTTAGAGGTACCCGCCTCCGCGGGTACGACAGAAAATCACTGTCCGCCTGATAACACCCGGACACACGGCGGACAGCCCGGACACCCCCTGTCCGCATAAAATCACCACATAAATCAATGTGTTAATAGTTGGCACGCAACCTGCAATAGGGTCTCTGCACACAACAGAGACCCACCATGATTCGCGACACCTCCGCCCAAGACAAAGTCATTTCCGCCCCAACACATCAGCGCAACAAGCGCTTGGTCATTTGGGGTGGTGCTGGCGTAGTTGCCATCATCGCCGTGGCCATTCTGCTGTCGAACTGGCGTGGCAGCTCGCAATCGGTCAGCGGCTCACGCCTTCGCATCGCCACGGTCACACACGGCACGCTGGTGCGCGATGCTTCGGTCAACGGCAAGGTGGTGGCCGCGATCAGCCCGACGCTGTATTCCACCGCTGTCGGCACAGTTACGTTAAAGGTCAGCGCGGGCGACACGGTCAAGAAAGGCGCCATCCTCGCCGAAGTCGAATCGCCGGACATCACCGACCAGTTCAAGCGCGAGCAATCGAATTACGAGCAGCTCGAAGCGGAAGTGGCGCGCCAACAAATCCTGGCGAAGAAACAGAAACTGCTCGCCCGCCGCGATGCAGATCAGGCGGAGATCGAGCGCGGTGCCGCCGAACTCACCCTGCAGCGCATCGACAAGGCCGGTGGCCTGGGCGTGATTCCCAAGAACGATTACATGAAAGCGCAGGATGCGTTGCGTTCAGCCGAGATTCGCAGCAAGCACGCAGCAGCAGCCGCTGAACTGGAGATCGACGACGTTGCGCTGGAACTGAAGACCAAGCAGAGCCAACTGCAGCGCCAGCGTTTGGCGCTGGAATATGCGAAGCGTCGCGTGGACGAACTGAAAGTGCGCGCGCCGGTGGATGGCTTTATCGGCAGCCTGTCGGTGGCCAACCGCAGCGTGGTGCCAGCCAATACCGCACTGATGACGCTGGTGGATTTGTCGGTGCTGGAGGTCGAACTGGAAATCCCAGAGACCTATGTCGCTGACCTCGGGCTGGGTATGGCGGTGGAAATCGTCATTGGCGATACCAAGGCAGTCGGCAAGTTGTCTGCCCTCTCACCGGAAGTGGTCAAGAACCAGGTGCTGGCGCGCGTGCGTTTCAACACGCAGCCCGCTGGATTGCGCCAAAGTCAGCGCGTTTCCGCGCGTCTGTTGATCGAGGAAAAACCCAACGTGATGATGGTTGCGCGCGGGCCCTTCGTGGAAAACGAAGGTGGACGCTACGCCTATGTGGTCGAGAACGGCGTGGCCGAGCGCCGGCCGATACGACTCGGCGGAACCAGCGTTTCCGCGGTGGAAATTCTCGAAGGCCTGAAAGATGGCGACAAGGTCGTCATCGCCGGCTCCGATTCATTCGAAGGCGCGGCACGCGTTTCCATCAACAACTGAGCGCGCCATGCGCAATCAACCCAATCAGCCCCAAGACATTGCGAAGGAAGAATCCGTGGACACCGACATCAATCGCGAACCCGATCATTTCGTCATTTACGCCATTGTCATTGCCGTCGCCGCATTTGCTTTCTGCGTGCTGATGACCGGTCGGCACGTCGTCGCATAAATATTCAACGAACCCTCAAGAACGAAAGGCCTTCCCATGCTGCGCATGCAAAACCTCTCCAAGATCTATCGCACCCATATGATTGAAACCCATGCGCTGCGTGGCTTCGACATCCATGTTCGCGAAGGCGAGTTCGTTACCGTGACCGGCCCATCGGGATCGGGGAAAACTACCTTCCTCAATATCGCCGGATTGCTGGAGACGTTCAACGACGGCGAGTACGTGCTCGATGGCGTGGATGTAAAAGGCATGAGCGACGACGCGCGCTCGCGCCTGCGCAACGAAAAACTCGGCTTCATTTTCCAGGGCTTCAACCTGATTCCCGACCTGAACCTGTATGACAACGTCGATGTTCCATTGCGCTATCGCGGCCTCGCCAGCGCGGACCGCGACAAGCGCATCAAGGATGCGCTGGCGCAGGTCGGGCTGGGTTCACGCATGAAGCACTATCCGGCCGAGCTCTCCGGCGGCCAACAGCAGCGCGTGGCCATTGCGCGCGCACTGGCAGGTTCCCCGAAGCTATTGCTGGCCGATGAGCCGACCGGCAATCTCGATACGCAAATGGCGCGCAGCGTGATGGAACTGCTGGAGGAAATCAACGCGAAGGGCACGACCATCCTGATGGTGACGCACGACCCCGAGCTGGCCGTTCGCGCGCAACGCAACGTCCACATCATCGACGGACAGGTCAGTGACCTGGTGCGGAAGATGCCTTCGCTATTTGATGTCAAAGCAGCGCCAGCGCCGACCACAGAAGCCGTTGCCTAGGAGCGCCCATGTTTCGCTATTACTTCCTGCTCGGCGTGCGCAACCTGCGCCGCAATCCCGCGCTGACCGCATTGATGGTGCTGACGCTGGCCATCGGTGTGGCTGCCAGCATCTCGACACTGACCATCCTGCACGTGATGTCGGGCGACCCGATTCCGCACAAGAGCCAACGCCTGCTGGTGCCGTTGATCGACAACGGGCCTTCGCGCGGCTATGTGCCCGGTGCCAAACCCAACGACAATCAGATGTCATACCGCGACGCTGTCAATTTGACCGCGTCCGGTCAGGGTGAACGGCGCACGGCGGTTTATGGCGTGGCCGGTGCCATTGAGGCCGCGCGTCCGGACCTGCCGGTGGAAGACGCCAACGGCCTCGCGGTGGAAAACCAGTACTTCGCGATGTTCGAAACGCCATTCCTTTACGGCGCTGGCTGGAGCGAGGCCGAGGACAAGGGCAAGACCAAGGTTGTGGTGCTGAGCCGTAAGAAAAGCGAAAAGCTGTTCGGTGCAGAAAATCCGGTCGGCAAGCGCATGCGGATGATGAATGAGGATTTCCAGATCATCGGCGTGCTGGACAAGTGGAATCCCCTGCCGCGCTATACCCACCTGATCAACGGCAACGGCGGATCACTGAGTGGCGAAGACGAAATGTTTATCCCGTTCTCGGTCGCCATTGCACTGCAACTCTCGCCGAATGGCAACACCACCTGCCAGGGCGATTCGAATCCAGGATTTCAGGGGTTTCTCGATTCCGAATGCACGTGGATTCAATACTGGTTCGAGACCAAAAATGTTGCTGACCGCGCCGCACTCAAGGATTACCTTAACTCGTACATGAGCGAGCAGCGCAAGCTCGGTCGCTTCCAGCGCCAGCAACCCGCGCAACTGTTCAACGTGATGGAGTGGATGAACTGGCTGGAAATCGTCAGCAACGATACGCGTCTGTCGGTGTGGCTGTCGTTTGGTTTCCTGCTGCTCTGCCTGGTCAACACCGTCGGCCTGTTGCTGGCCAAGTTTTCGGTGCGCGCACCGGAAGTTGGTGTGCGGCGAGCCTTGGGCGCGACGCAGGGCGATATCTTCCGCCAATTTCTGGTGGAGGCCGGGGTAATTGGCATAGCAGGTGGCATCACGGGCTTGTTGGTCGCGTTGGGCAGCCTCGCCTTGATTGCCAAGCAATCAAAGGATCTCGCCGTTGTGGCGCATATGGATTGGTCGATGCTGGCACTCACCATTGTGATGGCCCTGGTCGCCAGTTTGCTCGCCGGCCTGCTGCCCACCTGGCGCGCCTGTCAGGTGACGCCGGCCATCCAACTCAAATCGCAATAACGCACCAAGGAACGATCATGGAAATCCGTCCCATTTTGTCCGCGCTGCTTCGCAGCAAGACCGCTCCGCTCCTTATCGCCATACAGGTTGCGATCAGCCTGGCCATTCTCGCCAACGCGCTCTATGTCGTGAGTCTGCGTCAGGCGGCCTCGGCACGGCCATCGGGTGTCGCCGACGAGTCGAGCATTTTCTATATGTCAACTCGCCCGCTGCAGAAGCGATCGCACGTCGATACGCTGGCGCAACAGCAGCGTGACGTTGAAGCGCTTTCGGCCATTCCCGGCGTGGTGTCGGTCTCGCAGACCAGCCAAATGCCGCTGTCGCGCTCCGGTTCGACCAGCGGCTGGTCGCTGGATCGCAAGCAGCAACGCAGCAGCGCCAGCGTATCGATGTATTTCAGCGCTGATCCGCTGATCAAGACGCTGGGCCTGAAGCTGGTGGACGGTCGCGATTTCAATGCCGGCGATATCAGCGAACTCGATACTGAAGTTGAAGACCTCGACAAAAAATTCCCCAAAGGAGTGATCATCACCAAGCCGCTGGCGGATTTCCTCTTTCCCGGCGCGTCCAGTGTTATCGGCAAGACGATTTTGTACGGTACGGGAGACAGCGCTGCAGAAACACGCATCATCGGTGTGGTCGAGCGGCTGCAATCCACCGGCGCATCAATCAAGCCGACCGGTGAATATTCGGCGATCATCCCGGTCCGCATATCGACACCGTTCTCACGCATCGCCGTCCGTACCGAACCCGGCCAGCGCGACCGCGTCATGGCGGAGGCGGAAGCCGTGCTGCGCAAGGCGTCGCCGGTTCCCATGATCGTGCGTGCGCGGACGATGGAGACCGATCGCATTGAGCGCTATCGCAACGAGCGCGCACTGGTGTGGATGCTATTGGCGGTTTGCGGATTGCTGCTGCTGGTGACCGCCAGCGGGATTGTTGGCATGGCCACACTGCGGGTCGCACAGCGGAAAAAACTCATCGGCGTGCGCCGCGCGCTGGGCGCTCGCAAGCGCGACATCCTGCGCTACTTCATAGTGGAAAATTTCCTCATCACCAGTGGCGGTGTGGTTGCCGGGTTGCTGTTGGCGGTCGGTCTGAACCAACTGTTGGTGAGCCAGCTCGAGATGACCAAACTTCCACTGACTTACCTTGCGTATGGGGCCGGAGCCCTGTGGCTGCTGGGTCTGGTCGCGGTCTACGGCCCCGCGTGGCGTGCGGCGAGCATTTCGCCCGCCATCGCGACGCGCAGCGCGTAGTACGCACCAGTCAAATCGCCCGTGCGTAAAATATGAGACTTGATTACTCCCGCGCCGATGCCCACCGTTCTCGTCATTGACGACAATCGCTCGATAGCGATGGCGTTGGACGTGCTGTTGTCGCTGCACGAGATTGAAACGCTATCTGCCACCTCGCCGGCGGAGGGACTAAAACTGCTGGCGAAGTCGCATGTCGACCTGGTGATTCAGGACATGAACTTCACCAACGACACCACCTCGGGCGCTGAGGGTGTAGCGCTGTTCCGCCGCATCCGCGAGCATCACCCAGACCTGCCGGTCATCCTGCTCACGGCCTGGACCTCGCTCGATACCGCTGTCGATCTGGTAAAGGCCGGCGCTGCCGACTATCTCGGCAAACCGTGGGACGATCAGCGCCTGATCGCAACGGTGAAGAACCTTATCGAGCTCGGGCAAGTGAATCGCGCGCTGCAACACCGTCTGCAACGCGAACGCCGCCAGAAGCGGCAGCTGGAGGAAAACTTCGACCTGCGCGGACTGGTATGGCAGGACAGCGCGACCGAACGCGTGCTGGACATGGCCTGTCAGGTAGCGCGCGCGGATGTACCGGTGCTGATCACCGGCCCCAATGGCGCCGGCAAAGAGAGAATCGCTGAGATCATCCAAGCCAATTCATCGGTGCGCGACGGGCCTTTCGTCACGCTCAACTGCGGTGCACTGCCGGCGGACCTGATTGAAGCGGAATTGTTCGGCGCAGATGCCGGCGCCTATACCGGCGCCACAGTGGCACGCGAAGGAAAGTTCGAAGCCGCCGACGGCGGCACGCTGTTTCTGGATGAGATCGGCAATCTATCGCTCGCCGGGCAGGTCAAGCTATTGCGCGTGCTGGAAACAGGGCGATTCCAGCGCCTGGGCTCGACGCGCGAACGCCAGGTCAAGGTACGCATCATCAGCGCCACCAACGCGGAGCTACCGGCGATGATCAAGGCCGGCACCTTTCGCCAGGATCTGCTCTATCGGCTCAACGTCATCGAATTGCGCTTGCCCGCATTGGCTGAACGGCCGGACGACATTCTCGCGCTGGCTGAACATTTTCTGGACAAACACCGCTCGCTTGATGCCTCCGCTGTTGCGGCCCTGCTCAATCACCCCTGGCCGGGCAATGTGCGCGAGCTCAAGAATGTAATGCAGCGCGCCAGCCTGCTGGCACAGGGCAAAGCTCTTGCTGCGGCAGACCTGGGTTTGCCCTCCGCGAGTGGACAAGTGACCGATACGGCGGTGGAGCTGGACAAGGAAACGGTCGAGCAGGCGCTGACACGCGCTTCCGGCGTGATCTCACAGGCTGCCGCTGAACTGGGGCTAAGCCGGCAGGCGCTGTACCGGCGTATGGAACGCCTCGGCATCAGCCGCAGCAGTTCAGCCGCCTAATGCGCACCAGCACCCGCTGGCGAATTTCCCTGGCCGCGAGAGTTGTCGCCGTAACGGCCCTGCTGATCATCGTTGCCATTGCGGTCGCCCTGACACTCAGTTTCCTGTTGCCTGACAGCACATTAACCGTTGCGCTGCTGTCGATACTGATCATGCTGCCGCTGGTCATCGTGGTCGTGCGTCATCAGCTCGATCCGCTGTTCGCCATGTTCCGCGCGCTGGGTGGAACGGTGGCCAGCTATCAGGACGGCGACTACTCTTTCGGCCTGCACTGGCGGCATAACGATGAGCTGGGTGATCTGGTCGAAGCGCACAATGATCTGGGCAAGGTCCTGCGTGAACAGCGCCTGGATTTGATTCAGCGCGAGCTGCTGCTTGATTCAATGGTGCAGAACACCCCGGTCGCCATGCTGCTGATTGCCGACCGGGGTGCCATCGTGTTTGCCAATCTTGCTGCGCGCCAGCTGCTGAACCAGGGGCGCAAACTCGAAGGTCACAGCCTGCAGGAAGTGCTCGCCTCCACCGCAAGCTCGCTGCGCGAAGCAATTGACCGTGGCGGTGACGGACTATTCACCGTCGCGCGAAGCGGTGAGGTTGAAGAAGGCGAAGACGAGGATGAGACCTACCATCTCGCGCGACGCAATTTCAGTCTGAACGGTCGCCGTCACGAATTGCTGCTGTTGCGCCATCTGACGGTGGAACTGCGCCGGCAGGAAGTGCAAACCTGGAAGAAGGTAATCCGCGTTATCAGCCACGAGCTCAACAATTCGCTGGCGCCGGTCACCTCGCTGACCAACTCCGGTACGGAACTGTTGCGGCGCGGACAAACCGATCGCCTGCCCGAGATTCTCCTCACCATCGCCGAGCGCACGCGTCATCTGGAAGGCTTTATCGCCGGTTACGCGCGATTCGCCAAGATGCCGGCACCGCGAAAGGAAGCAACCACCTGGCAGCACTTCATCTCCAGCCTGCAGTCGCAGATCGCCTTTAATCTGATCGGTGATTTGCCGGAAAAGTCGACCGCTTTTGATGTCGCGCAGATGGAGCAGGCGCTGATCAATCTGCTGAAGAATGCGCACGAGTCGGGCTCGACCCCGGAGCACGTTTGCCTGTCGGTGCGTCAAGTCCAGGATTCCATATTGATCGAGGTGAGTGACCGTGGAACCGGCATGACCGAAACCATCATGTCGAATGCGCTGGTGCCGTTTTACTCGACCAAGCGCAGCGGCACCGGACTGGGACTGGCTTTGGCGCGCGAAATTATCGAGGCCCACGGCGGGAGGATCACGATCAACAATCGTGAAGGCGGTGGCCTCTCGGTCACGCTGATACTTCCGGCCTAACCACACCAGATCAGTCGAACGCGATGGTGTACAACACGTCGGCCGCACTCTCCGTACCCGCCTGTGCCTGCAGCGACCAGCGCGGCGAAATCACGTAGCGGATTTTGATGATGTTCGACACCTTGCCCAGCCCCTGCTCATACGTCGCATAGAGCTTGCTTGAAATTCGTTTGCCGACGGACAGGAAACTGTCCTGTCCCGCTGCCGCCGGCGTGATGCCAATCTCATCCACACCAAGTGTGTTGGCAATCTTCGATTGCAGCGATGCGCCCTGACTCGACCCCAGCAAACCGCTGGCTGCTGCCGACAGCAGGCTGAAGTCCGCTTTGCTCGAACTCTCCAATCCACGTCCCAGCACCAGCCAGGAAAGTTTCTCGGTTTCAGAGACATTCGGCGTCGACACCAGCTTGGCTTTCGGCGCATTGGCGCTGCCGCTGACTTCCACGCCCGCCTCCACACCCACACCAGCCTGCGCCGTCTTCCGTACCGCCAGCAGATTGATACCCGGATTGTGGATGGGGCCGGCGAAGCTCAGTAAACCGCGTTCGACGGTGAGTTTCTGGCCATAGACCGTATAAGTGCCTTCCTCGATGCGCAGGGTGCCAACGGCGCGCGGCAAACCGGCATCCGCACTCACCACGCGCATCGCGCCCGCCAGTTTTCCATTGAGCCCGGCACCACGCACCTTGAACTGTTCGCCGAGATCAAGGTTGAGATCGACCCGCGTTTTCATTCTGGTCGCTTCTTTGGCACCCGCTTTACCGATGATGGTCACATCGTCGCTCAGGACTACATCGCTTTTTTCCGGCAGCTCGAAGAAGCCTCGATCAGCACGCAGCTTGCCACTCACCGTCAACCGGTTGTCGTCGAGCTGAAGCGCGCCTTCACCACTGGCCACCACCAATCGGTCCGGACGTGAAACCGCTTCGAACCGGTCGAGCTTTGCGGTCAGTTTGCCGCTGGTCTTCACACCCGAGATGGAAACATTGCCCTGTGCCTCCATGCGCCCTTCACCGGCCAGCATCACCAACCGCTTGACGTCCAGGCTGTCGCCGGTAAATTCGGCATCGAATTCGCCATCACGATAGTTGAGTCCCTGATCAGCCCAGCGCAATTTAAGAGCCCGCCCGGTTGCTTGCCCACGCAGACGCGGTGTGCCGAAACTTCCATCACCGATGATGGAGGCACGCAACGCACCATCAACCGTCAATCCCGGCTCACTGGCCAGACGCGATGCCCAGACCAATGAGGGCACATCGATCTCGCCCTTTAACTGCAGCGGCGCACTGGCCGGAATGCCCCAGATGCCATCACGCCGCTCGGTGCGCGTGCGCGTATCCACCTGTATCGAGCCAATCTGTCTTCCGCGAGCATTGAACGACGCACTCACTTCGCCTTCTGTCATCTGTGCTTTCAGCTCAAGTTGCTCGATGCCCGCAGGCAGACGTGAGTCGATGAGAAACACCAGATCGCCCGATTCACGGAACACGCGCAGGCTGCCATCGGCGCCGGCGTTGCTGCCGCGCTTCACGTCGGTCGCGATGTTCCATTCCGCACCAAGTCTCAGTGTCGACTCAAGGTTTCGTTTCAATGGTTCGGAAAATGACACCGCCAGCGCGAGTGGCAGGCCACGGGCATTGCCGCGGGTCGCGATGTTGCCATCGACCAGTCGGAAATTCTCGACATTAAGCTGCCCTCCGCTGACTTCCACCACGGCGGCATCCATCTCGATGCGACCCGGCAGCGCAGCGATCAGCGACACAGGCGCCTTTAGGGCGAATGGAATGCGGCCGCGATTGCTGAGATCGGTTACTCGCCCACGCCATAGTTTGCCGTTCTCCCATGCACCGCTTGCGGCGGCATTGAGGTCGAGATCGGCATTGGCCGCCGCGAGCTTCAACTTGTGAGCAGAACGCTGGCCCTCGATTTTGGCGTTGGCCCGCGTCAGCGAAATCTTGCTCGACACATAGTCCTGCAGCGAAAGTTCTGCATCGATTAATGCGTCGTCCACATTGGCGCCGCTTTTCAATTCGACCCTCGCGCGGCCGTTCAGCAACTTGACGCGATGTTCGCCCAGCGCACGCAGATCGCGGCCTTCCAGCGTGGCGGACAAGGTTGCTGCGTCCAGACTGCCGACCGCCTCTCCATTGCCAACGAGGTTGCCGGACAAGTCATTGCTCAACTCCGCGAGACGCGGCGCGTCGAGCGACCACACCAGTTTTTGCGCGTTGGATGCGCCTAGGCCTTTTAACGCGAAACCGCCACGCGCGGTGAGCCGATTGGCGCCAACCGCAAGCGCAATATCCACATCGCGCACGGATTGCGCCGAAGCGGCAACGACGGCTTTACCGGACAAGGGCCGGTTCATGAAACGACTTGCCGCCAGCGTGAGATCAGTGCGCACCTGCCAGGCCTCATCGGCGAGACCGTCAAGTTTCAGATCGGCATTCAAGTCCGCCGCCGGATAACTGCCGAAATCGGCCGGATTGAATTGCCGCAGTTTTCCGGCTAAGTTGAAAGTCCGCTGTCCGGTCAGCTTCATCTGGCCGCGCACATCAAGCACGCCCTTGCCTGCGCTCAGCTGCGCGCTCTTCAGGTCGACCAGCTCTTTGGTGATGTTGGCATCCAGTTGCACGCCAAGTTTTTGCTCGGCGAGTTTTGCCGTGACTTGCCAGGCATCACCGTTGGGCGCGAGCGCAATGTCGCCACGAATGGCTGTGGGCTTGAGCTTGCCATGGACGCCGGACAGATTCAGATTCTTCGTCTGCAAAGCAAGTCTGGATTTGTTGGTTGCGCCACCGACCCACTCACCACCTCCGGCGAATTGACCGCCTGCACCAAGGTCGATGCTGATATCGCTCAAGGCGACACGATTGATGTCCCCGGTAAATGCGGCCGACAGTGTTTTCACCGGCACTCTTTGCTGGTCGATCAAGCCCGGCATCTCGTTGCTGATTTTTATTTGTCCGGTAAAGGTGCCGTCCTCACCTGCTGTTGCGGGTGCGAGCAATGCATTGATCGACAGCTTGCCCTCGGGCCAATCGGCATTCCAGGCTCGCGGAGAAAATGCCGGCACGTCAATCTGCGCACTCACCAAAGGCTGCGGCTTGAATGGCGCAAGCAACGCAGCGACCCTGCCATTCACATTGCCATTTTTCGACTTGAGCGCCACACCGGTATTGCTGCGCAACTCAGCCAGTGCGCCCTCCAGTTTGGTGCTGGTGCGGTAGGCGAGATTGCCTTTGTCCTGCTGCACGCCGATGTCACCTTCCACCGCAAACGGCCGCTTTGCCTCCAGTCGCAACTTGGCGTTCACCGCACCCCATGGTGTGTGCAGCGACAACTTCTGCAGATCCCATTGCCGCCGGCCATAGCGCAGTGCGCCATCGACTTCGGTGAGCCGCGTGATGCGTTCACCCTGTCGAATGTCGATCACACCAACCTTCACCTGTGATGCAACGACATCAACCGGCAGCTCCAGCGAAGCGGGCTCCACCATCGGCTCATTGGACGAACCGGTGACTTCAATCGTGATTTTCTTGATCTCGGCATGCGTGACGAGCAAGGTACCGGTCAGCCATGCGCCGGGATCCCAACGCACCACGCCCTGCTCCAGCGTGATCAACTGGTTCTTACCGCGCACCTGAACGCGATCAAAGGCGACGCCTTCGTACAGACCGCCACGCGTGCCCAGCACGGTGATCTCACCATTGGTCTTTCCCACCAGCTGCTCAACCGCATATTGCAACGTGCTTTCGCGCCCCGCCAACCAGGCAGCCACCAGCAGGAGCGCCAGCAGCACGACGGCCAATATCAGCAGTGCCTTCCAGATCCAGCGTGCGGCGCGCATCAGAAGCTCTCCCCGAGCGAGAAGTGCAGCCGCGTCTCGCGCACCTGCTGGCCATATGCCACATCGAGATTGATCACACCCACCGGGCTTTTCCAGCGCGCGCCCAGGCCATAGCCATAGACCGGCTTCAGATCGGAAGGCTTATCCGCTGCGTTGCCGGCATCGACAAACGCCGCCACGCCCCAGTTCTGGTATCGCGGTGCCAGCCAGTGAACCACCTCTGCGCTGCCGACCGCGAGATAGCGTCCGCCAACCACCGCCGCGCCATCGCGCACGCCCAGTTGTTGATAACCATAGCCGCGCATCGACTGATCACCGCCGGCGCGGAACAGGTAATCGGCTGGAATGCCGTTGCGCGTGTCGGCGGCAATCGCACCGGCTTCGCCGCGCAGGATCAACGTATTGCTTTCTCCCATCGGAAAGTAACCGGTGATCTTGCCGTACACCCGCGCGAAACGCGTGCTGGAAAGCAGCTTCACCGGTGCGCCGCCCGCTTGCAGATTAAGCAGGTAACCGCGCGTCGGCGACAGCAGATTGTCGGTGCGCCGCCAGGTCGAGCTGAAATTGGCCGACAACGTTTGGCTGAATGTCGATGAGATGCCGCCGTCACCCAGCACGTCCTTGCGCTCGCGCCCGTACAGCAGCGTGATGCTGCGCTCCCACACCGGCCGCCCCCATGCGCGCGTCGCCGATATCGCGGTAGTGCGCGTGACTTCGTTCTGCACGTCCTCGCGTTGGTAGGTAGTCGCAACGCTGTCGCGCACACCTTCATCGCTGCTTGGGAATACGAAGCCGACCGTGCCCACCTGTTTCTTTGTTTCCAGCAGCGAGGTCACCTTCAGCTTGATGGCGGTATCGAACAGGTTAAGCCGCTCGTACGCCACCTGGCCGCGCGCGCCGGTATTGGTGCTGTAACCGGCGCCCAGTTCGACGCGCTGCAATTTGTGTTCATCCACCGTCACCACCACCGGTGCAACGGTTTTGTCCGCATCAATAGTCGCATCGGCCGGCACTTCGGCGCTCACATCCACGCGCATGAAGTAGCCTGTGTCCTGCAGCCGGCGCTGATATTCCAGCAGTTGGGATTGTCGATAGGTTCGTCCGGGGCGGATCGGGTTGAGGTTGACGACGGTCGATCGCGGATAGCGCTGCAGGCCGTTGATCATCAGATCGCCAAACGTCACCGCCGGCCCACTGTCCACTTTGACTACCAGCGTCGCCAATCCCGTTTCCACATTCACTTCGGCACGGCTCTCTGCCAGCGCGGCTTGTGGATAGCGAACAACGATCAAATCCTCGATCAGCTTTTTCTTCGCCGCTTCCCAGGTTGACTGGCGGAACACATCGTCCTTGACCAGCGGCCAATCGGCGCGCAGATCGGCGATCTTCGGGCTTTCTGTTTCAGGCACCTTGGCGATTGCACCGATGAAATCAAGCTTGACCTCTGCCACTCGCACCAGCTTGCCGGGCTCGACCTTGATACGCACCGACCATTTGCCACCCACCTGCTCCAACTTCTCTTCAATGGTGGGGGCGTAGAAACCGTCAGCGGCCAGCAGGGTTTCGATTTCCGCTTTGCTGGCATCGACCAGACGGCGCAGCTGTTCGGCGTCGACGCGCTCATTGCCGCGCCATTTGAACAGCGCCAGATTTTCGGTCAGAAAGATCTTCACACCTTCCGGCGCATCGATCTCGACTTCGTAATCGACGGCTTGCGCCAACGCCGGCATGGCCGGCAGCCCTCCCAACAAAACGATCAGCAGCGAGCCAATGACGAAACGAAAACTCAAGACGGAGTCCGGGGAATGAGAGACGTAAATAAAGGGGGCCGCCAAACAAGCTGTGGCGGCCTCTATTCTAAGGGCGCACTATCCGCAAAAAGTTCTGCCTCGATTGTCGCCGCAATGAGACGGTATCCGCCGGCCCCACTAACTACTTGCAGGCAACGATGGGGCCGGACTTGACTGCCCAGTGGCTACATATGCAATAGCCCACCGCAGCAGCAACGAATAAACCAAAAGCACCACCCGCAAGGTTCGTTACAAAAACCAGCGTGTCAATTGTTGGCTGCTCAGGAATCGCGAACCGTCCCCTGTACGCTATGAGCAAATCGAAGATCGCCTCACTCGCTATTCGCGATGAGAACAGATACTCGGACACGAATCCGGCAGATACGTACCAAACGACCAACATCGCCCCGATCATCGCGAGAATCCGTGTATGCATGCTCTCAAACATAAACGAGAATACTGGCGAAATAAAGGCGGCAACGCACGCCCGCTTCATTTTCCGAGCAGTATTGATCACCAGATGAATCCTGTCTAAATGCCGACTCCAAGCAGGCGGTTCTTCAGCGATTCGCTCAATCTGGCCTGCGAAACCAGCCGCGATAGATGCGAATTGCTGCGCGCCAGCGACTGCAACAGGTTGCGATGGATCGCATGCTGCATTTTCACTTCGGCGCCGGAAAGCCCGTTGTAAATCGCCATAAAGTCGTCCGCAGCAAATTCCAGCAGCAATGATTGCTCGCGCGCCCGTGCGTCCGCACTGTGCGGCATACCGCGCAACACGCTCAGGTAACCCACCAGTGAGCCGGGGCCGAGCAGCGCCATGCGGCGTTCGCGACCATCGACTTCGGCACAGGCCTCGACCGCGCCGCGCACCACCAGATAGCAGGCCGAAGCAGCCTGAGCGGATTGGAACACATCGTGACCACGCGGGATGTCCAGCACGCGCGCATTGGCGGTGACTGCATCGATTTCGTCAACAGAGAAGCCGGAGAAGAACGGCAGGATGGGCAGAAACGAGCGGTACGCGAAGGCGGCATGACGAGTGCGTGGCAGTCCGGCCAGCGGATCAGTTGCCACTGTCGATTTCGCTTTTGCAACGGGCCGGTCTTCCGGCGCCGGATGCTTTCGCAACTCGGCATTCAGCGCCCCCAGCCGTTCGACCAAGCCTTGCGTGATGGTGCGCTGTATCGCCAGCGCCGCCGCGTTGCGCCCGGCGGTGAGCGCGCGAAACGGTTCGTGCTCGATAAACCAGCCATCGACATTGCTGACTGCAACTACGCTCGCACTGCACAGCCCATGCTCCAGCAACGCCATTTCGCCGAACATGCTGCCATCGCCCAGTGTCGCCACGGTTTTGTCACCACCACCCGGCAGCGATACGCGTACTTCGATAGTTCCAGAGCGGATCAGATATGCGCCGCGGGAAGTTTCGCCCTGCCGCACCAGACGGCTACCGGCCAGAAACGAAACCGGCTCGGCCAGCGCAAAGATTTGCGCTGCGGCTGCCTCATCGAGATCGCGGCAGATGGCGGTCGCGCGAAATGCATCAAACGGGTTGAAGGCGGTCATGGTCGGGCGCAGAATGTGCTCAACTTATTTTACGCAGGTCGATGACGGGCAGCTTCATTTTTCGCCGACATTCAACTATTGATGTTCTCTTTATTGCAGACACCGCTTGCCCTCTCTCTCGGTCTCTCTCCCGCAAGCGGGAGAGAGATGAACATCGTCAGTCAACCAGGGAAAGGTGCAATTCATTTCTTTCCTCTCCCGTTTACGGGAGAGGATGGCCGACAGGCCAGGAGAGGGGAATTCGCGTTATGAATTACGAAATCGTCTATAGGACGACATAATTCCCATGTGCCGCGCCCTCCTCTATTTAGGTCAGCCCGTCCTGCTGGATAACTTGCTGTTCCAGCCCGACTCCGCGCTGGTGCGACAAAGTTATATGCCGAAGATGCTGCACATGCTGAACCTGGCCGGCTTTGGCTTGCGCGCGTGGGATCCGCAATCGCCTTCGCCGCAGACGCCGTTTACCTACGGCTCGCCCTCGCTGCCGGTGTTCGATCGCAATCTGAAAAATCTGGCCGAGAAAGTGCAAGCGTCCTGCGTGCTGGGCCATGTGCGCGGCGTGGCCTACAGCACCACGGTCGATATCTCGCTGCAGAACGTGCATCCATTCCAGTTTCCCGGTGTGCCGCTGGCGATGGCACACAACGGCGATCTCGCGCGCATGGCGGAGATGAAGCCGCTACTGGCGCGCGAAGTGAATCCGCGCTGGTTGCCGCATATTCGCGGCACCACCGACAGCGAATGGATTTACGCGCTTATCGTCTCGGCGCTGCCGGACGCGACTCGCAATCCCACGCGCGACGAATTGCTCACCGCCATCGCCCATGCGCTCGAAGTCATACGCGCCGCTCGGCAAGTACTAGGCATCGCGCTGTCGTCATCGGTCAACCTGTTCATGACCGACGGCACGCAGCTCGCCGCGGTGCGCTACTGCTTCGATTTCGGCTGCTACGCCACCGACGATCCCACCCGCGTGCACGAAGCCAATCTCAACTTTCTCTCGCTCTGGTACACGCTCGGCAGCCGCTACGGTTTGCACGACGGCCCCGATGGCGCGGAATGGCGCATGACCGGGGGTGCTGCGAATGCCGACTCCATCATCGTTGCGTCGGAACCGCTGACGCGTGACACCTCGACCTGGGTGGAAGTGCCGGAATATTCGGCGCTGCATGTGGAACTGACGGGTGGAGCGCCGGCGGTGACGATTCGATATCTCGATTGAGACTTAAAGGAAGAAGGGTTTGCCAGATGACTGCCAAAGACTCTGAAGCGTTTATTGTTACGCGAGATGGAAGTGAAGCGCCTTCGTTAGCGGTGCTGAACGATGAACGACAGCTACTAACTGTGATCGTGGACAACGACAACCGCGATATCTATTTGGAGTTTTCAACGCGGCAAGCTCTTCGTGACTTTGCGCTTTCATTGCTTCAAGAGGCAACTTTCGGCGAGAGTGGTCGCAAGGAGTTTTATCCACTTGTTGTCGAAGGCAAAGCTTTGGTGGTGGAAGGAGTAAGGCTAAAAGAAGGAAGTTCACGCATTTTCGTCAGCTACTAACGAGTACCGTGCCAAACATAATCAAGAGATCGCGAGGTTCTGGCATCGATCTATGCATGTGACGGCAAAAAAACAAACTCCAACACCGGCGCGCTTCTCCAAGCATAAATGGCCCAAACCCCGCTCCAGTGCTTGAGTTTCAATTCTGGCTTCATCAGCCCTCCTTACCCCGGCGATACCCCACCGCCACGCAAAACTGCTGCTACGCCGGCGAATTGCTTTCGCTCCCGCCGCGCAATAACATGCTTTGGAACCTCACGCTCCGCAGACAGTCATTGCAGGGGCGCCGGTCGCGAATTCGGACCAGCAGCAATAGCATCGACAACAACGCGCGCAATACGGAATGTCCATTACGAGGAGCAGGTCATGGCAAAGCTGAATGTGAACGGCAAGGTGCAGGACTATCAGGCGGACGACGGAACGCCGCTGTTGTGGGTGCTGCGCGAGCAGCTGGGACTGACCGGCACCAAGTACGGCTGCGGCATCGCCCAGTGCGGCGCGTGCACGGTGCATATCGACGGCGTGCCGACGCGCAGTTGCGCGATGCCGGCTTCCGCGATCAAGCCTACGCAAAAAATCACCACCATCGAGGGCCTGTCGAAAGACGGCTCTCACCCGGTGCAAAAAGCCTGGGTGGCGCTCGATGTGCCGCAGTGCGGCTTCTGCCAGTCTGGCATGATCATGGCCGCGACCGCGCTGCTGAAAGCCAAACCGAACCCGACCGACAAGGAAATCGACGAAGCAATGACCAATATTTGCCGCTGCGGAACTTACAACCGCGTGCGTGCCGCGATCAAGTCAGTTGGCGCGGGCAGCAAGACGAAGAAGGCCGACAATAACGGCGGCATCATTCACGTCGCTGACTTGGCTGCGACCGAAGGGAGTGCATCATGAGCACCTCTGACGTTGTAAGCGCAACGAAAAACGCAACCAAACCTTCGCGCCGCCGCTTCCTGCAAGGCACTGGTGCCGCTGCCGGTTCGCTGGTGGTGGGCTTTCATATTCCTTTCATCAAAAACGCCGATGCGCAAGCCGTGGCGAGCGTCACGGCCAAAGCGCCTGCCGAGGTGAACGCCTGGGTGGTGGTGAAGCCGGACGACACGATCGTCATCCGCATCGCCCGCTCCGAAATGGGCCAGGGCACGCTGACCGGACTCGCGCAGTTGGTCGCCGAAGAGCTGGAATGCAACTGGGCCAAGGTGACGACCGAATATCCAACGCCGGGGCAGAACCTCGCGCGCAATCGCGTGTGGGGCAATTACTCCACCGGTGGCAGCCGCGGCATCCGCGAATCGCAGGACTACGTGCGCAAGGGCGGCGCGATCGCGCGCACGATGCTGGTACAAGCAGCGGCGGATGAGTGGAAAGTGCCGGCGGCGGAATGCACCGTGGTCAATAGCGTGATCACACACGCCCCCTCGAAGCGCACCACGACGTACGGTAAGGTCGCGACAGCGGCATCGAAATTGACACCGCCCGCTGCGGACACGGTGAAACTGAAAGACCCGAAGGATTGGAAGCTCGCCGGCAAGCGCATGGCGCGGCTGGATACCGTGGATAAGACCACCGGCAAGCAGGTGTACGGCATGGATTTCAAGATGGCCGGCATGCTGAATGCTGCGATCAAGGCCTGTCCGGTGTTCGGCGGCAAGGTGAAGAGTTACGACGAAAGCACAGTGCTGAGCCGCCCCGGCGTGAAAAAAGTGGTGAAGGTCGGCGACTACGCGGTCGCGGTGGTGGCCGATACCTGGTGGCGTGCCAAGACCGCGCTCGATGCACTGAAGATCGAGTGGGATGAAGGCCCGAACGCGAAGCTCTCCAGCGAAACCTTCGCACAGGTGTTGAAGGAAGGGCTCGATGCCAAGGATGCCGTGATCGGCAACAAGGCAGGCGATGCGGCGGCAGCGATTGCGGCGGCCGCCAGCAAGGTCGAAGCGGTGTATTCCTATCCGCACCAGAACCATGCCTGCATGGAAACGATGAACGCCACCGCGCGCTACACGCCGGACAAATGCGAAGTGTGGACGCCGACGCAGAACGGTGAAGCCGCACTCGCGGCAGCGTCGGAAGCCTCCGGCCTGCCCAATACCAAGTGCGAGGTGTACAAGATTCATCTTGGCGGCGGCTTCGGCCGGCGCGGCGCGATTCACGACTGGGTGCGGCAGGTGGTGGCGATTGCCAAGGAAATGCCCGGCACGCCGATCAAGCTGATCTGGTCGCGCGAAGAG
>JAEUNB010000274.1 GCA_016790625.1 Betaproteobacteria bacterium | reverse complement strand
AGCATCGCCGCTTTTCTGCTCTCGCAGCAGAGCCACGCCCTCACCCGCACCGTGCGCGCTACTGACCGTGCGCAGGCCACGCTCTACGCCCGACCGACACTGGACTGGGCGCGCGCCATCGTATTCGAGATGCAAAAGAAGTCCATGCGCGTCGATCTGACCCAACAGTGGACGCAAGGCTTGATGGCGGTGCCGATCGACGGCGCGACGGCATCGGGTTCACTACGGGACGACGCGGGATTGTTCAACCTCAACAATCTGCTGAAAGACGACGGAACCAGGAGCGAAGTCGACGTAGCGATATTCCGCCGTCTGCTGACCGACCTCAAGCTCAACCCCGACCTCGCCCACGCGGTGCTCGACTGGATTGATGCCGACGACGACATCACCTTTCCCGGCGGCGCAGAAACGGCGATGTATATGGCATCACCCATTCCGACGCGCGCCGCCAACCAGCGCATGCTGCAGATCGAAGAGTTGCAACGCGTTGCCGGCTTCAATGCCGAAATAATTGGCCGGCTGCGCCCCTTCGTAACCGCCCTCCCCACGCGCAGCAAGATCAATATCAACACCGCGCCAGCCGAGGTGTTGGCGGCATTGCTGCCGGATATGAGCAACGACGAAATCGGTGCATTGATAAAGCTGCGCCTGACAAAACCCTTTTCCCAAGTCGATGGCAATGGCGGGGTGAAGGAATTCCTGTCCAAGAGCCCGCCGGCGGTGATCGATCAATCGATCGACGTCAAAAGCGCTTTTTTTTCAGTCTATCTGGCGATCGACAACAATGGCGCGCAGGTACGCCAATCCGCCCTGCTGCAGCGGCGTGAACTTGGGGGTGCTGCTGGCGATAGATGGCCCAGTATAATCTGGGTCAGAAACGACTAGGGACGCTCTAATTAAGCTCATTTCGTCGCCATACGTTGTTGCTCACAGAAAAATTTTTCCTTACATATAAGACATATGCTGCGTCAAAATTTTTCTGATCGCGCCTAGTCTGGCTTAGAACTGACCTTAATTAGAGCGTCCCGCACCATCGCTACCTCTGCCCCTTGATCCTCCTCCTTTTCATCCCAGACCAGACGAAGTTCGACGACGCCAGCGCATCCTGGACGCTGCTCGATGGCAGCGGCTCGCCGCTGCGCTCCGGCACATCGGCGTTAATGGACATTCCACGTGCGGACCGGACCATCGCAGTGGCACCGGTGAACCACCTGCTGTTCATCGAGACCGCGCTGCCGGCTGTATCACCAGCCAAACGCGACGCCCTGCTGCGTTACGCCATCGAGGACAAGCTGACCATCGACCCTTCCACGGTTCACGCAGTGGTGCTGGGGCCGGCGGCGGACGGAAAACATGTCATTGCCGCGATCGACAAGAGCTGGCTGCGCAATGCGCTGGGTTGGCTGCAACAGAGCGGCATTGCGCCGGACAGTCTGGTCTCCAGCGCCACGGCAATACCGGTAAATGCCGGCGAGTGGAGTGTGGCGATTGAAGGTGCACATGGCTTTGCGCGACGCGCCGACGGCTTCGTTTACAACTTCGATAGCGGCAGCGGACACGAACCCCCATTTGGCCTGACACTGGCGCTGAAAGAAGCGCGCGAACATCCGGCGGCCCCGTCGGCGCTTGCCTTGCAATCGGCGAATGCCGGTCTTGCTGCAGAGTGGTCTCAGGCGCTAGGCGTGCCGGTCAAGCCCGCGACGCCATCACCTAACCATCACGCCTTGCTCACCGCCAGCCGCAACGCCAATCTGCTGGCCGGCGAATTCGCTGGTCGCGATACCGGTTCGAAATGGTTGGGCCTGTTGCGGCCCGCGTTGATCGCCGCTGCACTTATCGCAGCGACGCAATTCATCTTCATGCTGGTGGACAATTTTCGCATCAATAACCAGCGCGTTGCGCTGGAGCAGGAAATGGCGCAAGTATTCAAGCAGGCTTTTCCAGCCGCGCAGGCCATTGTCGATGCGCCGCTGCAGATGAAGCGCAATCTGGAACAGTTGAAAAGCGAGCGCGGAATGGCAAGCGAAGGCGACGCCCGCGCACTGATTTCGCAGCTGACGCAGATGATGCAATCGCTGCCCGGTGCTGCAGCCGTTGTTGCGCTGCGGTTCGAAAATGGCGTTGCGACATTGGATGCGGACTTGCCCAATGCGGAGCTGGAAAATGCCCTCAATCAAGCCGTCGCCGCGACACCGAATGCCAGCATCAGCCGACTGCCTGGGACCACAGGCTCCTCGGCGGCGCGAGTACGCATCAGCGTGAAGGCAGGTAGCTGATGACTGCGCTATCAAAACTATCGTCGCAGCTGTCGACGGCAATCGCACCGTTGCAACAGCGCTGGCATGGGCTCGAATTGCGTCAACGACGAATGATCGCAATTGGCGGCACGGTAGTGGCGATACTGCTGCTGATTGCCTACGTTTGGCTGCCGCTGGCCCGCGAGCGGCAGCGCCTGATCACCGCATTGCCGCAAATGTCGGCGCAGCTCGCGCAGATGAAATTGCAGGCGCAGGAAATCTCGCAACTCAATGCCGCCGGCACAGCGGTGCCGCCAGCGCGCGCTGCAGCGGACCCCGCACAGTTGCAGGCGCTGTTCGGCGAAGGAACGAAAGTCAGTCTTGATGCCAATCGCGCCTTCCGCATCGTCGTTCCAAAGATCGCTTATGCCGCGTGGTGGGATCGCGTCAATGAAGCGCAGTCGCGTTTCCCGTTGCGCATCGCCACGCTGTCCGTGCAGGCACTGCCCAGCGGCAATCGCGAAGTCTCGGTCGACATGAAACTGGCCGACCCTTCGCGCCCTGCGGCTCCTGCAGGCGCCACCGCAAAATGATCACGCGCCGCAACGTTTGCCTGCTGATGGCTGCCTTCATCATCGGCCTCATTGCCTTCTTGCCCGCGCGCATGCTCGAAACGTCGATCAACAGTTCCGTTACGCCCGCTCAGGTTTTGCTGCGCGTCACGGTCTGGAATGGCACTGGCCAGCTGAAATCGGCCGCATTGTCGCTGCCGTTCGCCTGGCAATTCGAGCCGGGCGCGTTGCCGCGGATGCGTGCGGGCTGGCGCGTGGAGGCCCTGTCCCCACAGTTGACCGGCGCGGCCAGCATCGGCGCCGGCTTCGGCAGCATCGAAATCCGCCAGGCCGAACTGTCCATCGACGCGGCAATGCTGCCGCAGTTGCATCGCGATCTGGCACTGATGGGCTTGATGGGTCCGTCTGGCCGCGTGACGATTTCGGTTGCCGATGGCTTTACGGCGGCTTACGGCAGCGTGCCCAGCCTGCGCGGTGAGGCCCTGCTGAAAATCGACGCCCTCGCGCTTGCGAGCTTCGCGCCGCAGCCTTTGGGCAACTACCGAATCAAAATTGTCGCGCGCGACAACGTTCTTGACTACAACATTGTCGACGCCAGCGGCGCGCTGAAGCTCGACGGCGGCGGCAGCGCGACCCTGACCAACCCGCGGCAATACGCTTTCACCGGTCACGCCACCACCGCGGCCGGATTGCCGGACAGCATCGTCTCCGCATTGAAATCCGTATCGCAGCCGCTGCCCGATGGCCGCCTGCGCATCGATTACAAGGGACGCTGGTAGCGATGTCCACGACCTTTCCCTTGAGTCCTTATCGCCCCCCGTGGTGGTTGCGCGGCCGCAAGTTCGGCGCGCACGCGCAGACCGTTTATCCGTTTGTGTTCGATCGCCCTGCGCCGCCTGCCTACACCCGCGAACGCTGGGATACGACGCCCAATGGAAAAGCGGATGGCGACTTCATCGATGTCGATCGCCTGAACGGCCCCGCCGACAAACCGATGGTGGTGGTATTTCATGGCCTGGAAGGCTCATCGGAAAGCATCTATTCGCTCAACATCATGAACGAGGTCGCGCGCTGCGGCTGGCGCGGGCTGGTGGCGCATTTTCGCGGCTGCAGCGGCGAGATCAATCGCCTGCCGCGCGCCTACCATTCGGGCGACTCAACCGAAATCGACTGGATCCTGCGCCGCGTCAAGGCCGAGGTGCCGAACCAGCCGCTGTACGTCGCGGCAATCTCGCTGGGCGGCAATGCGACCTTGAAGTGGGCAGGCGAACAAGGCAGCGCCGCCGCATCGGTTGCCGATGCCGTGGCCGGCATTTCCGCACCGGTGGATTTGATGGCGGCGGGCAACATCCTCGAAGTCGGCTTCTGCAAGGTCTACACCTATCGTTTCCTGAAAACGATGAAAGCCAAGTCGCTGATCAAGCTGCGGCAGCATCCGGGCATCTTCCGCGAGGACGTGATGATGCGTTCGCGCACATTGCGTGAGTTCGATAACGAAGTCACCGCACCGCTGCACGGCTATCGCGATACCGACGACTACTGGACACGTGGCTCGGCCAAGCCGGGGCTGATCGATGTTAAGGTGCCGACTCTGGTGCTGAATGCGAAGAACGACCCTTTCCTGCCGGCCTCGGCGCTGCCGCGCAAGGATCAGGTTTCAAATTACGTCACACTGGATTTTCCCGAACACGGCGGGCACGTCGGTTTTCTCGCCGGCCCCTTTCCCGGACGAGGCAGCTGGCTGCCGGCGCGGGTGTTTCATTTTTTCGATCACGGCAATTAAGAGAGCAAGCATATGAGCACTGTCGCAAAAGAAATTTTCAAGGCCTATGACATCCGCGGCATCGTCGGCAAGTCGCTGACCGAGCAAACTGTCGAGCTGATCGGCAAAGCCTTGGGCACCGAAGCAAAAAAACGCGGCGGCACCACCATCACCATCGGCTATGACGGCCGCCTTTCCGGTCCGGCATTCGCCAAGGCGCTGGCACGCGGCATCCAGTCCACCGGCATCAATGTGATTGACATCGGCATGGTGGCCACGCCAATGGTTTACTTTGCCGCGTTCCACCTCAATACCGGCTCGGGCGTGATGATCACCGGCTCGCACAATCCGCCGGACTACAACGGCATCAAGAGCGTGATCCAGGGCGATACGCTGGCGCTGGATGCGATCCAGTCGTTGCTGCGCTGCATCGAGGCCGATGCCTTCGCTACCGCTGAAAACGGGAAAACGGGAACCTACTCGACCGCCGATGTGGCCGAAGCGTACATCGCACGCATCGTCGGCGACGCCAAGATCAAGCGGCCGATGAAGATCGTGGTCGATTGCGGCAACGGTGCACCGGGCGCCTATGCGCCCAAGCTGTTCCGCGCCATGGGCTGCGAAGTGATCGACCTGTTCTGCGAAGTCGACGGCAACTTCCCCAACCATCACCCCGATCCGGCACAGCCGAAGAATCTGCAGGACGTGATCCGCACGCTAAAGGAAACCGATGCCGAACTGGGCCTCGCCTTCGATGGTGACGGTGACCGACTCGGTGTCGTCACCAAGGACGGCGAGATCATCTTCCCGGATCGTCAACTGATGCTGTTCGCCGGCGATGTGCTGTCGCGCGTACCGGGTGGTGAAGTTATTTTCGACGTGAAATCGTCACGCCACCTGTTTAAGTGGGTACGCGACCACGGCGGCCGGCCCAGCATGTACAAGACCGGGCATTCGCTGCTCAAACTGCGCATGAAGGAAACCGGCGCGCCACTGGCCGGCGAAATGAGCGGCCATATCTTCTTCAAGGAGCGCTGGTACGGCTTCGACGACGCGCTGTACTGCGGTGCGCGCCTGCTGGAAATCGTCAGCGCACACGCCGACGGCAACGTACCGCTGAAGGCACTGCCCAATGCCATTTCCACGCCGGAACTCAACTGGCAGCTGAAGGAAGGCGAACCGCATGCACTGGTGGACAAGATCCGCGACACGGCGACGTTCGAAGGCGCGACCGAAGTGATCACCATCGACGGCGTTCGAGTCGAGTATCCGGACGGCTTCGGCCTGGCCCGCGCGTCCAACACCACGCCGGTGATCGTGATCCGCTTCGAGGCCGATACCGAAGCCGGGCTGGAGCGCATCAAGGCCGACTTCCGCCGCGTGCTGACCGCGGCGAAACCGGACGTGCCGCTGCCGTACTGACCCCGCACTTTGCACCGGTAGCCGCCAAGGTAAAATAGCGCATGAAAATCCTCATCACCGGCGTCGCCGGGTTTATCGGCCACACCCTCGCCATCCGCATGCTGGAACGCGGCGACGAAGTCGTCGGCATCGATAACCTGAACCATTACTACGACGTGCGGCTGAAGGAAAACCGGCTGGTGCGGTTGTCCGCGTATCCGAAATTCCGCTTTATCAAGCTGGACCTCGCCGATCGCGATGGCATGAAGGCGTTGTTTGCCACGGAGAAATTCGACAAGGTGATGAACCTGGCCGCGCAGGCCGGTGTGCGCTATTCGATCGAAAACCCGCAGGCTTATATCGAAGCCAATATCGTCGGCTTCACCAATGTGCTGGAAGGCGCGCGCCACAATGGCGTGCAGCATCTGGTTTATGCGTCCTCCAGTTCAGTCTATGGCGCCAATACCAAACTGCCGTTTGCCGAATCCGACTCGGTCGATCATCCGATCTCGCTTTACGCCGCGTCGAAAAAAGCCAACGAGTTGATGGCGCACACCTATTCAGACCTGTTCAAGCTGCCGACCACCGGGCTGCGATTCTTCACCGTCTATGGCCCCTGGGGCCGGCCGGACATGGCGCTGTTCAAGTTCACCAAGGCCATCCTCGCGAGCGAAACGATTCAGGTGTTCAACCACGGCAATATGGTGCGCGATTTCACTTATATCGACGACATCATCGAAGGTGTGGTGCGGGTGATCGACAACACCGCGCAGCCAGACCCGGGCTGGACCGGCAACGCACCGAACCCCGCCACCAGCTATGCGCCCTATCGCGTCTACAACATCGGTAACAACAGCCCGGTGCAACTGATGCGCTATATCAACGCACTGGAAGATCAGCTCGGCAAAAAAGCGATCATGGAAATGCTGCCGATGCAGCCGGGTGATGTGCCGGCTACGCAGGCGGATGTGTCGCGCCTCGAGCATGATGTCGGCTTCAAACCAGCGACGAAAGTGGAAGACGGTATCGCGAAGTTCGTGAAGTGGTATCGGGACTATTACAAAAGTTAGAACGCAAATGAACGAACGGTGGTTGGCGTTTCTCAGCGCAATAGTCGGCGTATTTCTAGTCATCGTCGGCAGTGTTGCGGCATGGGGAATCGTAGCAGCAGGTTCCGTCACACTCGATCCGTTGAGTCCTTTCGGCACTAAGGAGCATGTTGAATGGGCCAAGAGCGCGACCCGCATCTTCTGGCTCATTACTGTCGAAGGGTTGGGTTTGGGTGCGGTGGCATTCGTATCGGCCGTGGGTCTGTTGCGCCACCGTCGTTGGGCCCTTCCTACTCTCGTTACCGGCAGCGTGGTTCTTGCCCTCCTGTCCGTCGCAATAATCATAATTGCGCCGGATTCGTGGGACATACAAATCTTTTTTTTGGCACTCAGCGGGTTGCTGTGGTGGCAACTTTGGCATCAGAGGCGTAGCAATGCACCTGCGCTCTAACTCGTCGTTCCACACGGATGCGCTGACGCGTCCGTGAACTCAACTGATATAGATTACGCAAAACTCCAGCACTGGCGAGCTTTTCCGGGCGAAAATGGCTGTAACGCCGCTCCAATGCTGGAGTTTCAATAATTCAATAATGCAGTACGCACAGGCAATACAAAGGAGCTTCAATTGACGCAGCAAACTATCGGTGTGGTGGGACTGGGATATGTCGGCCTGCCGCTCGCCGTTGAATTCGGCAAGAAATTCGACACCATCGGTGTCGATCTCTCGGCAGAGAAAGTCGCCGCCTACGGCAAGCACGTCGATCCGACCGGCGAAGTATCAACCGAGGATCTGAAGGCCGCCACGCGCCTCTCCTGCACCACCGATGCCGCCGCGCTGGCCAAGGCCGATGTGATCATCATCGCCGTGCCGACGCCGGTGGACGATGCGCGCCTGCCGGATTTCTCGCCATTGATCGGCGCCAGCCGTGCCATCGGCCCACATTTGAAAGCTGGCGCGATTGTGGTGTTCGAGTCCACCGTTTATCCGGGCGCGACGGAAGAAGTCTGCATCCCGGTGCTGGAAAAGGCCTCCGGCAAAAAATGGAAGAAGGATTTTTTCGTCGGCTACTCACCCGAGCGCATTAATCCGGGCGACAAGGAACATACGCTGACCAAGATCATCAAGGTGGTCTCGGGCGATACGCCGGAAACGCTGGATCGACTGGCCGATGTGTACGGCGGCGTGGTCAAGGCCGGCGTGCATCGCGCATCAAGCATTCGTGTGGCGGAAGCGGCGAAAGTAATTGAAAACTCACAGCGCGATCTGAACATCGCCTTTATGAACGAGCTGGCCATCATCTTCAACAAGATGGGCCTAGACACCACCGAAGTGCTGGAAGCTGCCGGCACCAAATGGAACTTTCTCAAGTTCCGTCCCGGCCTGGTGGGCGGTCACTGCATCGGCGTTGATCCCTACTACCTCACCTATCAGGCGGAAAAATTCGGCCATCACCCTGAAGTGATCCTGTCCGGCCGCCGCATCAATGACAGCATGGGCAAGTACGTTGCCGAGCAGACCGTGAAGACCATGATCCGCGCCGGCGGCACGCTGCAGGGCGCGGTGGTTAATGTGCTCGGCCTCACTTTCAAGGAAAACTGCCCGGACGTACGCAACACCAAGGTGGTGGATATCGTGCGCGAATTGAAGGAATACGGCATGACCGTGCATGTGCACGATCCCTATGCGGCGTCAGCAGAAGCCGAACACGAATACGGCATCACGCTGACCGAATGGGACAAGATGCCGGTGGCCGATGCAGTGGTGGTCGCCGTGGCGCACCGCGACTATCTCTCGCGCCCCCTCGATGCGCTGATGGGCAAGGTCAAGGCCAATGGCGCGGTGATCGACGTCAAATCGGCATTGAATGTCGAGGCGGTGCGCAAGTCCGGCCGCCAGCTCTGGCGGCTCTAGCCGCGATAACCGGGCGCGGCGCCGACACCAACGCCGCGCCTAATTCGGGGAGCGCAGTTCCGACAGCGCGATTTGCTTCTCCCAAAGCTGTTTCCCCTCGGTGGAAAAACTCTTCATCGTCAGCTTGCGCTGCCGGCGCGGCCCGCTGAATTCGATGGTGCAGAAATTTCGCTCGGCGACGAAGGTGCCGGGCACGATCTGCACATTCGCCGCTTCCGCCTTCGCATCCGACCCCACGCCAGACGTCAGCGGCGAGCAGGTCAACTCATACAGCGGATAGCTGCCCGGCCGCTCGGTCTTCAGCAGCTCGGTGAAATGCCGGTCCCCGGTCAAGAGCATCACGCCATTGATCTTGTGGTCGATCAGGAACTTGAGGAAATCGTCGCGCTCGCGCGGGAACATGTGCCAGCTTTCGCGGCGGTTCAGATCGTTCGTCACCTGGCTGCCCATCACCACCAGCTTGATCGGCGCGGTGGACGCGACCAGCGAGTTCTTCAGCCAACGCAACTGCGCGGCACCCAGCATGGCGCGATCGGCATCCTGCAGCCAATCGCTGTCGCGGTAATAGCGGTTGTCGGTCAGGAAGATTTCGGCATCGTTGAAGGTGAAGTTGCCGAACACGCCCGGCGTTTCCGGCAAACCGTAATCGGGGTTGGCGAAATAGCGTTTGAACAGCGCCAGCGAATCGCCCTTGCGCACAAAGGCGCCGGTGGAATCGTTGGGACCGTAGTCGTGATCGTCCCAGATGGCGAAATGATGGCCGGTGCGCAACAGCGATTGCAGTTCGGCGGCAGCGCGATCGTGGCGCCAGCGATAGCGCATGCCCCACAGGCTGTCCCAGTCGGTTTCGCGGTAGTAGATTACGTCGCCGGTCCATAGCATCGCATCCGGCTTTTGCCGCGCGATGCTGTCATAAATTGCCATCGCCGAAGGCGGCCCGCCGTACGGAACGCCGGGCCGGTCGTAGGCAACTTCATTGGTGTACGCGCAACTGCCGAGCGCCAGCTTCCAGTCCGGCGCATCGGTTCGCCATTGCCACAGCGTCTGCGTACGGAAAATCAGCGACTGCTTCACATCCTGCAGCTTGCCGTCGAGCTTGACGCGATAGCCGTAGGTATTTCCCGGTTCAAGGCCGCCGATCGCGAAATGGCCAACAAAGTCCTCATCCGCTTTCAACGGCAACGGCGGCGTGGCGAGAATTTTCTTCGGCTGCTGCACGTCCCAATACTCAACCACCGCCTTCGACGGACCGCTGGCCTGCAGCCACAGCTTGGCACCGCGCATGTACGAAGCGCCAGCCATCGGACCGGCACGCAATTCCGCCGCGAGCAACGGCATGGACAGGGAGAGACAAAGTAGCGCAACACCGGTGCGCAAGGTGGAAATGAATTTCATGGATGAAGGGCGGAAAAGAGAATGGGCAACCCGAGAATAGCATCCCGCGAATGCACGCCGTTTGACAGCAATGAAACCGATTTTTGGATGGGGCTTGCAATTTCGCCGGAAACTGTATAAAAATACAGACATGAACGAATTGACCCCCCGCCAGCAGGAAATTCTCGCCTTTCTCAAAGCATGGATTGCCGAGAACGGCATGCCACCCACTCGCGCTGAAATCTGCGCGGCGTTAGGCTTCCGCTCACCCAATGCAGCGGAGGAACACCTGCGCGCGCTGGAACGCAAAGGCGCGATTGAGATGCTTGCCGGCTCCTCGCGCGGCATCAAAATTCGCGATGGCGGTGCGCTGGGCACCGAAGCCGCCAATGACGAAGAAGGCGGCATGCCGCTGATCGGTCGTGTCGCTGCCGGCTCGCCCATCCTCGCGCAGGAAAACGTGCTGGGCCGTTACCCGGTCAGCCCGCTGATGTTCAAGCCACGCGCCGATTACCTGCTGCAGGTTTCCGGCATGAGCATGAAAGATGCCGGCATCATGGACGGCGACTGGCTCGCCGTGCATAAAACCAGTCAGGCACGCAACGGCCAGATCGTGGTCGCGCGCGTGGAAGGCGATGCAACCGTGAAGCGCCTCAAGCTCAAAGGTCGTCAGGCATACCTGATTGCCGAGAATCCGGACTTTTTGCCTATCGTGGTGGATCTTGATAAGCGCGAGCTGGATATCGAGGGATTAGTCGTTGGTGTTGTAAGGACGATGTAGTTGTCGCCGAGCTCGGCCTCGTAGGGCGGACTCGTCCGCCATCGCCGAAGCAAGAGAACATCGATGCC
>JAEUNB010000231.1 GCA_016790625.1 Betaproteobacteria bacterium | reverse complement strand
CCGGCCCAGCCCATCAATGTTCGCGTTCCGGCGTCGACGTCGTCGGCCGCGTAAAAATACAGCGGTACCGTGAACATCATCACCTGCATCATCGACAGCAATGCCACGCCCAGCTCGATCAGCGCGCGCCGACGGGAAAGGCGTCGCGCTTCAAAGCGGTCCTGGGCGGTGGCCGGCTGCGCACCCAGGCCAACCCGGCGCAAGGCGGATTGAAGCGCGTTCAGGTTGGTAGCGCCGGCATCCCAGGTAATGGTGGCGCGGTGCGTGACTTGACTGACGTTTGCGCTGGTGACGCCGGGCACCCGGGCCAGTGCCGATTCCGCCAGCCAGACACAGGCTGCGCAGGTAATGCCATCGATGTAGAGATCGGCCTTGCGGGTGTGTGCGTCAGGCGAGGCAACGTAGTCGGATTGCACGCTGGCGAGGTCGAACAGGGCGTCGACCTGCCGTTGCGCCGGGTCGTCCGCGATCGCGGCGGGCTTGGCGACAGCCCCGGTACGATTGCGGTAGTAGCCGTCCAGACCTGCATCGAGAATGGTCCGTGCCACCGCTTCGCAGCCGACGCAGCATAGCGAACGCGTCCTGCCATCGAAGGCAATACGGAAATCTGCCGACGCCGGCACCACCAAGCCGCAGTGGAAACAAAGCTTCGCTGCCTCGGTATCTGCAGTGGATGCGAATGGCGCGGCCAGCGTATTCACGACATCGCCTGTGCGCAAAATGCGCCAAATGCCTGCAGCGACGCCAGCGAATCGGCGCGCATCAGTCCCCACAAGCCCAGTGCGATGACCATCGCGCCGGCAGTCAGGCGCACGCGCGAGTCCCGCGTCCAGCGCCGCAGCTGTCCCGCCATCAAACCGGCGGAGAGCATGGCCGGCAGGGTGCCGATGCCGAATGCCAGCATGGTGAGCGCGCCCATGCCCGCATTGCCCGCGCTCATTGCCGTGAGCAACATGGCGTAGACCAGGCCGCATGGAATCCAGCCCCAGAGCAGGCCGAAAGCCGCTGCGCGCGGCAGCGAATCCATCGGCAGAAATCTTTTTGTGTACGGCGAAAGATGCCGCCACAGATGCCCGCCCGCGCGCTCCAGCGGTGCCAGCAGTTGCGATAGGCCCAGTAAATAGAGTCCGGTCAGCACAATCATCAGATTGGCGAACACAAACAGACCGGCGCGCAGCGGAAACGATGTGCCGACCAGCCACGCCTGCCCGACCATAGCACCAGCGCTGCCGGCGATCGCGCCTGCGATGGCGTAGCTCGCAATGCGACCGGCATTGAAGGCAAGTACGCTGCCGCTCGCCGAGGAGATCGTGCGTGCGGCTGGGACGACGGTGATCGGAATCGCCAGCGCCACCATGCCGTCTGCCGATTGATGCGACGGCGGTGGTCGCGCAGCGACCGCCATCATGCCGGAAACGCCGCCGCACATGCCGAGACAATGCACGCTGCCGAGAAAACCGGCGGCCATTGCGGTCAACGGAAGCGGCCACGCGGCCAGCAGCTCATTCACGCCGCCAAGCCTCAAATGACTTTGGAGAAACGTTCGCGCTGTTCGCCGCGCGCAAGATAGCGGTCGAAAATCATGGCAATCGTGCGCACCAGCAATCGGCCCTTTGGGGTGACGTTGATCCAGCCCGGCTCCAGTGTCACCAAGCCTTCGGCGGCGAGTTCCTCAAGCCGCGCCCACTCATCGGCAAAGTATTCCTGAAACTTGACCAGGTGCGCGATTTCAATCGATTCGATCGACAGCTCGAAATGGCACATCAGTGACTGGATCACCGCTCGACGCAACAGGTCATCCGCCGTGAGCTCGATGCCGCGCAGTACCGGGAGCTCGCCACGGTCGAGGCGGTCGTAATATTCATCCAGCGTCTTCACGTTCTGGCTGTAAGTCGCGCCGATCTTGCTGATGGCCGAAATGCCGAACGCGATCAGGTCGCTGTCCGGTCGTGTCGAATAGCCCTGGAAGTTGCGGTGCAGCCGCGCGCTTTTGGCGGCAATCGATAGCTCATCGTGCGGCAGGGCGAAGTGATCCATACCGATGTAAACGTAGCCGGCGTCGGTCAGGCGCGTGATCGCCAGCGTCATGATCTGCAATTTCTCTTCCGCGCTGGGTAGATCGCAGGCTTCAATGCGGCGTTGCGGCTTGAACATCGCCGGCAAGTGGGCGTAGCTGTAGAGCGCAATCCGGTCCGGCTTCAGCGCCAGTACCTGCGTCAGCGTGCGGTCGAAACTGGCCACGCTTTGTTTCGGCAGGCCGTAGATCAGGTCCAGATTGATCGAGGTGACGCCGTGGCGGCGCGCGGTATCGATCGCGCTGGCGGTGACTTCTTCGCTTTGTATGCGGTTGACTGCTTTCTGTACCTCCGGATCGAAATCCTGTACGCCGAGGCTCATGCGATTGAAACCCAGTTGCGCCAGCGCTGCGGTTTTTTCGTTGTCCACCGTGCGCGGGTCGATCTCGACTGCGTATTCGCCGATCGACAGCTCGAAGTGATTGCCCAGCTGCCGCATCATGGTCTGCAGCTCTTCGATCGACAGAAAAGTCGGTGTACCGCCGCCCAGGTGTACTTGCTCGGCGCGGCGATTGCCTTTCACCAATCCCGACACCAGCGCAAATTCGCGCTCCAGATAGCGCAAATACTTTGCGCTGCGGCCATGATCCTTGGTTACCACCTTGTTGCAGCCGCAGTAGTAGCAAATGGTATTGCAGAACGGGATGTGGATATACAAGGACAACGGCTGGGTGTTCGCCGCCGGACCCCACGCAACGCTGCGCTGCGCGAGCGTGGTGCCGTGCGCGCGTGCGTCGTAGGCCTCGATAAACCGATCTGCGGTAGGATATGAGGTGTAGCGCGGACCCGGACGGTCGTATTTTTTTACCAAATCGGTATCGACCTGGATCGAATTCCCGGGACGCGTCTGGCGAAGTTCGGTAACAGTGGCAGTTGGCATGCGCTCATGGTGGCTTGATGGAAAACCGGCGTGTTGATATGGATCAAATGACCCTCTTCTCCTTGCAGATTGTTACGATACGGCGGTACTGATGGCACGCGCTGAACTGTTGCGCCAGCAAAGTACGCATTTGGCACTGGCCGAGCTCAAGGCTGCCTGTGCCAACTGCAATCTGCGCGAAATCTGCCTGCCGGCCGGACTGACGACGGCCGAGCTCGATCAACTGGACACCATGGTCGATGTACGCCGCAAAATAAAGCGTGGCGAATCGTTGTACCGTGCGGGTGAGCCATTTGATTCGATTTATGCCATACGCAGCGGATTCTTCAAGGCGCGCGTCACGTACGAGGATGGACGCGATCAGGTCACCGGCTTTTCCATGGCGGGCGAAATCCTCGGGCTGGACGGCATTGGCCAGGGCAAGCACAACTGCGATGCGGTGGCGCTGGAAGACAGCGAAGTGTGCAGCATTCCCTATTCGCGTCTGGAGGAGCTGTCGCGCGAGATCAATGGGCTGCAGCGGCATTTTCACAAGGTAATGAGCCGCGAGATCGTACGCGAAAGCGGCGTCATGATGCTGCTGGGTGTGATGCGTGCCGAGGAGCGCATCGCGGCGTTTTTGCTGAACATGTCGCAGCGCCTCGCCGCGCGCGGCTATTCGCCGCTTGAGTTTCATCTGCGGATGACGCGCGAGGAAATCGGCAGCTATCTTGGTCTCAAGCTGGAAACGGTCAGTCGTGCGTTCTCAAAATTCCACAACGACGGGTTGATTCAGGTCGAGCAGAAGTTCGTTCGCATCGTCGATATTGATGGCCTGAAAGAGGTTTACGCGCACCACGTCAGCTAGTGGGTCCTCCGAGCCCGTGTGAGGTCCGTCGCCAAATTCAAGGTCACGTTTGCGCTGGATCAAAACGATCCAGTCGCCCGCGTGGGAATCTGGCGGCATCATGAGCAAAAAGATCGCCATCATCGTCGGCCACCCCGACCCCGCGCCCGAGCGCTATTGCCGTGCACTCGCCAATGCTTATGCGGAGGGCGCCGCCGAGGCGTCGCACGAAGTCCGCCGGATCGATGTCGGCACGCTCGATATTCCGATGCTGAAAAGCCAGATGGAATGGAAATCGTCGCCGCTGCCACTGTCGCTGATTGACGCACAGCAGGCGCTGCTCTGGGCCGATCACATCGTTATTATTTATCCGCTCTGGCTGGGCGACGTGCCCGCCAAGCTGAAAGCTTTTCTCGAACAAGTACTGCGGCCGGGTGATGCGCTTTCCCTGACTGCCAAACCTTTCGACCGCAAGCCGCTCAGTGGCAAATCGGCGCGCGTGGTGGTGACGATGGGCATGCCGGCGCTGCTGTATCGCTGGGGCTTCGGCGCGCATTCGTTGAAGAGCCTGAAACGCAATGTGCTGTGGTTTGTTGGGGTCAAGCCGATTCGCGACTCGGTGGTCGGCATGATCGAAGCGAAGAATCCGAACCAGCGATTCCGCTGGCTGGAGCGCATGCGCGAACTAGGCCGTCAGGCATGCTGACGCGCATTGTCGAATCTCAAGGCGCAGTTCCAACAATAAGGTGAATGGCACTGCAGATTGCCGATCGCTGCGAAAACCTCCAGCATTGGCGCGGCTTTTCAGCCAATAATGGCCTGCAAGCCGCGCCAATGCTGGAGTTTTTCGTGCGTTGCCGCTGAGGCCAAACCAAAATTTTGCATCGAGAGCATCACCTAGAACTTCACCACGATCTCGGCGAGGCCCGTCATGCCCGGCTGTTTGTAGAAATCGAAATACTGCCGGTTGGCGATATTTTCCAGCGAGACGGCAACGCTGACATTGGAGTTGATGCGACAGGCGATCTTCGCGTTGATCACCGTGTGCGCATCATAGGAACCGTAGACGCCTTCGACAACGTTGGCATTGAGATCGTCGCCTGATCCGAAAATGTGCCCGACGCGGCGCGCGACCAGCGAGCCCGACCAGGCGGCGCGCGAAAACTCGACGCCGGCATTGGCCATCCTGCCCGGGACATCGGTGAGTTTCTTGCCGACGCTCGCAGGCAACGCGGAATTTTCCGTCAGTTCGTAACGCGACAGGTGCGACACCGTGGCGAACAGCGTGACCGACTTGTTCCATAGCGGCTGCCGCAGCGAAAGCTCGACGCCTTCGACGCGCGCGCGGCCGGCGTTGGTCGATTGCGTGAGGGTGGCGGATTTGCGACTACGATAGACCAGATCCGACAGTCGCTGCGAGAACACGGCGCCGCCGATGCTGGTGTCGTGCCGGTTGCGCCAGTCGAAGCCGGCTTCGACGGCGCGGATGCGCTCGGCCTTCAGGTCCGGCGCCGGCTCGTTGATGCTGATGACACCGGCCACGGTGGTGGGTGAGGCGGTGCGCGAATACAGGTCGAGCAGCGTCGGCGGCCGGAAGCCGGCACCGTAGCTGGCGCGCAGGGTCAGGTGTTTTGATGCGGTCCACACCACCGCCAGCTTGGGGCTGGCCTGTTGTTCGCTGCGGCTGGCGTAGTCAGTGACGAAGGCTGGTGCAATGC
>JAEUNB010000211.1 GCA_016790625.1 Betaproteobacteria bacterium | reverse complement strand
GTTAAGCCGCACCAGTGCTGGAGTTTTATTTTTTAATCCGCAGCAGCAGGCTGGCGCGGCACCATTGGCTGATCGCTGTCACCCGCCATCACCAGCGGTCCGGTACCGGACCAACGATCCAGATAAAGGTAGATCACCGGCGTGATGTAAAGCGTGATTACCTGAGAGAACAGCAAGCCACCGACCACCGCGAGACCCAGCGGCTGGCGCAACTCCGCGCCGGCACCGATACCGAAGGCAATCGGCAATGCGCCCATCAGCGCCGCCAGCGTCGTCATCAGGATCGGCCTGAACCGCAACAGACACGCCGTACGTATCGCCTCATGTGGCGACATGCCCTTGGTGCGTTGCGCGTCTAGCGCGAAATCGATCATCATGATCGCGTTCTTCTTGACGATACCGATCAGCATGACGATGCCGATGGTGGCGATGATCGACAGGTCCATGCCGAAAATCCACAGCGTTGCCAGCGCACCGACTGCGGCCGAGGGCAGACCGGCGAGAATGGTCAGCGGATGGATGTAGCTTTCGTACAGCACCCCCAGCAGCACGTAGATCACCAGCAGAGCGGAAATAATGAGAACGGCCTGTCCACCCTGGGAGGATTGGAACGCCGCCGCATCGCCGCCCCACGCGGTCAGAATCGATGGCGGCATTTTCAGCTGGTTGCGATACTGTTCGATCTTCTTTGATGCATCGCCCAGCGGCGCGCCCGGCGCCAGATTGAACGAGATGGTCAGTGCTTCCAATTGCCCAGCGTGATTGATCGCAGTCGCGCCAATCTCCCGACGCACCGTGCCCAATGCCGACAGTGGAATCAACTTGCCGCCCTTGGCGCGCACATGAACCTTGTTGAACGCACTTTCGTCAGCGCGATCTTCATTGCCGACCTGCATGATGACCTGGTAACTATCGACCGAGGTGAAGATACTGGCAATCTGCCGTTCACCAAAGGCCGAATACATCGCGCTGCGAATGTCCTGGATATTCACGCCCATCGAGTTGGCGCGCTCGCGGTCGATGTCGAAACGCGCCTGCAGGCCTTTCAATTGCGCATCGCTGGTCACGTCGCGGAACAAGGGATCGTTGCGCATCAGGTTGATCAGCCCATCCGTCGCGCTACGCAACGCGGTGTTGTCCACGCTCTTCAACGAATATTGATAACGGCTCTTCGATGGCCGCCCGCCCAGGCGCAGGTTCTGCAGCGGATTGAAGAACACATTGATGCCGGCAATCGCGCGCGTTTCCCGCCGCAGGCTTTCCACCACCTTGCCGATGGGCGGGCGCTGGCCGCGCGGCTTCAGCGAAACGAAGATGCGGCCGGAGTTGCCATCGAAAGCATTGACGATCACGGTATCGACCGCCGGATTGGCGCGGATCACGTCACCGGTCTTCTGCAGTAACTCGCTCACCGCCGGAAACGAAATATCCTCCACCGCTTCCGCGGTGGCGAGGATCTGGCCGATATCTTCGTCGGGGAAAAAACCCTTGGGCAGGTAGTAGAACAACAGCCCTGTGACAACGAAGGTGCCCAACGCCACGCCGAGGATGAATTTGCGATGACCAAGCGCCGCATCCAGCGTGCGCTCATAGCGACTGTGTATCCAGTTGAACATGCGCTCGAACCACGCCGTCGATCGCTCGGCCCAGCCAGCCTTGGTGTCATGCTGGTGCGGCTTGAGGAATCGGCTGGCCAGCATGGGAATCAAGGTCAGCGACACCATCGCCGACACCAGCACTGACACACCGACCACGACGGCAAATTCATGAAACAGCAGGCCGATCACACCGGGCATGAAGAAGATGGGAATGAATACCGCCACCAGTGAGACCGAAATCGAGACGATGGTAAAGCTCATTTCGCGCGAGCCCTGCAGCGCCGCCTGCATCGGCTCCATGCCGTCTTCCATGTGGCGAACGATGTTTTCCAGCACCACGATGGCGTCATCGACCACCAATCCCACCGCCAGCGTGATCGCCAGCAGCGAAATATTGTCCAGGCTGTACCCCAGCCAGAAAACGATCGCCAGCGTACCCAGCAATGAAATGGGCAGCGATAGCGTGGGAATCAGCGTCGCGACGGCGTGACGCAGGAAAATGAAGATCACCATCACCACCAGGAACACCGTCAACAGCAGCGTGAGCTGCACATCGTGAATCGCATCGCGGATCGATTGCGAACGATCGTTGCGCAACTTGATATCGACCGAGGACGGCAACTGCTCGGTCAGCTTGGGCAGCATTGCCTTGACGGCGTCCACCACCGCAACGGTGTTGGCGTCCGGCTGGCGGCGAATCGACATGGTGATGGCGCGCTCGCCATTGGCCCAGCTGGCGGTCTTCACCGATTCGACACTGTCCTCGACCTTGGCCACATCGGCCAGACGCACCGGCCCGGATGCCGTGGTGGCGATGATCAGTTGCGAGAATTCGTTGGCGCGGGTGAGCTGGCGGTTGGCGGTGATCACCATGGTCTGGCGCGGACCTTCCAGTGTTCCCACCGGCGTGTTGGCGTTGGCGGTGCGGATCGCGGCTGACACATCGTCCAGCGTCATGCCACGTGCCGCTGCCGCTTCCGGATCGACGCGCACGCGGATGGCGAATTTCTTCTGGCCGTTGATATCCACCTGCGCCACGCCGGGTAGCGTCGAGAGCGAAGGCACGATCAGGTTTTCGGCAAAGCTGTTCAGGTCCGACAGCGGCATCGACGGCGAAATCAGCGTCAGGAACAGCACCGGTGCATCGGCCGGATTGACCTTGCGATAGGACGGCAGTGTGGTCATCTCGATCGGCAGCGAGCGTTGCGCGCGCAGCAGTGCGGCCTGCACATCCACCGAGGCGGCATCAATGTTGCGGCCTTGGTCGAACTCCAGCGTGATCTGCGTGCTGCCGAGCGAGCTGGTCGAGCTCATGGTGTTCACACCGGCGATGGTCGAGAACTGCCGCTCCAGCGGCGTGGCCACCGATGAGGCCATGGTCTCCGGGCTGGCACCGGGCAGATTGGCCGAGACTTGAATCGTTGGAGTGTCGTAAGTCGGCAGCGCAGCAATGGGAAAATTGGAATACGCCAATGCACCAGCCACGATCACAGCGGCATTGATCAGCACCGTCATTACCGGACGGCGGATGCAAAGCTCGGAAATATTCATCTAAGCCTCCCTCAGGGCTTGGCGGTTGCTTTGTCCGCAGCCTTGCCAGCACCGTCGCCGGCCTTGCCACTCTTGGTCGCGCCACCTTCCGCCACCACGCTATCCTTGCGCACGTTTTGCGCCCCTTCCACCACCACCTTGGTACCGGCGGCAATGCCTTTGACTGCCGCCAGACCCGACTGGATCATCTCCACCTCGACCGGCTTCATCACTGCCTTGTTGCCCTCGGCGACGGTATAGATGAATTTGCGTTCCGGGCCTGATTGCACTGCTTGCACCGGGACGACGATTGCATCCGGCAGTGTGCGTGGCGACAGCGAAACGTTGACGAACATACCCGGCCACAACTGCCGCTGCGCATTGGCAAACGCCGCCTTCATCGCGATGGTGCCGCTGGCGCTGTCGACCGTGCTTTCGATAAAGGTCAGCTTACCGGCGAGGGACTGCTTCTGCCCGGGGATATCTACATTGACCGGCAAAACCCCTTGCGCAATCGCGCGCTGCACATAGGACAGCTCACGCTCGGGCAGCGCAAATGAGACGCCGATCGGATCGATCTGGCTGATCGTCACCAGCGGCGCGCCGCTCGGCTGCACCAGACTGCCGACGCGAACCACGATGGCACCGGTGCGGCCGGCAAACGGCGCGCGAATCTCGGTGAAGCTGCGCGCCACGCGACTCGCCTCTGCGGCCGCCTCGTCCACCGATAGCTGCCCCTTCAATACGTCGGCCTGATTGATCGCGGTATCGAGTGCGGATTGCGAAATGAATTTTTGCTCGAATAGTTCGCGCTGGCGCTTCAGGTTGCGCTCGGCATTGGCGAGATCGCTTCTCGACTTCACCACCTGCGCCTCGGCCTTGCGCAGGTTGGCTTCCTCGGTGCGAGCATCCAGCGTGAACAGCAGATCGCCCTGCGATACAGTTTGCCCTTCGGCGATATGGATCTTGCTGATGGTGCTGGACACCTGCGCCCGCACGTCCACCGCCTGCAGCGCCACCACCGAGCCATTGGCAATCAAGGTCACCGGCAGGTCCTGCTTGGCGGCGATGGCAGTCGTAACCGATACCGGCGGGCCGCCGGCCGAAGTCGGCGCGGGGGCGGCATTGGATTTTTTCATCGCCCACCAGGCAATGGCGATCACCAGCACCGGGACAACAACAAGAGCGCCGATCAACCAGCGGCGGCGGGAGGGTTTGCCGGTTTCGGCGGAAATATTGGGAAGCGACATGGCAAGTCCGATAAAGCAGAATCAGGTAGGCCCAAACCTACAGGGCCGGAGGTTTTTTCTTATTGTGGAGGATTGTGCTACCAAGTGCGATATTCCGCCATGGCGTACGCTTAGTGACCAATAGTAAAGAGCCAAGTTCCACTCTGCACGATTTGTCATAATGGCGGCTCACTTCCTGGCCACACTCATCACAAACTGTTCTCCTGCGCGACTCAATATTCATCCGATGGACGACGATTTCGATTTCACCAAACCACAGGCGCTGACCCCTGCCGCCAAACCGGCTGCACCAGCCAATCCCGCGCCCGCCTCGGCACCGTTCAAGCCCGCAGTCAGCCAGTTTTATGACCCGGTGGTGGCGATGAGATTGTTCAAAGCGGCCGGCAGCAGCGAGCAGTTTGCCGCCGGCGAAACCCTGTTCGTCGAGAATGAGCGCTCCGGCAAGCAGGGCTTGTTCGGCAAGAAGGTGGTGCATCGTATGTACCTGATCGTCTCCGGCGAAGTCGCGCTGACTGCGGGGGGCAAGGCGTTGGACACCATCAAGGCCGGCGAGATTTTCGGCGAGATGGCGGTGATTGGCGATACCGCCGCCGGTAGCGCGCGCAGCGCCACCGCCACCGCGAAAAGCGAAGTCACCGCGCTGGCGCTGGACCTCGAACAACTTCAGGCGGCTCTGCAAAAAACACCCGAATTCGCGCTGATGCTGATGAGCGTGATGTTCGACCGCCTGCGCTTTGTCGCAGCGCGGCTGGCCATGCGCAAGGTTGCGCCTGGCACGGCCACCGCACGCGAAGCAGCTGTGTTCGCACCCGAAATGCTCTCACAGCTCGACGATGCCCTGCAGCACGCCGCGCGCGTACGCTATGACGCCGGCAAGGTAATCATGCGCGAGGGCGAAGCCGGTGTCTGCATGTACGTGGTGATGAAAGGCCGCGTGGCGATCGCCATCCGCGACAAGATCGTCGAGATGATCAATCCTGGCGGTACCTTCGGCGAAATGGCGCTGGTCGATCAGTCGCCACGCACCGCCACAGCCGGCGCGTCGGAGGATTGCGAGCTGCTGTCGGTCAATCGCCAGGCGCTGCTGGATGTCGTGCGCCGCCAGCCGGAAATCGGCATCGCCATGATGCGGTCGATCGCTGATCGCTTGCGGCATATGAATTCCCTGGTGGGCTGATCCGCTTCCATGCGCGCCGAATGCCAGCTGGATCTTGGCAATCGCGCGCTCACCGCCGTGCCGGATGAGGCGCTCGCAAGCCGCGATCTGCAACATCTGAACCTGTACAAGAACAGGTTGCATTCGGTGCCCGAAGCGCTGTGGTCGCTAACCGAACTGCGCGTGCTCAATCTGGCCGAGAATCAGCTCACGTCGATAGCCGATGGGATCGGCCAGCTCACGCAGTTGCGCATGCTCGACATTGCGCACAACCAGCTCGCGCAGTTGCCCGACGCCATTGGTCAGCTTACAAATTTGAGCGATTATCTTTACGTCGCCGACAACAAGCTGGAAAGTCTGCCCGACTCGATCTGCAGATTGGCGAAGCTGGGCTACTTCAACGCCAGCGATAACCAGCTCGCCGAACTTCCTGCCGAGATTGGCCGCATGCAATCGTTGGTAGAGCTGCGTCTGTACGGGAATCGCCTGCAACATCTGCCCAAGAGCATCGGCGATTTGTCAGCGCTGATCGAACTACATCTGCCGCGCAACCAGCTGACCGGGCTTCCCGACACTATTGGCGGCATGAAACGGCTGCGCGAACTCGACCTCACGGACAACGCGCTTACGTCATTGCCCGACAGCATTGGCGACATGATCTCGCTGCGAAGATTGAATCTGCGCAACAACAAACTGGCATCACTGCCTGCAAGCATTGCGCAACTTAAGCAACTTACCCATCTAGACCTGCGCGCCAATCCGCTGACTGAATTGCCGGATGCAATTGCTGATTTGCCGAGATTGGAAAAGCTGGATTTGCGGTGGTGTCCGTTGGAGCGCGTGCCGGAATGGGTGGCGGCGTTGCGGCAGCGGAGTTGTCTGGTTTATCTGTAAGCAGAAACTGAAACCCAAGCACTGGCGCGGGTTTTCAGACATTTTCAGCCTGAAAGCTTCGTCAATGCTGGTGTTTCGGTTACCATTTTCAGAGCTAGCGCATCGCTGTATGCTTGCGCAGGAACCCCTCCACCCGGGTCCAGAAATCCGCTTGAGTTGCCTCCAGCAGCCAACCGTGTCCCTCATCGGCGTAGCTCACCCATTCAACCGTCGCAGCATGCTTCTGCAACGCATCGCGCATGCGCGTCGCGTGATAAATCGGCACCCGGTAGTCTTCGCCGCCATGTGCCAGCAACACCGGCTTCTTGATGCGGCTTGCCTGCTGCAGTGGTGAAGTTTCGCGAATTTGCGCGGCGTCCTTGGACTGGTCGGCAACCAGCATCGGCATACCGTACTCCTTGAACTGCTCGGGCAGATTGCTCCAGCGCGCCTCGTAAATAAGATTGATATCGCTGACGGCCGCCCAACTCACCGCGCATTGGTAAAGGCTGTCATGTCTCACCAGTCCCATCAAAGCCGCGTATCCGCCATAGCTCGCACCAGCAATGCAGATACGTTTCGGATCGGCATAGCCTTGCATCACGGCCCAAAGCGTGGCGTCGGCGACATCGTCCTGCATCGCCAAACCCCACTGTTTCCAGCCAGCGCGAAACAGCTTGTAACCAAAGCCCATGCTGCCGCGGAACTCCGGCTCGATGACGGTATACCCGCGCGATGCGAGAAACTGCGACTCGGCATCCCATGCCCACTTGCCACCGCGAACGAAAGGGCCGCCATGCACCAGCACGACCATCGGTCCCGGTTTGGTCTGGCCGATCGGGCGGGTGACGTGTAACGGAATGCTAAGGCCGTCCCGTGCGCTGAATCGCAGGAATTCCCGACGCGCCATGTGCTCGGGCTTGATCCATGGCCGCGATCGGCCCAACCCCTGCAGCGTGCGCTTTTCCGTGTCATACAGCATCGACGTCCCAGGATCGCGATCCGACCATGCGTTGACGAGTATCTTGCGGCGGTTGGTACATAGACCGCAGGAGATTGTGTTGACAGTACCGGGTAACAGCTTATCCACGTCCGCCTGGATTGCCTTCATGCCCGGATCCACCCAGGTCGTACTCCAAGCATCGGTCAGGTGGCGAAAGCCCAGCACACGCCCTGCCTCGCCCCATACGATGCTGCCTTCGAAGTCGTAACCCTTCAGCGATATCAAGGGTTTCCATTCGGCAACGGCGGCACGCATATCGACGCGATACAGCCAATTCTCATCGCCACCCACCTCTTCGCGCGCAATGACGTAGAGCCGATCCTGATCGTCAACAGCAACAGGCAGTGGCGACTCATGCTGGTTGGCATAAGTATTCCACTCACGCGCCACGGTCCACGGCGAATCGGGTTTCACCCGCCAATGCATGCGCGCCTTGCCATCGACGTACGCCAACGCAGCACGCGGCGTACCGCGCCAGTCCAACGCCCAATCCAGCACGCTGTCGGGCCCGCCGAAAGTGATGTTCTTCTCCTCGGTCGTGACCGTATCGACCCGCATCAGCCCGCTTGACCGGTTCTTGCTCCAACGGTTGCCGACGGTGCGAATGAAAATAGCGTCGTTGGTGCCGTCGTTAAGGCTGGCGTAGAGCGAGCGGTATGGCATGCGGCGCGACTCTTTTCCGCCTTGTCTGTCCACCGCGTGCACGAAGCCGATACGCTGGTCGGCCGCCGTCGCACGATAGTCATAGGTGTCGTACAGCAACCGTTCGTCGTTGACCCACTGAATCGTGTCGACATCGGCATTGTTGAAAATCGCGATGGCTTTCGACTTACCGAGATCATCGCTATCGAATACCACCAAGCCGCGCCGCTTTTGTGGACCGCCGACCACCACTGCCGCCACATAACGGCCCGACGGCGACATCACAGTTTGGCTGAATGCCTCATTAAGAAAAAAATCCGCTACCGGAATGACAGATGGCACCGCAACCGGGGAGTCCGCTAGGCAAGGTGCGGAAACCGATATGGCCAATGCCGAAAGCACGTGTACGAACAGGTTTTTCATTTTGTTTTGATCCCGTTGTTCGAAAGCGCGCAACGATATCACAGTGACTGGCGTTTCTAACGTATCGCAATACGCAACGCTTCACTACCCAAATCGATTCCTTAACTCCCCAATCCCCTCAATCACCACGCTCACCTCGCTCCCCGCCTTCATCGATCCCACGCCGATCGAGGTTCCACAGGCAATCACATCACCCGCCTCCAGCGTCATGTCCTGCGAGATCAGGCTCACCAATTTGGCCGGCGGAAAAATCATGTCGGCGACCGGGTAGTTCTGCCGCTCCTGGCCGTTTAGGATAGTCTTGATATGAAGTGTCATGGGATCGACATCTGTGGCGATGACCGGACCGAACACGCCGAAAGTGTCGAAGCTCTTGGCGCGCACCCATTGCGCGAAGCTAGCGTCCTTGAATAGCAGCTCGGCAGCGGTCACGTCGTTGATGCAGGTGTAGCCGAAGATGTGCGACGCGGCGTCGGCCTCGCTCACGGCGCGGCAGGTTTTGCCAATGACGATGCCGAGCTCGCCCTCGTACACCACCTTACCGGGATAGGACGGCGGCACGCGGATTGGTTCGCCGTGCGGATGAAAAGAGTTGTTGCCCTTGAGCAGGAAAAGCGGCTCGGGCGGGATGGCCTGCTCCAGTTTGGCAGCGAGCGCGCGAAAGTTGTTCCACAACGCCACCATCTTGGTCGGCACGCAGGGCGTGAGCACGCGTGCTTCGGTCAGCGCCACAGCTTCCCCGGTCGGCGCGGCCCCGGCGAACATGTCGCCCTTGTGCAGGTGGACGATGCCATTTTCCAGAGTGCCGAAGCCGATGCGACCTTGGTATTCGATGCGTATCCAGTGCGCCATGATATTTCCCCGTGAAAGTGCGAAAACTGCACTTATTGTCGGCCGTAGCACATTGCCGCGCCTTGCGCGCGGGCAAATTCCGGGCAAAAAAATGCCGCCCGCGCAAACAAAAAAAAGCCGCCCGGTCGGGGCGGCGAATGCACTCACCTTCGGAGGGGTGAATTTACTGCGAGGTCAGAATAGCCCGTTTCGCATTTTGAAAAACCACCTAAACAGGTGGGAAATGACATGGGTCGGCTAAATATTTTGCGTTTTTGCCCATAATGGCCGCACCTATCCAGCCCGAATCCATGAAACCCAAGGGAGAACCCCTATGTCCGACGCCCACGAATTCGAAGCCCGCCTGAAATGGCCCGCTTCCGCCGATCAGCCCAAGCCACCGGAAGCCGTGTTCTCACGCAACAACGTGATGTACTCGACGGGTAAACACGAGGTCGCGGGCTCTGCGCCAGCGGTATACGGCGGCGACTCGACGCGCTACAACCCGGAAGAGCTGCTGCTGATGTCGCTCTCCGAGTGCCACATGCTGACCTACCTGGCGGTCGCCGCGAAAAAGCGCATGACCGTGATCGCCTACGAAGACCGCGCCACCGGTGTTCTGGGCATCGGCGCCCATGGCAATGCGGGAAAGATGTCGATGCAGGAAGTGGTGCTGCGGCCAAAGGTGACCGTTGCCAAGGGAACCGACCTGAATGACGCCATGGCCATCCACGACAAGGCGCACGCCAACTGCTTTATGGCCAACTCGGTGAATTTCCCGGTGCGGCATGAGCCGGAGATCGTCGAAGGCTGAGTAGCGCGGGCGGCATTGCGATGCAAACCGCATCCGCGCGGTAGCGGTTCGCGTAATGCCGGCATGAGCGCCACTTCAAACGAATCGCCTCTACGTACTGTCTTTATTACCGGCGGCACCGGCTATATCGGCGCGCCGCTGATCCATGCGCTGATAGCGCGCGGCCATCGCGTGCGCGCGCTGGTGCGCCCTGCCTCGCGCTTGCGTGCGATGCAATTGCTGCCAGCGGGCTGCGATCTCGTCGAAGGCGATGCGCTCGACGCCTCCAGCTTCGCCGCTGCGGTGCGCGGCTCGGACACTTTCGTGCAGATGGTCGGCGTGCCGCATCCCAGCCCACGCAAGGCGCAGGCCTTTCGCGATATCGATCTCGCCGCTGCGCTGGCAGGACTGTCTGCGGCAAAGAAAGGGCATGCTGCTCACTTCGTTTATCTGTCGGTGACGCAGTTCACCGACGGCAAGGCGCCTGCGATGCAGGCTTACGTCGCGTCGCGTGCCGAGGCGGAGGCGCGCATCGCGGCTGACGCTGGCGCCGGTCATCTCTGCGCAACTTTCCTGAGGCCCTGGTATGTGCTGGGGCCGGGGCATCGCTGGCCGCTATTGCTGAAACCGCTCTACTGGCTGGCGTCGCTCGTGCCCTCGAAACGCGACAATGTCGCCGCGATGGGGCTGGTGACGCGCGAGGAAATGGTCGCGGCGCTGGTCGATGCGATCGAGCATCCGCCGCTGGACCTGCGCATTATCGGCGTGCCGCAGATACGGGAAATCGCAACAGCGCAGCAAAGCACGCAGCCCGCACATTGAAGGAAAACTCCAGCATTGGTGCGGCCTCACAGGCATTTTTGGCCTGAAATCCGCACCAATGCTGGGGTTTCACTTTTTGCGCAAGGTCGCAACGCTGCTTGCTGCTGGCATCTTTTTCGGCGCCATTTTCACCGTTTTCTTCGCCGCCGCGCGCAGTGCGACCGCAAACGCACCATTCGCCCACTCGCGCATCAGCGCAGGACTTTCCAGCGCCTCCTCGGGGCAGAGGTAATAACCCAGCGAGACCGCCTCATCCCGCCGCGGTGAGCGATACATGAATGGGCCAAGGCCATGCGCTTCGAAATCGGCGCGATTCACGTCGTCCACCTTGAGATAAAACGCGTCGTCAATTACCAGGCCAAAAATGATGCCATCGCGGTAGATGCCGTGACCGCCAAACATGGCGCGCGAGGAAACGCGGCCCCATGGCGCCAGCAGTTCCAAGAGATAATCGACAAACTCATTTCGCTTCGCCACTCGCCCCGCTCCGACTTCCGCCCTCATGAAAACACTATCGCAACTATCCCAAGACCTGGCCACCGGCAAGACCACCGCGGAAAAGCTGGTGCAGGAATGCCTGGCTCGCATTGCCGACCCGTCCGGCGAAGGCGCGCGCGCCTTCATCAAAGTCTACGCCGACAGCGCCCTCGCCGAAGCGCAGGCTAGTGATGCGGCGCGGCGCGCGGGACGTGTCGCCTCGCCATTGGCGGGTATTCCGATATCGGTGAAGGATCTGTTCGACATCGGTGGCGAGGTAACACGTGCGGGTTCGGTGATTCTTGCCGACGCGCAGCCAGCAGCATCGGATGCGCCCGCCATCGCCCGCCTGCGTGCGGCGGGCGCGATCCTGATCGGCCGCACCAACATGACCGAATTCGCCTATGGCGCCAACGGCATGAACCAGCACTACGGCACGCCGCTCAACCCTTGGGATCGCGCCAGCCGGCGCATCCCGGGTGGCTCCACCTCCGGCGGCGCGGTCAGCGTGACCGACGGCATGGCCGCCGCTACCATTGGCTCGGACACCGGTGGCTCGGTACGCATTCCTTCCGCGCTCTGCGGCATTACCGGCCTCAAACCGACGCAACGGCGGGTTCCGCTGGAAGGTGCCTTCCCGCTTTCGTTCACTCGCGACTCGATCGGTCCGCTGGGCAGTAGCGTCGGCTGCTGCGCGTGGCTGGACGCGGCGATGTCGGGCGAGCCGATCGCCACACCGGCCGCACGCCCGCTAAGAGGGCAGCGCTTTGGCGTGCCGAAAACCATCCTGCTGGATGGCCTCGCGTCCGAAGTGTCGACTTCGTTTGCACGCGCACTGACGAGCCTGTCGGCGGCAGGTGCATCCATTGAGGAGTTCGAGTTCGCAGAACTTGCCCGCGAACGCGATGGCAGCCTGCGCGCGAATTTCTCCGCCGTTGAAGCCTACGCGCTGCACCGCGAGCGGCTGGCGACATCCGCCGGTAAATTCGACCGCCGCGTGGCACTGCGATTGATGGCCGGTGCCGAGATGAAGGCGGCAGACTATGTCGACTTGCTGAAGCTGCGCGCGGACCTGATGGCCTCAGCCGACCGGACCACGGCGCGCTTCGACGCGCTGCTGGCGCCGACGGTGCCGGTGATTGCACCCACGATAGTCGAGATGGATTCCTCTGATGAAGTTTTCTTCCGCAATAACGGACTGCTGCTGCGCAACTGCGCGCCGTTTAATGTACTGGACCGGCCAGCGCTATCGCTGCCGTGTCATCGTACCGGTGACGCGCCGGTAGGCCTGATGGTGATCGGCGAAACGATGGGTGATAACCGTTTGCTGGCCTTGGGGCAATCCATTGAACTGGCGTTGTCCACTAATCGCTAGAAACCCCGGTTCTTCTTCTTCGTCTCCAGCGCCTGCTGCTCTTCTTCGCGCATTTTTTTCTCGGCCATGCGCTTGTCCCAACCCACCATCGGCGCGATGACATTCCACCACAGCGCCAGAACAATGAACGGCAGCAGCACCCAGAACCAGGACCATTTGGCAACGGGACCAATTTCCGCGAGCTTCATCAGCAGGATAAGGACAGCGACAATGGCGAGTGGCATTTCAGACCTCGAATGGGGTTCAGCAGATGGCCGACAAGTTAGCACAAAGTCTCGCGCGACATCACGGCGAACGCGGTCGCACATATCGGGCTGGTCAACGTTCGCCCGGTCGTAGCGTTAGCTGTCCACCCACTATTCCGGCCCGGACGAATTGCAAGCCGCACCGAATCCGCCTATAGTGCGCGCTGCCAAATAAACGACGCATTACCCCTAGCCAATGGAGAACACGATGAAACATTTCGCCTTAGCCACGATCGCCGCCCTTGCCCTGGCCGGCAACGCGCAAGCCAACGAAGAACTGGCCAAGAAAAACAATTGCACCGCCTGCCACAAGGTGGATGCCAAGCTGGTCGGCCCGGCTTACAAAGATGTTGCCGCCAAATACAAAGGCGACAAGAAAGCCGAAGCGATGCTGATCGAGAAAGTCAAAAAGGGCAGCATGGGCGTATGGGGTCCGGTGCCGATGCCGCCAAACACTGCGGTCAAGGACGAAGACGTCAAGACCCTTGTCAAATGGATTCTGGCAATCAAGTAAGCGGTTGCTGACCTAGTAAAAAGGCCGGTGATTTACCGGCCTTTTTGTTTGCCGGATGGCATCACCGCAAACCGTTTGACAAGGCCGAATTTCCATTCGCATAATTGCGCTTTTGCGGTTGCCGGTTTCTTGATTTTTCTCAACTTTTCCCTGGGGATCCAACAATGAAAAATTCGTACAAGCTCGTATTTGCCGCCATGCTGGCTGCTGGCATCGTCGGTTGCAGCAAGGAAGAACCGAAACCGGAACCGAAGGCCGCTGCACCCGCAGCACCTGCCGAACCAACCGTAACCGTGAAGATCGCTCATGCCGGCCCCTTGACGGTGAAGACCCCGCACCTAGGCAAGGACGACGAAAACGGCGTGGCCTTGGCGATTGCTCAAGCCAACGACCAGAAGATCAAGATCGACGGCAAGCTGGTCAAGTTCGTAATGCAGAGCGAAGATGACCAGGGCGACCCGAAAGTCGGCACCACCGTCGCGCAGAAGCTGGTGGACGCCAAGGTTGTTGCCGTTATCGGCCACCTGAATTCGGGTGTATCGATTCCGGCCTCCGAGATCTATAACAAGGCCGGCATCCCGATGATCTCCGGCTCGGCCACCAACCCGACCCTGACCGAGCGCAATCTGAAAGGCGTATTCCGCACCGTGGGCCGCGATGATCAGCAAGGTCCGGCACTGGCGACGTATATCGCCACAGAACTGAAAGCCAAGAAAGTTGCGCTGATCGACGACAAGACCGCGTATGGCGAAGGATTGCGAGCCGAAGTCGAGAAGAAGCTGAAGGCCGACAAAGTAGCCGTGGTCGACAAGGCCACCACCACCGATACCGACACCGATTTCAAGGCTGTGCTGACCAAGCTCAAAGCCAAGAACCCGGATGTGATTTTCCACGGCGGCATGGACCAGACCGGCGGCCCGATGATCAAGCAGGCTCGTGAACTCGGCATCAAAGCTGTGTTCGTATTCGGCGACGGTGCCTGCACGGACGAAATGGGCAAGCTGGCCGGCGCTGCTGCCGAAGGTTTGGTCTGCTCCCAAGCCGGCCTGCCACGCGAAGCCGCCAGCCCGGAATTCACCAAGGCCTTCACCGCCAAGTTTGGCGAGATCAAGCAGTACGCACCGTACTTCTATGACGGCGCCATGGCCGCGATCGAAGCGATGAAGAAAGCCAACTCGGTCGATCCGGCCAAGTTTGGCCCCGAGCTCTACAACGTCAAGTTCACCGGTGCGACAGGCAATGTGGAATTCGATGCCAAGGGCGATCGCAAGGACGCTGAAATCACCATCTTCAAGCTGAAGGATGGCAAGGTGGTTCCGGAAGCCGTGATCAAGGGTGGCACCTCCACCAAGTTTGCTGCTGCCGCTCCGGCGGCACCTGCCGCCGCCCCTGCAGCTGCTCCGGCTGCCGCGCCGGCCGCACCCGCAGCCGCGCCCGCCAAGGACGCCAAGCCGGCGGAAGCTCCGAAGAAGTAAGCGCAGTCCCCGAAAAAACGGCACCAGCGATGGTGCCGTTTTTTTATGTCCGACAACTTTCGCGGGTAACATGCGCCGATGGATACCTTCATCCAGCAGTTGATCAATGGCCTGACGCTGGGATGCGTCTATGCCGTCGTGGCACTGGGCTACACCATGGTCTACGGCATCATCCAGCTGATCAACTTCGCCCACGGCGAAGTGGTGATGATCGGCGCGATGGTTGCGTTCTCCGTCATTACCGCGCTGGCAGGCAGCGGCATGCCGCCGGTGTTTATCGTGTTGCTGGCCACGCTCGCGGCCATTCCGGTTTGCATGGCGGTCGGCTACACCATGGAGCGCGTCGCCTATCGGCCATTGCGCACCGCACCTCGGCTGGCGCCGCTGATCACCGCCATCGGTATCTCCATCATCCTGCAACACGTGGCCTTGATGATCTGGTCGCGCAATAACCTGTCGTTTCCGCAAATCATCGAATTGAAGAGCTACCACCTCGGCAGCTCGGAAACCAGCGCCACCATCACCAACATCCAGATTGCCATCATCGTCGCCTCGATCGCGATGATGATCGCACTGCTGATGCTGATTTATAAAACCCGCATGGGCATTGCCATGCGCGCCACCTCGCAGAACCCGCAGGTGGCCGGCCTGATGGGCATCAACATCAACACCGTTATTTCCATGACCTTCATGATCGGTGCTGCGCTAGGGGCCATTGCCGGCGTAATGGTCGGCAGCTACTACGGCATCGCCAACTACACCATGGGCTTCATGCTTGGCCTGAAAGCGTTTTCCGCAGCGGTACTCGGCGGCATCGGCAATCTCGGCGGCGCGGTACTGGGCGGGCTGTTGATCGGCCTGATCGAAGCGCTGGGCGCGGGCTATATGGGTGACATCACCAACGTCTGCTTCCTCAATGGCTTTCTGCCGGGCTTTGCCAATATGTGCGACACCAATCCCAACGGCAGCCTGTTCGGCAGCAACTATAAGGACGTCTACGCTTTCATCGTGCTGATTCTGGTACTGGTGTTCCGGCCATCCGGTCTGCTGGGTGAGCGCGTGGGAGACCGTGCATGAACGCCGCCGGCTGGACTGCCAACCCGCGCAACAAATGGATCGGTATCGCGTGTATTGCGATCGCACTGATTGCGCTGCCGTTTGTGCTGGCGATGGCTGGGACCGCGTGGGTGCGTATCACCAATTTCGCCATCCTGTTCGTGCTGCTGTCGCTGGGTCTCAACATCGTGGTCGGTTTCGCCGGCCTGCTCGACCTGGGCTATATCGCGTTTTACGCGGTTGGCGCTTATGTCTATGCATTGTTGGCCTCGCCGCATTTCGGCCTGCATTTGCCGTGGTGGATGATCCTGCCGATCGGTGCATTTGTCGCCTGCATCTTCGGCATCCTGCTCGGTTCGCCCACCCTCAAATTACGCGGCGACTACCTCGCCATCGTCACGCTGGGCTTCGGCGAGATCGTGCGCATCTTCATGAACAACCTGTCGGACCCGATCAACGTTACCAACGGGCCGAAAGGGATCAGTACCATCGACTCCATCAAGTTGGCCGGGCTTGATTTCGGCGGCAGCACGCGCATCGGCGACTTCGTCCTGTCCGGCACCATCAAGTACTACTTCTTCCTGCTGGCGATCCTGTTGATCGTCATCGTCATCAACTTCCGCCTGCAGAATTCGCGCATCGGCCGTGCGTGGGAAGCGATTCGCGAAGACGAGATGGCCGCGCGCGCCATGGGCATCAACACCACGCGCATGAAGCTGCTGGCCTTTGCCATGGGCGCGTCCTTCGGCGGCATCGCCGGTGGCATGTTCTCCGCCATCCAGGGCTTCATCAGCCCGGAAAGCTTTGTGCTGAACGAAAGCGTGATGGTACTGGCGATGGTGGTGCTGGGCGGCATGGGCAACATCTGGGGCGTGGTGCTGGGCGCCGTGTTGCTCTCGTTCGTGCCCGAATTGCTGCGCTATACGGTCGAGCCTGCGCAGCATGCGCTGTTCGGCAAGCAAATCATTGAAGCCGAGGTGTTGCGCATGCTGCTGTTCGGCCTCGCGATGGTGCTGATGATGCTGTATCGCCCGGCCGGGCTGCTGCCCTCCGCCGTGCGCAAGCGCGAGTTGGCCAAGGAGGAGGCATGACCGCGCCCATCCTTGAAGTCAAAGGCGTCGCAAAAAAATTTGGCGGCCTGGCCGCGCTGTCCGACGTCAGCTTCAGTGTCGCGGCTGGTTCGATATTCGGCCTGATCGGCCCCAATGGCGCCGGCAAGACCACCATGTTCAATGTGCTGACCGGCCTCTACACGCACGATGAGGGCACGTTTACTTTCAAGGGCCAGGCGCTGCAAGGCATGACGCCCGATCGCATCGCATCGCTCGGTATTGCGCGCACGTTCCAGAACATCCGCCTGTTTGCCAATCTGTCCGCGCTGGAGAACGTGATGATCGGCCGACATGTGCGCACGCATTCAGGCGTATGGGGCGCGATTACGCGAAACGCCGCTACGCGCGCGGAGGAAGCTGCGATCGAGAAGCGAGCGCATGAGCTGCTGCAATTCGTCGGCCTGGATGCGCGCGCCAACGAATTGGCCAAACATCTTTCCTACGGCGACCAGCGCCGCCTGGAAATTGCACGCGCCCTGGCCACCGACCCTGCTGTGCTGGCGCTGGACGAGCCCGCGGCTGGCATGAATGCCACCGAGAAGCTCGCGCTGCGCGAGTTGCTGGAATCGATCCGCAAGCAGGGCATCACCATCCTGCTGATCGAGCACGACGTCAAATTGGTAATGGGACTGTGCGATCGCATTGCCGTGTTGGAATACGGCAAGAAAATCGCAGAAGGTCTTCCCGCCGAAGTACAGAAAGACCCCAAGGTCATCGAAGCCTACTTGGGCGCGGAAGTCGCGGTATGAGCCTGCTTAAACTCGAGCAAGTCCACGTTGGCTACGGCGGCATTAAGGCAGTCAAGGGCATTGACCTCGAAGTTAACGCCGGTGAACTGGTCACCCTGATCGGCGCCAATGGCGCAGGCAAGACAACCACGCTGAAAGCCATTGTTGGCCTGCTGAAGCCGAGCGAAGGCCGCGTGATGTATGACGGCAATAACATTGTCGGCCAGCCCTCACACGCGATTGCTGCAAAAGGCCTCGTGCTGGTGCCGGAAGGGCGCGGCGTATTTCCCAGCCTGACGATCGAAGAAAACTTGCAGATGGGCGCGTACATCCGCAATGACCGCGACGGCATTGCCGCTGACATCGAGCATAAATTTTCGTTGTTCCCGCGCTTGAAGGAGCGAGCAAAGCAGACCGCCGGCACTTTGTCAGGCGGCGAGCAACAGATGCTCGCGATCAGCCGCGCACTGATGGCGAAACCGAAACTGCTGCTGCTCGATGAGCCCTCGATGGGACTGGCACCCATCATGGTGCAGAAGATCTTCGAGGTGGTGCGCGATGTGTCGAAAAGCGGCGTCACCATTTTGCTGATCGAGCAGAATGCACGCCTTGCATTGCAAATCAGCCAGCGCGGTTACGTGATGGATGGCGGCCTGATCACGCTGGCCGGCGAATCGGCGGACCTGCTATCGAACCCGAAAGTGCGCGAAGCGTATCTGGGCGAAGGCTAGCCGGCCCGCTGCGGCAGGCTGCTACAGGTGCGGGTGCGAGAGGCGCACCCGGAACCGCGCAATGGTAAACAGCATGGCCACAATCGCCAGACTAATCGCCGGCGGGGGCACTTCGTAATAGGCATATGCCGCCACCAGTGTCCACGTGGCGAAAATGTTCAGCGTGCACACGGTGCGAATCAAACGCTCGCCGACTGAGACGTACTTGGCGATGGCCAGATTGATCAGCCCCATCCAGGCCAGCATGATGCTGGTACCGAAACTCAGGCTGTCGAGCACATTCATCATCGAAGGCTTGCCGATGCCGGCATCAACTTCATAAGAGCGCATCGCTGCGTATAACGTCGCCGTCACCAGATCGGCAGGCGGCGCCTGAAGATGGCCGATGAGATGCATCACGGCGATCACGATCAGCCCGACGGATGCAATTGAAAACAGGCGACGACCCTTGCCAAACATGATGGCTCCAAAGCGCAGTTACGACGCGCATTGTGGCACAGTCGCTTCCGGTCGGCGTGCGCTCGCAGTACACTCATTGCATGGACATGACCAAAACCGATCTCGCCGACCTGAAACGCGCCAAGAAACTGCTGGAAAATCCCGGCCTCGCCGCCAAGATGTCCGCCGCCCTGGGAGCGCCGATCGAGAAGAGCGTGGCGCTGTTGCCCAAGGCAGTGCAAAGCGGCATACACAAGGCCTCGGAAGCGGCGATGATGAAAGCGCTGGATGTGGCGGTGAAATCGCTGGGCGACGACACCAAGAAACCGGCACAGAGCCGATTGCACAAGATCGCCGCTGCCACAAGTGGTGCAGTTGGTGGCGCATTCGGCCTGATGGCGCTGACCGTGGAGCTGCCGGTTTCGACCACCATCATGCTGCGGTCGATTGCCGACATCGCCAAGAGCGAGGGCGAGAACATCCACTACATCGACACCAAGCTTGCCTGCCTTACCGTTTTTGCACTGGGCAGCGGCAAGAGCGAGAAGGACAATGCCGCCGAGTCCGGCTACTTCGCCGCGCGCGCCGCCATGTCCGGTGCGGTGTCCGAGGCGAGCAAGTTCCTCGCCGAAAAAGGTTTATCGAAAACCGGCGCCCCGGCATTGATACGGCTGGTATCGCTGATCAGCAGTCGATTCGGCATTGTCGTCACGGAAAAAGCGGCAGCGCAGGCGGTGCCGATCATCGGCGCGGCGGCGGGCGCACTAGTCAACACCATTTTCATCGGCCATTTCCAAGACATGGCGCGCGGGCACTTTATCGTGCGGCGGCTGGAGAAGATTTATGGGGCGGAGCCGGTGAGGTTGGCCTATCGGAATTTGTAGGTGGCACGATGAAAAACCACAGCGGCTGAGATCCAGTTGTGCGATCCAAAACCGACAAATCAAACGCCGCTTCCTTTTCTGTCATCGTAAAGGAGCAGGTTGTTGTCTGAAATGGCGCCCCCAAAAGATACAGGAGATATGTGCCATCTTTCGCGACCTTGTCGTTCATGTCGCAGCATCCAACATAACTTGATGTCGAAAAGCTTGCGCCGGTGCGCAAATTACCTTTCCATGTCTTCAGCACCTTCCATTGTGCCGTCTGCGTCTCGTAGTCTAACGAGCCCACTGTCTTTTCTGTTTGTACCTTTGCCAGTACAACTGCTTTCGATTCGGTAAATTTTTTCGTCACCCACGATTCGTTGTCCTTTTCAGGCAGCACACATTTGCCGTAGCTTACTGCCGGCAAAACGATTGCAATTCCAAGAGTAACTAGGGCTAACGCCTTGGTCATTTTCTTCACTGGTGACTGGTTCACTACACCCAATCCCGACCTCCCAAGTACTTCTCCAACAGCTCCGCCTCACGGGAACCTGCCTGCGGTTGCCAGTTATACCGCCAAGTCGCCTGCGGCGGCATTGACGCCAGAATAGATTCGGTACGCCCACCCGACTGCAATCCAAAATGCGTACCACGGTCCCAAACCAGATTGAACTCGACGTAACGCCCACGCCGATATAGCTGCCACTCGCGTTCTTTCTCGCCGAACGGCGTGTCACGACGGCGCTCGACAATCGGCACATAGGCATCGAGAAACGCATCGCCGACCGCGCGCTTCATCGCGAATGACTGCTCGAAACCCGGATGATGGAAATCATCGAAGAACACGCCGCCGATGCCGCGCGGTTCCTTACGATGTTTAAGGTAGAAATATTCATCGCACCACTTCTTGAAGTGCGGGTAATAGTCGGCGCCAAAGGGATCGAGTGCCGCTTTGTTGACGCGATGGAAATGCACGCAGTCTTCCTCGAAGCCATAGTACGGCGTGAGATCCATGCCACCGCCGAACCAGAAGCTGTCGTGCTCGCCATCGATGGAGGAACGGGCGATGAAGAAGCGCACGTTCATGTGTACTGTCGGCACGTACGGATTGTTCGGATGCAGCACCAGCGAGACGCCCATCGCTTCCCAGGCGCGGCCGGCAATTTCCGGACGATTGGCCGCCGCAGTGGGCGGAAGGTTTTTGCCCATCACGTGCGAGAACAACACGCCGCCGCGCTCGAGCAGATTGCCACCTTCGAGAATGCGCGAGATGCCGCCGCCGCCTTCGGGTCGCTGCCATTCGTCGCGCAGGAACGGCTTGCCGTCCAGCGACTCCATCTTGGCGACGATGCGGTTCTGCAGATCGAGCAGGTAGGTTTTGACGTCGGCGGTATTCATGTTTCTATTTTGTCACGACGTTGTAGCGTTGGCGGGGACGCGAAATTTGTGTGGATGAGATCCTTCGCTGCGCTAAGGATGACATTGCAAACTCAAGCACTGGTGCGGCTTTACGGGAATTTTCGTCCCGAAAGCCTCGCCAGCGCTGGAGTTTTGATTGATTATGCGGGCTACGGCCGCCGGCCGATGGCGCGATAACCGATATCGCGGCGATATTGCATGCCATTGAAGCGGATCGGTTCCAGCAACTGGTAGGCGCGCTGCTGTGCGATCTTCACGGTATCGCCCAGCGCGGTCACGCAAAGCACGCGGCCGCCGCTGGTAACGACCTTGCCATCCTTGTCGGCGGAGCCGGCGTGGAACACGCGCGCGTCATCAGCCGGCTTGGGCAAGCCGGTGATCTCATCGCCCTTGGTCGGCGCTTCCGGATAATTGGCCGCCGCCATCACCACCCCCAATGCCGCGCGGCGATCCCATTCCGCTTCGATCTGGTTCAACTTGCCGTCGATGGCGTGCTCGATCAGCGTGAGGAAATCGGACTTCAAACGCATCATGATCGGCTGCGTTTCCGGGTCGCCCATGCGCGCGTTGAATTCGACCACGCGCGGCTTGCCGTTTTCATCGATCATGAGGCCCGCGTAAAGAAACCCGGTGAATGGCGCGCCTTCCGCCGCCATGCCACGCAATGTCGGCATGATCACCTCGCGCATGGTTCGCGCGTGCACCTCGGGCGTGACCACCGGCGCGGGCGAATAGGCACCCATGCCGCCGGTGTTCGGCCCCTGATCGCCGTCGAAAATACGTTTGTGATCCTGCGAGGACGCGAACGGCAGCGCGTGCACGCCATCGCACATGCAAATGAAACTGGCTTCCTCGCCTTCCATGAATTCTTCGATGACTACACGAACCTCCCCTCTCCCGGCCTGAGCTGCTCTTCGGCCACCCTCTCCCTCTTGCGGGAGAGGGGCTGGGGGAGAGGGCGAGTCGGTGGCAAACATCTTATCGATCGCCTCCAGTGCATCGCCCAATGTCATCGCCACAACGACGCCTTTCCCCGCAGCCAGGCCATCTGCCTTGATGACGATGGGGGCACCCTCGCGCTCAACATAAGCACGCGCTTCGGCTGCGCTAGTGAAGGTCGCATATTTGGCCGTCGGAATCTTGTGCCGCACCATGAACTGCTTGGCGAAATCCTTGGACGATTCCAACTGCGCCGCACGCTGCGACGGGCCGAAGATGCGCAGGCCTGCCGCCTGAAATGCATCGACCACGCCCGCCGCCAAGGGCGCTTCCGGACCGACGACCGTGAGATGGATTTTCTCGTCCTGCGCGAACTTCAGCAGTTCCGGGATCGCGGTGATGTTGACGTTGACGAGGCCGTCTTCACGCGCTGTGCCGGCATTACCGGGTGCGACATAGACACATTGAACTTTGGGGTTTTGCGTGAGCCGCCACGCGAGGGCGTGTTCGCGGCCGCCGGAGCCGATGACGAGGAGTTTCATGATTTGAGTTCGTGCCTTTAGACGTCGACGGTCTGATAAGCGGGAGTACCCTTGCTTAGCCATCTAAGCTCAGTTTTCCCTTGAGTCCGAAGATAGGCGACTGCCGCGACGAAAAGCGGATCTCTGAGATCATCTTGGGAAAGCATTGCGCTAGATCCTTCCACTTTTGACGTACTCTCTTTCCGAAGAAAATGTGCGTTCAAAGGGTCATCGCTGTAACTTCGCGCTACATATGTTTTCCGATCGTCGGAAAAATGAAGTAAATCGTACTCATAGCGCCATTCACATTCACCGTTAGCGTCTTTTTCGCTTTCATCCACATGATGTGAAATTCTTACATTCATATCGAGTTCAATCGGTCAATGCCGGAAGTGCCGCATCCCAGTGAGCACCATCGCCACGCCATGCTCATCCGCCGCCTTGATCACCTCATCATCCCGCATTGACCCGCCCGGTTGAATCACCGCTGTCGCTCCTGCGTCAGCAATCACATCCAGCCCATCGCGGAACGGGAAGAACGCATCGCTGGCGGCAACCGAACCTTTCAGCGACATCCCCGCATTTCCGGCCTTGATCGCAGCGATTTTCGTCGAATCCACCCGGCTCATCTGTCCCGCACCAACACCCAGCGTCATGCCGTAACGGCAAAACACAATAGCGTTCGACTTGACGAACTTGGCGACGCGAAAGGCGAACAGCAGATCGTTCATCTCCTCCGCCGTTGGCTTGCGCTTGCTCACAATCTTTAGCTGCGACACGTCAAAATCGTCCGAGCTTTGCACCAGCAGGCCTCCGCCGACGCGCTTCATGTCCACATCCTTGATCGACGGCGCCAAGGGCACTTCAAGCAGCCGCACGTTCTGCTTGGCCGCAAATACTTTGCGCGCCTCGCTGCTGAATGAGGGGGCCAGCAGCACTTCGACGAATTGTTTCGACACTGCTTCTGCCGTGGCGCCATCGACATCGCGATTAAAGGCGATGATGCCGCCAAACGCGGAGGTGGGATCGGTCTCGAACGCGCGCTGATAAGCCGTCAATGTGCCCTCGGCAATCGCCACACCGCAAGGGTTGGCATGTTTCACAATCACACAGGCCGGAACATCGAATGCGCGCACACATTGCCACGCCGCATCGGCATCGGCGATGTTGTTGTACGAAAGCTCTTTGCCCTGTAGCTGCTTGTAATGCGCCAGGGTTCCGGCCGCCGGATGTTTCTCGACATAGAACGCAGCATCCTGATGCGGATTCTCGCCATAGCGCATATCCTGTGCCTTGTTGAAAGTGAGATGCATCCGGTCCGGGAACAGGCGGCGATTGTTGTCTTCGTCCAGTGACGACAGATAGGTGCTGATCATGCCGTCGTATTCGGCGGTGTGGGCAAAGGCTTTTTTTGCCAGCGCAAAGCGCGTTTTGTACGAAAGCGCACCGGCATTGGCTTTCATTTCATCCATCAACTTCGCATAGTCGCCACTATCCGTGACGATGGCGACAAAGGGATAGTTCTTGGCTGAGGCACGCACCATGGCCGGTCCGCCGATGTCGATATTCTCGATCGCATCTTCCAGCGTCACATCCGGTTTGGCGATGGTCGCGGCAAACGGGTAAAGATTCACCACCACCATGTCGATGGCGGGAATGTCGTGCTTCTTCATCGCCTCCGCATGATGCGCGAGATCGCGGCGCGCGAGGATGCCGCCATGTACGCGTGGATGCAGCGTCTTGACCCGTCCATCCATCATTTCCGGGAAGCCGGTGTAGTCGCCGACCTCCACCACCTTGATGCCGTTCTCGGTCAGCAATTTCGCGGTGCCGCCGGTGGAGAGAATCTTGACGTTGTGTTTTGCCAGGAACTGGGCAAACTCGACCACGCCGGTCTTGTCGGAGACGCTGATCAGCGCACGCTGGATGGTGATTGGGTGAGTCATGTGAGTTTTAGTGACGTGAAGCCGGCTGGTCGTGATCGACGAGAAGAACTCACAGGCAACTTCAGTCACCTGTGGCGAGACGCGTTACTCGATACCGTGCTGCGTGAGCTTTTTGCGCAAGGTGTTGCGGTTAAGTCCCAGCATTTCCGCCGCGCGGGTCTGGTTGCCTTCGGCGTGGTGCAACACCACTTCCAGCAGCGGCCGTTCGACGTTTGCCACCACCATGTCGTAGATGTTGGTCACGCCCTCGCCGTCAAGGTCTTTGAAATACTGCCGCATCATTTTCCGCACACATGCTGACAACTCACTGTCCCTGCTATCGCGCTGCACATTCATGTTTCTTGTTCCTGTTATTTTCTTATCAAACTGCCGTTGTATTTACTGCCCCCTAGGCTGGCTACGCTGCTCGCCTGACACCAGCCATTTCCCCATCAATCAGCCGCACGAAGTAACGATCAAGCGCAGCAATTTGTGCATCGGGCTCCTCGATCAGATTCATCGTCTGGCGTATTTCTTCGCCGCCCGGCAGGCCGGCCAGATACCAGCCGATGTGTTTGCGCGCCACACGCAGCCCCTTGTAGCTACCGTAAAACAGGTGCAGCTCTGCCAGATGCTGTGAAGCAATGGCGTGAATCTCGGCAAAGTCGGGCGGCGCCAACTGACGGCCGGTCTCAAGGTAATGTGCAATCTCGCGAAAAATCCACGGACGTCCTTGCGCCGCACGGCCGATCATCACGGCGTCGCAGCCGGTGTAGTCGAGCACGAAACGCGCTTTCTGCGGCGAGTCGATATCACCGTTTGCCACTACGGGGATGGAAACACTCTGTTTGACAGCGCGAATCGTGTCGTATTCCGCATCACCCTCGTAAAGATCGCTACGCGTGCGGCCATGAACCGCGAGCGACTGGATGCCGCTATCTTCGGCAATACGTGCAATAGCCAGCGCATTTTTGTGTTCTCGATCCCAGCCGGTTCGTATCTTCAGCGTTACCGGCACCTCAACCGCGCTGACCACGGCCTCGAGAATCTGCCCGACCAGCTTCTCGTCTTTCATCAACGCCGAGCCAGCATCGACCTTGCAGACCTTTTTGGCCGGGCAGCCCATGTTGATGTCGATGATGTGGGCGCCCTTGTCGACATTGTAGCGAGCGGCTTCCGCCATCATCTCTGGCGCAGCGCCAGCAATCTGCACCACGATCGGATTGACCTCACCGGTGTGATCGCCGCGGCGCAGCGATTTTTCAGTCGCCCACAAGCGGCTGTCGGAAGCGACCATCTCACTCACCGCCATGCCCGCACCAAGGCGTTTGCATAGCTGGCGGAACGGGCGATCGGTCACACCCGCCATGGGAGCGACGACCAGTTGGTTCTTTAGCGTGATGTTGCCGATTCGCAAGGGGCTTTCCGTCCGGATATTGCGCGACGGTCGTTCGGGGAAAGCCGCCTATTTTATAGGCGCCCACAAATTACGCAAACGAAATTTGTGGTTTCGAGAAGTGCTCTTTAACTGGCTGATTTGTTGGAACGGAAAGAAATGTGCCATTCCGCGCCCCTCAAACACGGCATGTCCAAGTGTTGCCATCAGGCGACACCGTAGCCCCCGCCACC
>JAEUNB010000190.1 GCA_016790625.1 Betaproteobacteria bacterium | reverse complement strand
CCAAACAGGAAACCCACGTTGATGCCTGCCGATCCAATGCCATTGACACCGGTGAGGTTGACCTTGGCGCGCGTCATGTCGCTCATTGGAGGCAACAGCAAGCTCACTTCATTCGCAGAAGCCACGGGCATAACCGCACCGAGCGACACACCGCTGCTGTTTTCGATGCTCGCCGATGCCACCGAGGTGATTGCCGTGTCGAACTGAAAAACAATGGTGTGGCCGTCACCCTGCAGCCGCGGCTCTGCCGTCACGGGACCGGATATGCCCGCCGTGGTGTCGAGTTTCAGATCGAACGGTGCAGCATGGCCGGCATGCTGTTTGCGCGACACAGCGTTGAGCAGATTCGGTCCAATGGCATTGCCGTCCGGTACGGTTTTGAACAGATTCGGGAAAATGCGTCCGCCGCCATTGCTGCTTCCGGTCACCACCATCGCGCCATCGGCGGCGAACGCCAAGCCGATCATCCAGCTATCCGGCAGTTGCGGATAGAAGCGCACGCCGCCCTCACCAAAGCTGATATCGGGCCGGCCGTCGGGCATGAAACGCGCGATCATCGGGATATCGGCAGTACCGCCGACTTGCCGGCCGAAGCCGACGACCGCGATGCGGCCATTGGGCGCTATCGCCGCATGAAAAACATTGCCGTTGTTTGGCGCGCCTGCCGCCACTGTCACGAAACCAAAACCGCCGATACCGAATGAGGTATCGAGTGTGCCATCGGCATTCGCCCGCATCAGACCGGCGACCGCATCGCCGCCTTTGGTCGCGTTGAGCACGGCAAGGATTTTTCCGCTCGGCAGCACGAAACCGATTGCTGCCGTAAACAGCAGGCTGTACCCGGCCGGCAGCGGATGCGCAACCATCCCGCCGTTGCCGAACGCAGGATCCAGCGCGCCGGCGGTGGTAAATCGCGTCAGCCTCACCGCGCCCTGGCCGTCACCCATCAGCACCGCCCGCCCGCTACCGTCCATATCCATCGCGCGGCACTGTGTGGCACCACCGACAAAAGCGCTCTTTGCCAGACCCGACACGCCAAAAACCATATCGCGCGACCCGTCGGCATTGAAGCGAGCAGCGATCATCTGCGTGCCGCTTCCATCGTTCAACAGCAGGCGTGCTGCCATCACGATTTTGCCGTCGGCCTGCAGGCGTACTGATCGGCCGGCGTTAACGTTAATGCTGTTCGGGATAAGGAACGAGGACTGACCTGCGCCGCTACCGGCGTTGAACGCGGGGTCGAGGCCACCGTCGGCCAGCACCCGCGCGACACCCAGTGTCTGGCTCTCGTTGGTCGGCGAACCGAATCCGCCGGTCACCACAATTTTTCCATCCGGCTGTAACACGAACTCACGCGCACCCCAAAACCATTCGTCGCCAGTCACGAAAGAGGTGAGGCCGCCGGGGCCGAACGCGGTATCGAGCGAGCCGTCCGGCATGAAGCGCAGCACGCGGAACGCACCTTGTCCGGCGACCGACACGTTGCCGATCGCCAGTACGCGTCCATCGGGCAGGACTTTCGGCCGAATGAACTGCGCTTGCGAAAACGACAGGCTGGTATTGCCCACCGCATTGCGAACACCGGCAAGCGACAGGCGGCTCATCACCACGTCGTCGATGACGGCAAGTGTGCGCCGGCTGGCGACCAGTATTTCGCTACCATTCCAGCCCAGCGCTGCCGCATCGCCGGCATTGGTTTCAGGCGCCAGATAGATACCGTTATTGCCGAAGGATGACAGCGGATAACCATTGAGATTGACCGCGACCACGCCAAGCTGATTGCCCGAGGCCCCACCGCGGCCAACGGCGAGAAAGCCGCCGTTAGGGTATCGCGACAAGGCCAGCAATTTGTCCTGAGTACCACCCAGATCGATCAGGCTATTTTCGAAGGTCAAATCGAACGCGCCCGTCGGCGTCAGGCCCAACACCAGAATATCGCTGTCGCCGGCAAAATGAGTGGTGCAGCCGGCAACGATTCGCGTCGCCTCAACCAGCACACTGCGGCAATCGATCAACTCTGTCTCGGAAAACACACCGCCCACACCGAAAGAAGTGTCGAGCGCACCGGTGCTGGTGAGCTTGGCGACGAACCCCTGCGGTGTGGTGCCGAAACTGCCGGCAATGATGATGCTGCCATCCGGCCGGACGGCGACTGCGCGGACAACGCTTGGCGAGCCCGGTGAGACGCGAACGCGTGTCCGGCCTCTCGAGTCCACGTCACCAAAAGCGGGGTCGCTGTAACCATCTGGCAGAAATCGTGCGACCGTTGCGTAGCCTTCAAATTCACCGACCGCGACAAATTTGTTATCGGTCGCAATCGCCAACGCTTCAAACTTTTGCTGGAGCAAGCCCTGGTTAGAGGAAATCGGTTGGCTATGTCCATTCCCACCGCCGAACGACGCCTCCCGGTCGCCGCTGGTTGTGTAGCGCACAATCTGCGCGAATGAACTCGGGGCATACGGTGTAGGTGCGCTAAGCGGCAGGTTTCCGTGCTCGATGGCGACCAGGTTTCCGTTCTGCCAAGCGATACCCGCCACGGACAATCCCAAACCCGCAATTCCTCGATATCCCCAACTGGTGTCCAATGTGTGATCGGCATTGAACCGGGCGATGCCGCCGCCGCGTGGCTCGGACCCGGCTATCGTGCCGCCGATGGCGCCGCCACTCGATACCGGCGCTTCGAAGGAAACGTAATACCGGCCGTCCGGCATGGTGACGATCCCGGTCGGCGAATGCGCTGCATTGCCCATGGTGAATGAGGCCATGCCATTTACACCGAAGGCAGGATCGAGATCGCCAGGCGCGGCTTCGACACATGGCGCGATGATCGTCAGCGGGATTGCGACGATGAAGGGGGAAAGAAGTCGTTTCATTTATTTTTCTGGAATGTTTCGTCGGGCCAAAGAAGGCCAGCGCCGCCTAGCCGCGGATTGCATGCTGCGAGCAATAAAGTCGACGAGAGTCTGCGCTATTGTCGCGGGAATGGGGGTCGCGTAGGCATGACCTGCCCGGCAGGCGGCATCGGCCGCCCCGCCCCCCCCATCGGATTAAACGGCTTGTCGGTGACCAAGAACGCGCCACCCTTGAATGAAAGACGGCTATTCAGCTGTCCACCTTCCGTCGTTACGTAGCCTTCCTGCGCGAATCCGGCCAGCAGCATGGCAAATTCGCTGCCCGCTGCCGCGGCAACTTCGGTTGTTTGCGCATCGCTGACAACCCCCTGCTGTTGCGCTTTCAGCTGGCGTAGCTTGGTTTTGGCGTACTGGTTACGGGCGAACGCTTCCGGAATCGAAACTGTTGCAGCGGCGTCGATCTTGCCGAGCAAGTTGAACGGCTGCTCGATGTCGGCCTCGGTCACGCCGGGTACTTTCACGCTGCCGCTCATCTTGATCTCGCCTTCCTTCAGCTTGACGTTGATGCGATCGATGGCGATCACCGGTTCGTTCTTCAGCAGTGTCAGCCCGTGCGTCTTCGCTGCCTTCTGCATCGCGGCCATCTGCGCCATCAAGGCCGCCGTATCCGGCTTGGCATCGCCCGCGCCCGGCTTGGGGCCGGCGGCCTGCATCGCCTTGGTCAGTTGCATGAAGCTCTGCGCATGCAAATGCTTCATCGAGAACGTGTAGTCGACGTCAGTCGCATCGATTTCGCTTGCCAGCAGCTTGGCTGCCTTGAGCGAGGCCTTGATATCCATGAACTGGTTGTCGGCACTGGTCGCGTCAGTCTCGAAAGCAATCTTTTCCAGTTTGGTGTCGGAAGTCGCATCCTTGAACGACACTTCCGCGAGCGACATATTCATCTTGCCCAGGTACAGCTCGTCGAAGCCGGCCATCCGGCGCTGGTCGAAGGTGAATGCCAGCGCATTCATGTTGATCGCGCCTTGCTTGCCGGTCACGATTAATTTCGGCGCAACGATTTCGCCAGCGTAAGTGTCCAGGTTCTTGGTAAAACGAACAGTACCCGTGAAGCCCTGCCATGCAACCTTTTCGTCACCCGACGTATAGCTCGCAGGCGCGCCTCTAAGCTCGGTGGTGCCGGCGCCATGCAAGGCTATGCTGGTTGTCGCCGAGAACGGTGACTCGTTGCCGAAGCCCTTGGCAAGCTCCTTTTGTGTGGCTTCATCGAATTCCCAGCTATGTTCGATCTTTGCCATGCCCACGCCGGAAAAACCCGGGAACGGCCCGTGGTGAATGACATTCTTCACCGTCAGGCCCTTGACTTCTTTGACACCGGGAAACCCCAGCGTAAGCCGCTGGGTGGACGAAAAAAAGCCACGCTGGTACTCGTTGCTTATCTTTAGGTAGGGCGCCATCTCCTGCAGCTTCTGCGTCCACTCGGCAGTCTTTCTCTCCGACTCGCGGGAGAAGTGATAAGTCGCGGCAAGATCCGCCGCAACGGCGATCGACAGCAAAACGGCAACCGCAATGGCAGTTTTTTTCATGACAGTGAGCGAAGTATTTGGGTAATTGGGGGCGGCGCTTGTTGGCCATCGCCATACTACAACGCTGTCATTACTTCTGCGCTTTCGCGTCACGCACCTCACGCACCTCGCCCAAACTGATCTTGCCGACCAGTTCGGTCTGCGCCACTGCGGCTTCCACCGAGCGGTACACCACAGTCTGAATGTTTTTCGCGATGAAAGCACGATTGTCCAGGTCGCGCATATCCAGCATCACACCGCCACTGACAGCGAGCTTCTGGTGCTCAAGCGATTCGTATTGCTCAAGCACTTCCAGACTCACCGGATCAAGAACCCAGCATTTGAGATAGGAATACGGCGCCACAAAAAAATTGGCTGGCCGGGTTTCACCTTCCTTCGTCAATGCCTGCGGACCGGACGCTGGACGGGACCCCCAGGAGCAGGACACGTCATTGCTTTCGCACTGCGTCTGATAGAACAGCCCCAGGCCGCGCAGCCGGTCACCCAGCCCGTCGCGTCCCATTGACCGATAGGCCGGCGTCATCACCACAACCTTGCCCCAGTCCTCGCGCCGCGGCATGGCGCGCAGGGAGGCAATGACGTGCTCGATGGCAGCGCGCTCCAGCACTGCCGCGTCGCCGTAATCTGTGATGGGGATCGGCACGCTCAGTAGTACGCGTTGCGTCTTCGGCGAGACGGCCGCAATGGAGTCGTCCAGCCCCTGCAGCACGATGCGATTCAGCACTTGATCCGGCGCATCGACCAGCTGGCGACGATACGGCGGCAGGTGGCTGCCGGTCTGCTTCACCTGCGTCACCGAGGTAAAGCGCTGGCCCACTGCCGCTACCAGCACCAGCGGTTTTTCCGGCGAAGCCACCGAAGCGTTGGATGAAGCCAACGCCGCGCCTGCCCACGACATCGGCAGCACCAAGGCAAATGCGGAAATCAACAGGACATGCAGTCTCATGGTGGGCTCCCGGCGGTGGTGTAACTCATTATAGGCACGCCGCAACCACCAGCGCAGTCAGCAAACTCCCTCACCGGCGCGGCTCACAAGCCATAAGTGCATGGAATACCGCATGAATGCTGGACTTTTTGCGTCATGTGATACCACTTGACATGCAAGTATTTACTTGCATATTATTCGGCCTGCCTCAACATCGGCAAAGGCATTCAACCCCACAGGCAAGGAGCATCAGATGTCGAACATCCTGCACAAGATCGGATTCAAATCGTCTTCGACCGACAAGGTCTACAAGGCGCTCACCACGCTCGACGGCCTCAAGGGCTGGTGGACAATCAACACGCAAGGCCAGCCTGACAAATTCGGCGGCGTCATTCCGTTCCGCTTCACGCTGAAAGATGAAGAGGGCGGCTTCGACATGAAAGTGCGCGAGCTGAAGCCGGGAACACGCGTGCTTTGGGAAGTGATTGAAGGCCCACCGGAGTGGGTGGGCACCACCATCAGCTGGGACCTGCGACAGGAAAGCGACTGGGCGATCCTGATGTTCAAGCATGCGGACTGGAAAGAGGAAGTGGAATTCATGCATCACTGCAGCACCAAGTGGGCGACTTTCCTGCTGAGCCTGAAGGCCTATGTGGAAACCGATAGCGGCTCGCCCAACCCGAACGACTTCAAGCTCGATGCGTGGGAATAACGCGGCAATGCGATACTGCCATCGAGCGCCACGCGATCCGCTGTGGCACGTCCCCCGCACATTGGTGAAGCTGAATTGCCCAGCAATACAACCGACATCGACAAGGTTTTCAAGGCATTGGCCGACCCCGGCCGACGCCGGCTGCTGGACCAGTTGCACAGCGAAAACGGCCAGACGCTGGGCGCACTCTGCGAGCACATGGAAATGAGCCGCCAGGCCGTGACCCAACATCTGCAATTGCTGGAAGAAGCCAATCTGGTCGCCGTGGTCTGGCAGGGCCGGGAGAAGCTGCACTACCTCAACGCCGTGCCGCTGTTCGAGATCCACAAACGCTGGATCGAAAAATTCGAGCGCAATCGCCTGAGCGCGTTGCGCGACCTGAAAAAGAAACTGGAAGAAGGAAATGAAAATGGCTAAGCCGAGTTTTGTGTACGTCACCTACATCGCCACCACGCCGGAGAAGGTGTGGCAGGCGTTTATCGACCCTGCAGTGATGGCGCAATACTGGCGCGGACCGAGCTCGCATTGCTCGCGCGTCAACAAATCCGACTGGAAACCAGGCTCGCGCTGGGTGCATGAGCGGACGGACGGCAGCGGCGAAATCGATATCGTCGGCAAGGTGATCGAGAGCGATCCACCGCGCCGCCTGGTTTACAGCTGGGCGCGGCCTGCGGAAGAGGCTGAGACCGAAAAGCATTCGCGCGTCGCCATCGATATCGAGCCGGTCAACAGCGGTCTGGTCAAGCTGACCGTTGCGCACGAGGATCTGGAGAAGGATCCGAAGATGCTCGAAGGCATTTCCGGTGGATGGCCGGCAGTGCTGTCCAACCTCAAGACGCTTCTGGAAACGGGGCAGGTGCTGCCAAAAACCTTGCCCCTTGAGAGGGAAAGCTTGTAGTCGAACGGCGGCCGGGAAAGACATACCAAAAAAGGAAACCC
>JAEUNB010000141.1 GCA_016790625.1 Betaproteobacteria bacterium | reverse complement strand
GTTGCGCTCATGAGATACATGGCGTGAAACCACAGGGAAAGCTTGGTGCTGGACTTCTCGAAAATCGTACCAGCGCACGGGTAAACATGGCAGCCCTCTTGGCAGGCATAGGCCCTGCGACCTTCAATCTTGGTCATCTTGGAAATAACACCGCAGTTCGGGCAGGCATTGGTTTCGCCAAACTTCCTGCGGAAGATCGCAGCCAAGCAGGCGTCATCGTTCGGGTACTGGGCTTGGAACTGCTTGAAGGTGAATTTCTCGGTTGCCATGTCTATCTCCCGTTTTGATAATTCTATCAAATTTTGATGGACACGCAACCCATTTTTTGATAATCTATCAAAAATAGTTACTCGGAGGTAAATATGGGTGTGCGCGAAATTGTTGACCGATTCGGCGGCCAGTCGGATTTGGCAAGGGCTATCGGCAAGGGACAAAGCACGGTTGCGTACTGGGTAAAAACCGGAGCGATCCCGGATAAGTGGCACGCGAAATTGCTTGAGATCGCCAATCAAAAAGGCATTCCGCTGGCGCTACATGAGATTGCTGGTGGTGTCTTAGAACCACTAGTTATTGAAGCTTCTGGTAGCAGCAGAGGGCGCTCTAATGCTGTTTTCGTTGGCGAAGCACTAAATCCGCCAATCGTTCCTGAAGAGTCTGATTTTTTGTTTTATTCAGGTAGTGACGGCGCGGTGCGGGTTCAGGTGTTGCTTCGCGATGAAACAGTTTGGGCGTCTCAAAAAGCGATGTCTGATATTTTTGGTACCTCTCGGGAGAATGTCACAATTCATCTAGGAAATGTCTTTTCAGACAATGAGTTAGATGAGCTATCAGTTAGTAAAGATTTCTTACTTACTGGCCCCGATGGGAAGAATTACACATACAAGTTGTACTCGCTTGATGCCATCATTTCCGTTGGCTATCGAGTCAACTCTTACCAAGCAACCCAGTTTCGGCGATGGGCAACCGGAGTACTGAAAAGCTACCTCATCAAAGGTTTTGCACTTGATGATGACCGACTTAAGCAGGGAAGCCGACTGTTTGGGAAAGATTATTTTGATGAGCTGCTTGAGCGAATTCGCGAAATTCGCGCGTCAGAAAGGCGGTTCTATCAAAAAATCACGGATATTTACGCCCAATGCAGCGTTGACTACGACAAGCATTCTCAGATTGCGCAAATGTTCTATGCCCACGTTCAGGACAAGCTTCATTACGCGATTCACGGCCATACAGCCGCGGAGTTGATTGAGCAGCGTGCCGACGCAAAGAAGCCGCACATGGGGCTTACGTCATTCAAGAATGAAAAACTCGGTGGGAAGGTGACAAAGCTTGATGTTACGGTAGGGAAGAACTACTTAAACGAGGCTGAACTCACGGAGCTCAATCGCCTTGTGGGTATGTACTTGGATTTTGCAGAGGGATTTGCGCGCCGACGTATTCCAATGAAGATGACGGATTGGTCAGAAAAGCTTGATGCCTTCCTTAAGTTCAATGCGTATGAGGTGCTAGAAAATTTCGGGCAAGTTTCGCGCGAACATGCCGAAGCACGCGCACTCGCTGAGTACGAGAAATTCCGTGAAATTCAGGACAAGGAATTTTCCTCTGACTTCGACAAGATCGTAGAAAAGGCAAAGCTAAAACAGCTACCTAAAGGCCCATAAAGCAAAGCCGCCTAACCAGCGGCTTTTTTATTGCCTGCTATATTTGCGGGCATGGTTGACTATGTCGAAGTAGAACGCACTTCCCACCAGTTGCAACTCGATCACGGGCGCAACGCATACCAATACGCGCTCAAGCAAGCGGCGCAAAGTAGCAAACCCGAAGAGGTTGAGTTTTGGGAAGCCGTCGCGGCCAGTTGCCGACCGCGTTAGCCTCTACTTGTCGTCAGGGGATACATGCCCAAAAATGCCTTGAAAAGCTCGCCAATTCTGGAGTTTGCATGTCAGTTTGTGTTGCCATTGATCTTCCGCTGCGACCAGATGCCCCACATCGCATCTTCGAACGCCTTGGCGAAACGCGGCGCATCGAACAGCGGTGAGGCACGGACCTGTTCGCGCAATCCCGCTCGCAGCGCGGCCAATCCTTCGCGATTACGTGCATGTTCAACGGCACGGTAGACGTAGTCGGCAGCGTCGCCGGCAATCCAGCCGGTCAGCTCCGCCGCCGTCAGCATGCTGGCACCCTGGCGCGCCAGCATCCGGTCACCGCACAAGGTCAATGTCGGCACACCCATCCACAGCGCTTCGCAGGTGGTGGTGCCGCCGGGAAACGGAAAGGTGTCGAGAATCATGTCCACCTCGGCGTGGCTGGCGAGGTAGGCGGTGCGCGTGCTTTCACCGTGCATATCCATGCGTGCCGGGTCCAGGCCTTGCTTCGCGCAACGTTGCGCCAGATGCTCGCGTTCCTGCGGGTAGCCCAGCGGCCGTGCCTGCAGGCGCAATCGTGCATCGGGCAGCGCAGCAAGGATTTTTCCCCACGCGCCTAGCACCTCATCGCTCACCTTCGCCAGATTCTGGTAACAGCCGAAAGTGACATGGCCGTTGCGAACGAATGGCGGCGGGGTCACGTCGGGTGCATCCTGCGGCGGTGTGAAGCACAGCCGCGTATCGGGCAATGGCCACAGTCTCTCGCTGAAATGCGCGGCATCGTGCGGCGGTGTCGCCACGCTATCGGTTAGCAGGTAATCGATTTGCGCGACACCGGTGGTGGCGAAATAGCCCAGCCACGAGACCTGCAGCGGCGCGGGCCGGCGCGCAAACAGCGGCAGGCGGTTGTGCTGCGTGTGGCCGGACAGGTCAATGGCGATGTGAACGCCGTCATCGTGTATTGTCTTTGCCGCTTCGGCATCGCCAAGTTGGTGGATGGTTTTCCACTGCGAAAAATACGGGCGGATGCAGGCGCTTAGTTCATCGGCGCTCGCATGATTGGAGTAGGCAAACAGCTCGATTTTGGCCGGGTCAATGTGCGCCAGCATGCTTTCAAGGAAGTGGCCGACCGGGTGCTGCCGCAGGTCGCCGCTGACCATGCCGACACGCAGTCTTGATGGCGACGGGTCGCATCGCCATGAGGACTGCGGCGGTCCCGCCTGCGATTCGATCATCTGGCCAAATTGCCGGGCCGCTTGCAGGCATTCGGCGGGCGACTGCAATGCGGCGTAATTGAGGCAGAGCAGCAGATTGTCATGCGCGGCGAGGTCGGCGGGATTCAGCGCCAGCGCGCGCCGGTAGCTGGCCACGGCCTCGCCCGGATTGCCGCGATTCTTGAGGATATTACCGAGCCCGTTGTGCGCCGCAGCCATGTCCGGCCGCAACTGCAAAGCCAGGCGGCAGCTCACCTCGGCTTCGCCCAGCCGTCCCTGCTCGTCGAGAATCATGCCCAAATTGTTGTGCGCCTCGGCCAGCGCCGGCTTCAATTCCAGCGCGCGGCGATTACCGGCTTCAGCTGCGGCAAGGTCACCGCGCTCGAAAGCGCACAGCGCGAGGTTGTAGTGCGCTTCGGCGAAAGCGGGATTCGCCTCTGCGGCGCGGCGATAGCTCTGTTCGGCTTCCTCGAAACGTCGCAGCGATTTGAAAACATTGCCGAGATTGTTGTGCGCGCCGGCATCCCGTGGCGCCAGGGCGATCGCATGGCCGAAAGCGACGATCGCGTCCTCGCTGCGGCCGCTGCGCTGCAATGCGGTGCCCAGGGCGACCCAGCCGAAGGGATAGGCTGGGTATTGTTGCGTCCAAGCACCGGCTATCGCTATCACTGCCGGGATCTGACCCTGGTTGAATAGCTGCATCAACTGCTGGATTTGCTCGGCGGGTGGGGTGACGGCGGACATGGCGCAAGGAGTGTAAGGCGTGTGTTGATCAATCGACAGCCACAAGCGTACCGCACCCATCGCGGTTTTTCGCGTTTGCGGTGGCGGAATCGCTTCGCATGCGAAAATCAGACTGGTTTCAGCTCACTCTCCCAACACACAAAAATGAATCTTCAATTCGATCGTTACTACCGTTACAGCGAATTCACTGACATCCTCCACCAGTTCGTCAAAGCCTTTCCCAAGCTGCTCACGCTGGAGAGCATCGGCAAGAGCCACGAAGGCCGCGACATCTGGGTCATCACCGCGACCAATCTCGACACCGGTCCGGCGGCCGACAAGCCCGCATACTGGATCGATGCCAATATCCACGCCAGCGAACTGGCCGGCGGCGCGGCATCGCTGTACCTCATCGATATGTTGACGAAAAACTACGGCAAGCGCGAGGACATCACCCGCTGCCTCGACACGCGAGTGATGTACATCTGTCCGCGCATCAACCCGGACGGTGCGGAGTGGGCGATGCGCGACACACCGAAGATTGTGCGTTCTTCCACACGGCCGTATCCGTATGACGAGGAACATGTGGAGGGACTGGACATCGAGGATATCGACGGCGATGGCCGCATCCTCTCGATGCGCATCAAGGACCCGAACGGCAACTGGAAATGCCATCCCAGCGAGCCGCGCCTGATGGTGGCGCGCGAGCCGACCGAATACGGCGGCGAGTACTACCGCATGCTGCCGGAGGGCAAGGTACGCGAATACGATGGCTTCATGGTCAAGGTGAATAAGGACAAGCAGGGCCTGGACCTGAATCGCAATTTCCCCGCCGGCTGGCGGCAGGAGCATGAGCAAGTCGGTGCCGGCCCGTACCCGACCTCCGAACCGGAGGTGCGCGCGGTGGTGCACTTCATCACGCACCATCCGAACATTACCGGCGGACTCTCGTTTCACACCTGGAGTGGCGTGCTGCTGCGGCCATTCTCCACACTGCCGGACGATGACTTGCCGGCTGAGGATTTGTGGACTTACAAGAAGCAGGGGGAGAAGGGTACGGCGATCACCGGCTACCCGGCGATCAGCGTGTATCACGAGTTCCGTTATCACCCCAAGGAAGTCATCAGCGGCACCTTCGACTGGATTTACGAGCACCTTGGGCTTTATGAATGGACGATCGAGATCTGGTGCCCGATGCGCGAAGCCGGTATCAAGGAATACAAATACATCGACTGGTTCCGCGACCATCCAGTGGAAGATGACCTGAAGATGCTGGCGTGGGCGGACAAGGAATTGAAGGGCCAGGGCTACGTCGACTGGTACAAATTCAACCATCCGCAACTGGGTGAAGTGGAGATTGGCGGCTGGAACAAAATTTTCGCTTTCCGCAATCCGCCGCCGCATCTGCTGGAAAAGGAAATCGCCAAGTTCCCCGACTGGCTGATCTGGAACACCATGATCTCGCCCAAGCTGGAACTCACGCACCTGAAGTGCGAGCCGCTGGGAGATGGCTGCTATCGCATCGAAGCCGGCGTGCAGAACACTGGCTACCTGCCGAGCTATGTTTCCAAGCGCGCGCAGCAGCGCAAGCAATCGCGCGGCGTGATCGGCGAAATCAATCTGCCTGAAGGCGCTACGCTGGTGTCAGGGAAATTGCGCGAGGTAAACGGTGAACTCGAAGGCCGCGCTTACAAGCACACGCTGATGAGCTTCTGGACCGACACCACGCCGACGGCGGATCGGGCGAAGTTTGTTTGGGTGGTGAAGGCCGCGATGGGTGGAGAGGTCGAGGTGGTGGTGCGGCATGAGAAGGCGGGGGTGGTGCGCAAGAACGTACCTCTATCCTAACTCGATGAATCGATCTTCCCTGACGGTCGGCAGCATCGCTTCAATGTCTGACGATGATCTATTGACCGCATTGTTCGACGAAGTCGGCATGTGGATGTCGGCTGCCCTGCATGATGAACTCGACGAATTTGTCCGTGTGGGACGAGAGGCGCCGACTGGAATCTGGGCGATGGCAATGACTTACCAGCTCGATGTGAGCATGGCTTTGGATGATCTCGGATGGCATTTCGCCAACTGGTGTCATCGTGGCTACTGCGAAGAGACGGGCCGCGCATTAAAAGAGCTAGAGGCTGGCGAGTTGTCCGACATTTTCGCGCGTGCTTATTCAATCGTCGGACATCAATGGGATCAGGTCGTCAAATTGCGCAGCAACAGTTTTGGCGAATTCGCGGACTGGTACAACGATTCAGAACTGGAAGCGACGTTAAACCCTCTGAACCAAAGATGGTGGGAATTGTGTAGCTCCCAGAACAATGGTTTGTTTCGATACTGGCTTTTGTATGCGAGAAAGTATCCAGAGCATGTTGTGTCGGACGCTTAGATCGCGATTGGGGACGTTGATTGGACCACGATGACACTTCCAGCCGACATTGCAACTGCGCAAGCCGCGACGAGTTGGTGTTGGAAGAATTCAGCATGGAGTCGGATATCAATCGATTCCTAAGGCTGCGCAAGCGCGATGCACCGCAGTGGTGGCTTGACCTTCGCGTGTGCCCGGGTTGCGAACAGCACTGGCTGGTGGCGCAGGAAGAGCGATTCAACGACATTTGGATCATGCGCAGGCTTTCTCAGGAAGACGCGTCGGCGATCGAGACGCAAAATCGGTGGCCGCTGGATTTCGATCATTATGAGACGCTCATTCGCATTGGTGCCGAGCAAGGACACGCCGCGCGATTCTGGGATTCACGAGAGGCAATTCACATCGTCATTGATTTGGTTGGGCAGCGGGCATCAATCTCGGCAGCTGAAGTCGCGTCGCTGGTCAATGTTTCGCATAGCAGTGCCGACGCGCTCCTGTCGCAGGCTCGCGAGGCGATAGCATTGCGTGGATATCCGTATCCGTGGGCCGCTATAGAAGTACGGCCATATTGAATAGCTTTGAGAACTCAACAACTTCTATGCGCCTGATTCCGATTGACCAAGTGCCATCCGCTCAAGTAACTGCCGCCAGCCAACAATCCGAGACCGCCACGCAGGCCGTCAAGATGACGCTCGACCTGTACACCCGCAAAAATTTCGAGCCGCCGTGGATCGGCTATCTGGCTGAAGTCGATGGCGTTTGCGTCGGCAGTTGCGGGTTCGCCGGACCGCCGGTCAATGGCGAGGCGGAGATTGCTTACTACACATTCCCCGGAAACGAAGGCAAGGGCATCGCCAGCGCGATGGCGGCTGAGCTGATTCGCGTGACTCGCCTGGCTGATCAGCGGCACGTTTTGATTGCGCACACATTGCCGGCTGAAGGGCCATCGACCAGCATTCTCCGTAAATTGGGATTTGAGTGCCTGGGCGTGATCACGCATCCTGAAGATGGCCAGATCTGGAAGTGGCGCGAGACGAGTGGGCTGGCGCGAGCTTAGGCGGTCGATTTTCGGTAGCGGTCAGTAATTGCTGTTCTCGCTGGGCCAGCGCCACAATCTCTCCACCTTCACGCCACAATTCCTCACTAGGCTCCTCCCTGTCATGACCTCGGGAGGCGTACATGATTCCTGCAATCTGTGGCGTACTGGGCGTGCTCGCGATGTTCCGCGTGCGCTTTGCTTATGTGTTGTTCTGCGTCGTCGGGCTCGCTTACTTTCCGGCAAAGGTTGGCTTCGCGGTGACGCCGCAATCCTGCGAATGGCTGTTCGGCTGGGACCTGGCGCTGCACTCGTTCCGCAACTACGGCCACATCATGTTGTTCGCCATGTTTTACGTGATGACACGCCGTCAGTTCACCAAGCCGGGATGGAAGACAGAAGTCTTTTCACTGCTGCTGTGCTTGACGATGGGCGCGCTGGTTGAAGCGGCGCAGGCGCTATCCGGTGTGGGCCATTGCCGCACGCGTGATTTGATTCCCGATACTGTGGGTGCGCTGATCGGCATGGGTGGTCTGGGGCTGGCGGGGAAGTTGCGCGGCACATTGATGCGGAAAGCCAGCACGCCCGCATGAGGCGACAGTCGCCTTAGGATTTTCTGGCCGCTTCGATCAGCCTGCATGCGAGATTGATACTCGTCCGCACCCGCCGCAAATCGCCGACATAACCGGTCAGTGCCTCGCTCGCCCTTGTCTTGAGTGTCGCGCTATCTATCAATCCGTTTCGAGCAAGCGCCGCGATGTCGGCCTGGTCGTGCTCGGCAAAGCGCGAGAGTTTGGATACTGCCAGGTCCAGCGGACTCAACAGGCGTACGTCGAGCAACGCGGGATCGATGCCGTCGAGTTTCAGCGAACGCGAATCGTCGCCGGCATCTTCGTGCATCAGCGCCAGCGTGTCGTTGTATTGCCGGTCGTAATACAGGACGCGTGGCTTGCCATCGGCATCCATGAATGGAACCTCCAGATCCGGCGGCAACAGGACGCGGGCCGA
>JAEUNB010000094.1 GCA_016790625.1 Betaproteobacteria bacterium | reverse complement strand
CACCGGCGGCACCGGCGCCAAGCGAACGCGCGGCATCATCCATGCTGGGAGTGATCTTGGTCAGGCCGGCTTCGACGCTCTGCAGCGCCACACCAAGGAATCGGATCAGGTAGGCGTAGATCAACGCGGCGATGCTGCCGGTCAGCAGAAGCGGCACGGATGCACCGCTAACGCTTTCCAGCATTGCGACAAGTCCGTGATCAAGTTGCGCGACTGGGATCAGGATGCCGACCGCGATTACCGTTCCTGGAATGGCATAACCCAGGCCAACTACGCGATTGACGACACGATTGATGAGGCTATCGGACAAGCGCGCGGCATAGGCCAGTAGCAAGGCCACGCAGACGGCAAGCAACGCGGTTAGCGCCGCGGCGCCGAAACTGTTGAAGGCGAGCTTGATGAATCGCGTGCCGAAAGTGGCGTCGCCTTCGACCAGGGCGAGCTTGATCAGGATTAGCGTCGGGACAGCAAAGCCGATGAGCAAGGGAAACAGGCAGGCGGCGCTGGCAAGCCAGCGCATCGAGCCTTGCAGCGGAGCGCGAGCGTGACGATGACCCGCCTGAAAGAAACGCGCGCGCCGACGGGCGGCATGTTCGACCAGCAGAATCACGACGACGAATACCAGCAGGATCATCGCCAGCTTGCCTGCGGATACCCGATCTCCCTGCGAGAACCAGGCATTGAAAATGCCGGTGGTGAAAGTCGGTACGCCAAAGTAGGACACGGTGCCGTAGTCAGCCAGGGTCTCCATCAGCGCAAGTGCGATGCCGGCGGCAATAGCCGGGCGCGCCAGCGGCAGCGATATCCGCCAGAAGATTCGCATGCGGCCAAAGCCGAAGGTGCGGCCAGCCTCGGTCATCGATGCGGATTGTTCCAGAAATGCGACGCGAGCCAGCATATACACATACGGGTAGAGCACAAACGTGAGCATTGCCGCCGCACCACCCAGTGAGCGAATTTCCGGAAACCAGTAGTCAGTTTTCAGTTGCCAGCCAAAGGTTTCGCGCAATGCTGTTTGCAGTGGCCCAGCATACTGCAGTACGTCGGTGTAGGTATAAGCCATCACATAGGCAGGCATCGCCAGTGGCAGGATCAGCAGCCATTCGAATGCAGTGCGGCCGGGAAACTCGTGGTTGGCGGTAAGCCACGCGCAGATCGTGCCGACGAGGCCGACGCCCACCGCGACCAGTGCTGCCAGCAGCAAACTATTCGCAATCAGATCGGGCAGGACGGTGCGCGCAATATGCGACCATGCCCCGCCATCGCCGGTGACCATGCTGATTGCAATGCTGAGTATGGGAACGATCAGCAGTACGGCGACTGCAGCTCCGGTCCACGCTGGCCACCTTGATCTACCTGACCGCACCGCGATGGCAAATCGGGACAAGGGCGGCAAGGGCTGTGAGGGGTTCATGGCGAAGTAACGGAAATACGCCGGCAAAGCCGGCATCGAATTGGTGCGGCTGCAACGATCAGGAACGTGCAGCCAAGAATAGCTTGATTGTAACAAGAATCATTCTTGATAAGGCTGCTAGTCGTTGAGAATTAGGGCATTTTCCAAGCGCCTCCTCTCAGAGACGGTTACTTGATGGCATAACTGCGCTGATGACTCGCTTCGCGATTTCCTATCCATGCTCGGCACCAATGGCTGGTTGTCCATTGCAGCGGGATCGGAAGTCCTGCGATAGCGAAAACACATACATTGCGACATTGCGGGGCGGCAATCACGTGCCGCAGAACGTAAACCGGACGAGCAATATTTGCGTGGGTCGCAGGTTGAAAAAGGCCCCGCAAACATGGTATCAACAAAAAATAATTACATTGAATAGCGCGGTACGATTCAAGTACACTTACGCGTTTTTCTGGTTCCGGAAAGCTGCAAATCTCCGGAACGGACGATGTCTTCGTACACACAGCAAGTCGCTTCGGGAGATTGAAGTTGGCAACCGCAAAAGCTAAAACCAAGGCAAAAGTCGTCGCCAAAAGCACCGCCAAAGGCGGCAAGGGCTCCACCGCAAAATCGGTAGCCAAGAAACCTGCCCCCAAAGCAGTGCCAAAGACGGCCAAGAAACCCGCGCCGAAAGTCGCAGGCAAATCTGCCGTCAAAAAAACCTCCGCCAAGAGCGTCCCGAAACCGGCCCCTAAAGCCCCCAAAACTACGCCAAAACCAGTGCCTAAAACCGCTACCAAACCCGTATCCAAGCCTGCCGTCAAATCCGTTGCCAAGCCTGTCGCCGCACCCATCGTCAAAGCGCCGGCCACCACGCCAGCTCCAAAATCCGTTGCTCCCGTCATTCAACTGACCAAACAGCCGTCCACCGTCAAGATCGGTGACCTGCTGTCTGAGGCCGAGGTGATCAAGCAGGCGAAAACCGATTACATGTCCAAGCAGCAACTGGCGTTTTTCAAACACCGTTTGCTTGAGTTGCAGAATGAACTGCGCGAAAACGCAGGGGCCACCACCGAGCATCTGCGGGAAATCGCCGTGGCACCCGACCCGGCTGATCGCGCAACGCTGGAAGAGGAACACGCGCTCGAACTTCGTACCCGTGATCGCGAACGTAAATTGCTGAAGAAAGTGCAATCCGCGTTGATGCGCATTGAAGATGGCAGCTATGGTTATTGCGAAGAGACTGGCGAGCCGATCGGTATTCAGCGCCTGCTGGCACGGCCAACCGCAACGCTGACGATCGAAGCGCAGGAACGTCGCGAAATGAAACAGAAAATGTACGGTGAGTAACCAGGCGCCAACAAAGTATTGAAAACGGCCACGTTTGTGGCCGTTTTTCATTTCAAGCGGCCGCTCACTCGACCGTCAGCAACCTGCGCGCGCCGTTATAGCGTTTCTTCCAGTACGAGTCCGCCATGTCGATAATTTCCACCTGCTTTCCCCTTGAGGGCGCATGCACGAAGCGGCCTTCGCCGAGGTAGATGGCAACGTGCGAAAACTGCCGGCGCAGGGTGTTGTAGAACACAAGATCACCTGGCTCCAACTGGTCCTTGTCGATCGTTACGCCAAGGCGGCTCATGGCATAGGAATTTCGTGGCAAATTCATCTCGGCAGCTTCGGCAAACACGTAGCGGACAAAACCGGAGCAATCGAAGCCGCGCTCTATGCTGTTCCCGCCAAAACGATAGTTGACGCCGATCAGTGATAGCGCCTGCATCAGGACAGCCTGAACTTTCGGTTGCAGGGGCGTGACGGCTGTTGCGATCGACCCCTCGGCAGGTGGAGAGTTGGCCGCCGCGGCTGCAACGCCTGAATGAGGCGCATCTTGCGGAGTTGGCTCGGCAAAAGCAGGGGGCGAGCCGGCCGCGGCGATAGCGAGCGAGATAAAAAGCGCTTGATTACGCATGCGGCGATGATAACGCGATGGTGCGTTCGGGTGCGTCGCTGTAGCGTCACAGTTTTTCATTGCGAAGCATCCGCGTTAGGCATATCTTGGGGTTTAAGCCATGCGCGAAGGTGCGCCACTTCACAGTTTTGCAATACCTTCGGTGCAATGATGTGGCTACTGGTGAGGCGATTTGGGCAAACGGCATAACAATGTGCCGATACCTGCCTGAGTCGATTCGGAGGAGAGGAACGATGGGCCTGGACCGTTCCGAAGTACACGCCGAGCGGCGCGAAGTCCGCGCGCAGCTGTTTCGCGAGATTCTCGAACGGCGCGCCCTGAGTTGCGTGTTTCAGCCGATACTGAGTTTTCACGACCAGAGGATCTACGGCTACGAAGCGCTGATTCGTGGCCCACGGAATTCCATCTTCCAAAGTCCGATCGACTTGTTCGATGCGGCGGAAGATACCGGCAGCGTCATCGAGCTGTCGGTAATTTGCGTGAATACAGTGCTGCACCACTTCTCCGCGCAACGCCTGCCGGGAAAACTGTTCCTGAATATCTCACCGGGCGTGGTGACCGCGCCCGGCTTCGACGCAGTCAGAGGTGGTGATCATCTATCGCGCTTGGGATTGAAGCCGGATCGCGTGATCATTGAGCTGACCGAGCATCATCCCGCCTACAACTTCAAGGACATCCACGATTCGCTGCAAACTTTTCGCGCCATGGGTTTTCAGGTGGCGCTCGATGATTTGGGCGAGGGCTTTTCCAGCCTGAGATTGTGGTCAGAGTTGAAGCCCGCCTTTGTTAAAGCCGATAAACATTTCGTCAAGGGCATCGCCGACGATCCGATCAAGCTGCAATTTCTCAAGGCCATGCAGCAGATCGCGGAGAGCTGCGGCAGCCAGATCATTGCCGAAGGCATTGAAGATGCCGCCGATTTCAAGACGGTACGCGAGTTGGGCATTGCCTTTGGCCAAGGCTTTTTGATTGGCCATCCTGAAGAAAAACCGAAAGCCCAATTGACACGAGAGGTTCAGCAGCTACTGATCGACGACAGGGTGCCGGTGCCGCCGATGCTCACATATCGACAGTCGTCCGTGGTCAGTGCGCAGCAGTTCCTGCGCGATACTTTTCAGGTTCCCCCGCATACAACGGTACGGGAAGTTATCTCCGTGTTTGAGCGAGAGCCATCGTGCTATGCCATCCCAGTTGTTGAGAACGGACGGCCAATCGGTCTGATCGCGCGGCGCCATGTGCGCTACATCAAAACCATCGCCGATCCTGCTGCTGAGGAATACACGAAATCTGCCCGAGACATCATGAATGTTGCGCCGCTGATCGTGGAGCGTACCCAGCCGGTGCTGATGCTGGCTAATGCGCTGGCCGAATCGACACCGCAGCATCTGGCGGATGGCTTCATCATCGTCGAGGAGGGACGCTATCTGGGGATGGGGGCTGCGACCGATGTGCTGCGCGTGATCGCTGATACCCAGTTGACTGCGGCGCGCTACACGCATCCGCTCACGTTTCTGCCTGGCCCGGTGCCGGTCAACGAACAGATTGATCGCTTGCTGAAACGGGAGCGGCCCTTTGTCGCCTGCCTGGTTGAGATCCAGCCGATGAAAGGCTTCAACGATGCACTCGGATTCCAGCGCGGTGATGAACTTATCAGGATGGCGGGAACCGTATTGAACGAAGCGGTGGAGGAGCGCCACGATCTGGTTGGACATATCTACGGCAACCGTTTTGTATTGCTGATGCAAAGCGAGGACTGGCAGGCGCGCCTGGAATCCGCAATCGCCGCTTTCCGGCTCAAGATCAACGGCATGCTGCCGCCTGATATTCTCGATCGCGGCGAAATCCTGTGGCGCGGCCGTCGTGGTCAGACCGAAATCCGCCCGCTGCCCCGCATGGCTGTCGGCGCTGCCCCCATCGAGCCGGAGCTATGCGAGTCGCGCCACGAAGTGATGGCGCTGGCACGTGAAGCCAACGCCGGAGCACGCATGTTGGCCGGGAGCGCGATATACGTGCGTCCACGGGATGCCGCCGATCTGGCCGCCGACTAGCGCCGCTGCCAGACTTGCCAGCGCTCCTTGCCAGCGAATACGGGTATCGAGTCCGATGGCGCGCTGTCTTCAATCAGGTCAAATGCTGGCGCCAACATGTCCGTCAATGTATCGCGGTTGATGCCGAAAGGCGGCCCC
>JAEUNB010000051.1 GCA_016790625.1 Betaproteobacteria bacterium | reverse complement strand
CGGCTTGAGTTCGGCCGGCAGGTCATTGGCCGGCAACGGAGTCAAATCGAAGACGTCCTTCTTCTTCAGTGCCGCTTCAATCTCTTCCACTGGACGAATCGACCAGCAGATGACCCACCAGATTGCCGTGCCCAGCAATAGCAGCAATACCGAGGCGGCCACCAGCGCCTTGCCGACTTTTCCACGGATTTCGTCATCGATGATGCTGTGAATGGCGCCAACCTGAACGTGCAGCCTGCCCGCCACGTCACCGATCGAATACACACGCCACATGTCGCTGCCATGTAGCTGATTGGCAAAGCCATCGTTGAAATCCGGCTTCAATGGCGTGAGCGGCGCCGCAGGCGAGCGAATCACCGGCCGGGTGCGATTGACCCACACCTGAAAGCTGAGCTTTTCCGGCCTGTGGGCGGCCTCATCGCCCGGCACGGCACGCGGCGTTCCCGCGATCTGCTCCACATCCATCGGCATCGACAGCAATATCTGGCCGGCAGTGGTCTGGAACAGTACGTCGTGATGGCCGGATTCCTCGCGCATCGAGTGCGCAATCCAGATTCCCAGCACCACCGCCCAGCACAGGACGGCGATGATGAACAGCACCTTGATCAACCGCGCTTTGATCGACCTCATGATGCGTTCTCGCCAATCATGTAGCCCTGCCCGTGCACGGTGGTGATCAACCCCTCGCCCAGTTTCTTTCGCAACTGATGAATGTAAACCGCGATGGTGTTGCTCTCGATGGCACCGGCACCGCTATACACCACTTCCTCCAGGTGATCGCGTGTCACCACGCGGCCGCGCCGCTCCATCAGCACCATCAGCGTGCGGTATTCGTACACGCTGAGCGGCACGCGCACATCGGCACGCGTCACGACACGTTTGGCCGGGTCCAGACAGACATCGCCGCAGGTCAGCACCGGCGACACGCGGCCCTGGCTGCGCCGCACGACGGCACGCACCCGCGCCCACAATTCGTCGAACACAAATGGCTTCACCACATAATCATCGGCGCCACAGTCAAGGCCGCGAATGCGGTCCGACAGTTGACTGCGCGCGGTGACAATCAGCACTGGCGTGGCATCGTAGCGTGCGCGCAAGTCCTGCAGCACCGTGAGCCCCGAGCCATGCGGCAGGCCAAGATCGAGCAGCACCGCGCTATAGGCGTGATCGACCAGCGCCATCTTGGCCGCCAGCGCATCGCTTGCGCAATCAATGGTCCAGGCGTTTTGACGGGCACCCGAGCAAACCGCGTCGGCCAGCATCGCGTCGTCTTCCACCAGCAGGAGATGCAAGGTTTGAATCCTTCTATTTCAAATTTATTTCGCCAATGATTCCCGAGGCGGATTAATAAATTCTTAAGAACGCTAAAAGTTTCTTAATCGACGGCACGGAGAATCGGACTCCTGACCACCACAGGAGGGATTTCTCATGATCTTGCTGTTGCCACGGTTGCTTTTACCACGAGCGGTGCATAGTCCGCCGCCGTCAGTCGATACGGTCGAGAGCCGGCCCGTCGGCGCATTTAAAAATGCACTGCTCAAGTTGAAGACCTTGCCAGCCACCGTGGTTGATATTCACCAGCCTGCGGAACGTTTTCGCCTGATCACGCTAGAGGGCGAGGCATTAAAGAAAGTCCAGTGGCGGCCAGGACAGAAGATCCAGATGCGCCTGGGCGGCTTTACCGCTCGCACTTACACCCCCATTCTCTGGGACGCCACCGAGGGCGTCACGCAAATACTGACCTATCTGCACTATCAGATGGTCGCGACCACGCCCGGCACCCTATGGGCGCACGGCGTGGGCATTGGCGACCGATGCTCGCTGTCGGCGCCACGCGAATCGTTGAATCTTTCTGCGTTACCGCGCCCCACTGTTTTCTTTGGCGACGAAACCTCGATCGGGCTTGCCCGGGCACTGAAAGCTACGGCTCGCGGCTTTGACGATATGACCTTTGTACTCGAAGTCACCTCGCCTGCCGAGGCCCGCAAGGTGCTCGATGCTTTGAATATGCCGAATATTTCGCTGGTCGCTCGCACCCGCGACGATGCACATCTGTCACGCGTGGAAGAAATCCTGCAGCAATCACTTGAGTCCTCGGCGACCACGCAGTTCGTGATGAGCGGAAAGGCGCGCTCCATCCAGCGGCTGACCCAATTCCTGCGCGCGCGCAACGTGCCCGCATCGCAGTTGAACTCAAGAGCTTACTGGACACCCGGTAAGACCGGCCTGGATTGATTCGACAACACCACACTACCCAACTGGAGTTCTCTGCATGCTCGTTACACGCATTCGACGTACCCGCATCACCATTGCCGCCGGCCTCGCCATTGCCACCTGGCACAGTTCCTCCGCGCTCGCCACCGATGACAACTGGCAATTCACCATCGGTGCCGGCGTGGTCAACGGTCCGGAATATCCCGGCGCGGCGGACAACAAGACCAAGGCCGTGCCTTTGATCAACGCCACCTACGGCCGCTACTTCATCGGCGGCATGCCCGGCACCGGGGTGCCTTTTGGCGTAGGCGCGAATCTGTATCAAGATCAACAATGGCGCGTGGGCGTGGCGGTGGGCGCCGGGCTGGGCAAGGCACGCGAAGAGTCGGATGACGTGCGACTACGTGGCCTTGGCGATATCGACGGCACCGCGCGCGGCGGCATGTTCGCCAGCTATACCGGCAGCTGGTATGGCGTACGCGCGAATGTCATGACCGACATCGGCGGCAAGGATCAGGGCACACTCGCGTCGTTCGATCTCGAAGGACGATATGTGCCATTGAAAGGACTGATGCTGACCGCAGGACCGGGGCTTACCTGGGCAGACAACAAGTACACCGACACCTTCTTCGGCATCAATGCCGCACAAAGCGCACGTTCGGGACTGGCCAGGTACGACGCGAAAGGCGGTATCAACTCAGTGCGATTTTCGGTCGGCGCAAATTACCGGCTCACGCCGAACTGGTCGCTTAACGCACGTGTGACGGCATCTGAATTGCGCGGGGATGCGGCCAAGAGCCCAATCACTGCGGACAAGTCACAGACCACCGTTGGTTTGTTTTCCGCTTACCGCTTCTAGTCGTCAGACATCAAACGCCAAGCAAAACTCCAGCACTGGCGCGGTGTTTCAGGCATTTTCCGCCCAGGAAGCGCACCATTGCTGGAGTTTCACCTTGGTAACTCGGGTGTGACCACACTAGTCCGCGCGTCGATAAACCTGCTGGAATCGCGAATTCTCCACCACGCCGTAGTCGCCCGGCGCGTATTGCATCACCCAGTCGCGCGCATTGCCTTCGAGCACATCGCCGCCCGCACTCCGAGCGATGGTGAAGGGCGTGGCCATCTGTTTGGCCCACACCGGTACGGGACATGCGCGATAGCGTCCATCACTACCCGAGATCGCAGGTGGCACAGCCTCATATTTGATGTCGAATCGTTCGCGCGAAACGCTCCAGCGATCGCCTGTTGAGCCGGTAATGAGTGCATCGCCACGACGATAGCGATTGATGCCCTCCCGGCTTCGCAGTTCACCGTCTTCGACGGCAAAGACGACATCGACAGTTTCATCCTTCACATAGCGTGCTGCGGCGGCATCGCTGGACAGATCGGGCGCGGATAACACCGCGCGCTTCACCGCTTCAAACGAATCGCCAATGGCATGGAAGCTTCCGCCGGCAATGTAGTGGATGGTGCGCAGCGATGGATCCTCACCAAAGTGCCAGTGACCATTGGAGAAGACGCGCGAATCGGCCCAGGCGGCAATGACTTCTCCTATGAAAAGATCATGGGCTTTTTCGATGTGCGGCTCGGCGATGCGTTTGCATTCCAACCATGCTACGCAGCCTTCGAGCAACGGCGCCGCGATTTTCGTTGCCGCAAAAGTCGAAAGCCCCAGGCGCGCGAACTTGTCCGGCACCATGCTGCGCCCGCTGCCGGAGCCGATGTCCAGCGTGGCCTGTGCCTGTGCGCGGCAGGGAATGTTGAGCGCGAATTCGCCCGACGCTTCGATCAGCTCACGCGTCCAGGTGCTCTTGTCGATGACGACCAATACCTTTGCCGGGGTGAAGTCGAGCCCGCTGTTCCAGGCCGCAGCCATGATGTTGCGCCGCCCGCCGTGCGCGCTGCTGACCAGCACGGTGGGGCCATGGTTGAGCAGGCGATAGGCCTTGGGCAATTCGACAGCTTTTATCGTTTCATGCATGTCGGGAATTATGCCGGGGAAAACGCAGCAATCGGCGCGCTATCATGCGCTCTCACCTCTGTCCTTACCGATCATGCTGACTACCGAACGACTCCTGCTGCGCCCATTCACCACGAATGACACCGCCTTCATCCTCGAATTGCTTAACGATCCCGACTGGATACGCAATATCGGCGATCGTAACGTACGCACGCCGGAGGACGCACAGCGCTACCTGGAAAACGGGCCGATCAAGATGATGGCCGCGGTGGGTCACAGCTTGATGATGGTGGCGGAGAAACATGGCAATGACGTAGGCGCGCCGGTCGGCATGTGCGGCCTGATCAAGCGCGAGGGTCTCGATGATGTGGACATCGGCTACGCTTTCCTGCCGGTGGCGCGCGGCAAGGGCTATGCGCGCGAAGCTGCCGCTGCGGTGCTGAAACATGGACGCCAGGTGCTGGGCATCAAGCGCATCGTCGCCATCACCCTGCCCGCCAACACCGCCTCAGTCGGTGTGGCGGAAGCGATCGGCATGCGTTTCGAAAAGGTTGTGCAATTGCCAAAGGGCACCGAAGACCTGGCGCTATACGTGAGCCAGTAACGCAACCACGACGAAAACGCGACGAAACCACGACAAGGCCGCGCCATGCCTATCTCCCAGTTGCTGAAGCCGCACACCAAATCGCTTTCGCCCGGCTTCGATGTGCGCCGCCTGCTGCCTGCGGGCCTGCGCCAGTCGGTAGGGCCATTCCTGTTTTTCGATCACTTCGGCCCGGTTGCTGCCGGCCCCGCGGACAACCACGACGTGCGGCCACATCCGCATATCGGGCTGGCGACGGTGACCTATCTGTTTGAAGGCGCGATGATGCATAGAGACAGCCTGAGCGTGGTACAGCGCATTGAGCCCGGTGCGATCAACTGGATGACGGCCGGCTCGGGCATCGTGCATTCTGAGCGCACGCCGGAGGACCTGCGCGGCCAGACGCGGCGTTCGCACGGACTGCAGCTGTGGGTGGCGCTGCCCAAGCCGTTCGAGGAAGTCGATGCCTCGTTTGCCCACACTCCCGCCGATGCCCTTCCGGTATGGCAGCAGGATGGCGCCACCGTTCGCGTATTAATCGGCCAATTGGCAGGCCTGCGCTCGCCGGTGGTGACATTTTCAAAAACGCTATATCTGGATGTCACCGCAGACTCGGGCGCCGCGTTCACGCTGCCCGACATGACCGGCAGCGGTATCACCGAGCGCGCCGTCTATTCTCTGGAACAGCAATTGGAAATCGACGGTGAACTGCTGGCGCCACATACGATGGCGATGCTGGCGCCGGAAGAAGCGAAGATCAAAGCCCCTGCCGGGGCGCGCTACGTCGTCATCGGCGGCGAACCGCTGGACGGGCACCGCTTTATCTGGTGGAACTTCGTTTCATCGAGCCGCGAGCGCATCGGGCTCGCCAAGCAGGCCTGGGCTGATCAGGCCATGGGCACCGTTCCGGGCGAGACCGAATTCATCCCGCTGCCGGAAAAGTAACCATCAACTTTGTTCAGATCGGCTCGATGGAGCCGGAACCGCGAATCGTGCGGTCCACGCTGGCTGGCGAACCCGCGTAGCGGATATCTCCCGAACCGGAAACACGCGCCGTGAGTTTCTCGCTGGCATGGACCGCCGCGTCGCCCGAAGCGGAGATACGCACGTTGGCTTCGCGCGCCACCAGCCGGCGCGTGCGCACATCGCCGCTGCCGTTGATTTCCACATCGACCTTGTCGGCGTTGCCTGAAGCCTGGATATCGCCCGATCCATTCACCGAGAAATTCACCGTTTTCGCCTGCAGCGCCGGCAGCTTGATGTCGCCGGAGCCGTGAATGGCGGCATCGACGGTCTTGCTGTCGAGCGCGCTCACCGTGACATCGCCGGAACCTTTGATGTTGAGCTTGAACTGGTCGGCACGAATCGACTTGAAGCGCACGTCGCCCGATCCCATGATGGCGAGATCGAATTTGTCGGTGTTGAGCTGGTCGCCATGAATGTCGCCCGAGCCCTTGATGGTGATGCCGTTGAGCGATTTGACGCTAAGGCGGATCTTGATGCCGTTGCGTGTGGTGAAGCCGCGATTCTTGTCGCCTTCGATCACCAGCTCGCCGTTCTCGACGCGTGTGGTCATCAGCGGCAGCAAATTGTCGTCAGCAGCGATGGAGAGCGATTCCGTGTTGCTCTGCGTAAGCACCACATCGGCCGGCAGCGCCAGCAAGACACGGGAGAAATTGGCGACGTTGCGGCTTTCTTCCTTCACCTCGCCGGAGCCCTTGGTGCGATTGTTGCCGTACTGGGTGTTGGAGCCGAAATTCCAGCTGAAGGAAAAATTTCCGGATTTGCTGGTTGATTGCTCGTGCGCGACGGCGGCCCCCGCAAGCGTTGCGGCCAGAAACGCGGTCAGGATGGTACGTACGAACGACGATTGATTGGTTTTCATTGGGGCCTCCCGGGTTGAATGAGGCCATTCTGGGCACCCGCCGGAGACGGAAACAGCGGCGCGCGACGAAATGCAGAACGCTGGCCGTGGATTGCAGCCCGTGGGTGCGAAATCTGGCGCTAACGGGACGACTGATCGGCCGGACGGGCAAACCAGCGCGCCACACAGGCCCGTGCCAGCGCAGCATTGGTATCGACGCAGTGCGCTCGCAACGGCGACGCAACGGCATCCAGCGCCACCGGTGTTT
>JAEUNB010000004.1 GCA_016790625.1 Betaproteobacteria bacterium | reverse complement strand
GACGAGCGCGCCATGGGTGGCGGCGTACTCGACGGCATCAAGCTGGCGTTGGCCTCGCCTTACCTGTTGGCGATTTGCGGCTATGTGTTCATGTTGCAGGGCATCGGCACCTATTTCTATCTGGAACAGGTGCGGGTGATGGCCGAGAACATTCCCTCCTCCGCTGACCGCACCCAGTTGTTCGCGCAGATCGATCTCGCCGTCAACGGCGTCACGCTGATCACGCAGGTATTCATCACCAGCGCACTGTTGCGTCGCGCGGGGCTGGTGTTCTGCCTGATCGTGCTGCCGATCCTGGCGGTCGTCACGCTCGGCATTACGGCGCTGTTGCCGACGCTGGCGGTGATCTCGGTCTCGTCCGTCATCCGCCGTGCCTGCGAATTTGCCGTCGGCAAGCCAGCGCGCGAGATCCTCTTTACGGTGGTGTCGCGCCAGGAACGGTACAAGGCCAAGAGCGTGATCGACACCGTGGTCACGCGCGGCAGCGATGTGGTGTCCTCCTGGGGGCATGCCGGACTGCGCGGCCTGGGCATGAACACCTCGCAACTGGCGCTGGCCGCCATTCCACTCTGCTTCTTTATGATCGGCGCCGGCATCTACCTCGGCCGCCAGCAGGAAGCGCGCGCGCAGTCTGCCGCCCCGGGCGACAACAAGGTCGCGGCTTCCGCCTGACACCCGGCGTCCCCCCTCTTTCAAGGAGGGGCCGCTTCGCGTTGACTTGGGCAGGGGACTTCGGCACACTCGCCGTCTGATTTTCCCCACCGAGATTTCCCTTCCCAGGAGCGTCGCATGAAACTTTCCGCGCAACTCAAACAAAGCGTTCGCGCACTGGCCGTTGCCGGTGTAGCCAGCGCCTCGCTTATCGCCGCCACCGTCGATGCCAAGACCTTCCGCTGGGCCAGCCAGGGTGACGTGCTGACCATGGACCCGCACTCGCAGAACGAAGGCCTCAATAACACCATGTCGGATCATGTGTACGAACCGCTGGTCACGCGCGGCAAGACCATGGCGCTGGAGCCCTGTCTGGCAGTGTCGTGGACACAGGTGAACCCGACCACGTTGCGCCTGAAATTGCGCGACAAGGTGACCTTCCACAACGGCGCGCCGTTCAGCGCCGACGACGTGGTGTTCTCCATCACCCGCGCGCTGGAAAAAACCTCCGACTTCTCGGCTTATATGCAGGGCATCAAGGAAGCGAAAAAGATCGACAACCTCACGGTTGAAATCATCACCAACGGCCCGAACCCCACCCTGCTGGATCAGCTGACCGAAGTTCGCATGATGAACAGGGAATGGGCGGTCAAGTTCAATGCGCTGAAGCCGCAGGACTATAAGAACAAGGAAGAAACCTATACCGCGCGCAACGCCAACGGCACCGGCGCCTTTGTACTCAAGGCACGCGAACCCGACGTGAAGACCGTACTGGTCGCCAACTCCAACTGGTGGGGCAAGCGCGAAGGCGATGTGAATGAAGTCGTCTACACGCCGATCAAGCAGGACGCCACCCGTGTATCGGCGCTGATCTCCGGCGAAATCGATCTGGTGCTGGATCCGCCGGTACAGGATATTGGCAAGCTGAAGGAAAACAAGTCGCTGAAAATTCTCGAAGGCAATGAGAATCGCACCATCTTCCTGAATTACGACCAGGGCCGCAACGAGCTGCTTTACTCCAGCGTCAAGGGCAAGAATCCATTCAAGGACATTCGTGTGCGCCAGGCGATGGCTCATGCGATCGATGCCAACGCCATTCGCGTGAGCGTGATGCGCGGCCTTGCCACCACCTCGATGTCGATGATCGCGCCACAGGTACGCGGTTACACCAAGGATGTGGAAAAGCGCTGGCCGCTGGATCTGGCCAAGGCGAAAAAGCTGATGGCCGAAGCCGGCTATCCAAACGGCTTCGAGGTGACACTGGATTGCCCGAACAACCGCTATATCAACGACGAGAAAATCTGCGTGGCGATCTCCGGCATGCTGGCCAAGATCGACATCAAGATCAAATTGAACTCGATGCCGCGCGCAACCTACTTCCCGAAAATCCAGACCAACGACACCAGCATGTACCTGCTGGGCTGGGGCGTTCCGACCTTTGATTCGCTCTACACCTTGCAATCGATCCTGCGCACCAAGGGAGCGGGCGGTGACGGCAACTGGAATTTCTCCGGTTACTCGAACCCGAAACTCGATGCCATCGTCGATCAGCTGAAGACCGAAATCGACTTCAAGAAGCGCGCCGACCTGACCCGCGACGCCTTGTTGCTGGACCAGGCCGACGTAGGACATATCCCACTTCATCATCAAGTGATTCCTTGGGCCATGCGCAGCAACGTCACCGTCGTGCACCGCCCGGATAACCGCATGCACGCCAAGTGGGCGGTGGTCAAATAATCGCCCGGTCGGGAGCCGTCCAGCCGATGGACGGCGACTGACTCAATTTGGTAAAAAAGCTATAATTAGCGGCTGCCCATCGAGGCGACTCGATGGGCAGTTTGTTTATGTCCTTTTGCTTTCCAAGAAGCTCGACGGCAAACACAATTTGCCCGACGCGCCCCCAGATAACGGTGAACCCATGACCCGATCGAAGATTTACTGCGCGCTGTTTTCCGCCCTGTTCACAACCGTCATTGCGATCCTGCCGGTTTCACTTGAAGCCAAGACGCTGCGCTATGCCAGCCAGGACGATCCGCAAACGCTGGACCCGCACTCCGCCAACCTGCTGCCAACCAACCGCGTACTATCGCAGGTGTACGAAGGCCTGGTGATGCGCGACAAGAACTTCAAGATCATCCCCGGCCTCGCCGTGTCCTGGTCGCAACCTGACCCGAAAACCTGGCGTTTCAAACTTCGTCCGAATGTGAAATTCCACGAAGGCCAGGCCTTCACCGCCGATGATGTGGTTTTCTCGGTCGAGCGCGCGCTGCATCCGTTGTCGCAATTGAAGTCTTCGCTGCAAGGCGTGCAGACGGCAAAGAAAGTCGACAACCTCACCGTCGATCTGATCATGAAGGAGCCGAACCCGGTGCTCCTGAACCACCTGTTCCAGTTCCGCATCGCCTCGAAAGAGTGGGCGGCCAAGAACAAATCGGAAATCCCGCAGAACTACAAGGACCGTGAAGACACCTTCTCGTCACGCAACACCAACGGCACCGGCCCATTCAAGGTCACACTGCGCCAGCCGGACGTAAAAACCGTGCTGGTCGCCAATGCCGACTGGTGGAACAAGAACAGCCCGGAAAAGGGCAACCTGACCCAGGTTGACCTGCTGCCGGTGAAATCGAATGCCACCCGTGCCGCTGCGCTGCTGTCGGGCGAAGTCGACTTCGTGCTCGACCCGCCGCCGCAGGATATCGCCCGCCTGAAAGGCAACCCGAACATCAAGATCGTCGAAGGCGTGGAAGCGCGCTTCCAGTATCTGGCTTTCGACAGCAATCGCAGCGAACTGCTGTACAGCGACGTCAAGGGCAAGAACCCGCTGAAAGACGTCAAGGTTCGCCAAGCCATTGCGCATGCCATCGACGTTGAAGCGATCAAGGAAAAAGTCATGCGCGGCTTGGCTGTCCCCACCGGCAGCGTGGTACCACCGGGCGTGCAGGGTTACAGCAAGGATGCCGACAAGCGCCCCGCCTTCGACAAGGAAAAGGCCAAGAAACTGCTGACCGAAGCCGGCTACCCGAACGGTTTCTCGATCACCCTGGACTGCGGCAATATCCAGCCTGCCGCCGACATCTGCCAGGCCATTCCGCCGATGCTGTCGCAGGTCGGCATCCGCGCCACGCCGAACATCGTGCCGCAAGCCACCTTCTTTCCCAAGATCCAGAAATTCGACACCAGCATGTACCTGCTTTCCTGGGGTGCCGCGACTTACGACGCGCTGTACAACCTGCAACTGCTGCTGCACACCAGCACCGGCGAGAACACCGGTTTCGGCGACTCCAACTATGGCCGTTACTCCAATCCCAAGCTGGATGACCTGATCAAGAAGATCGGCGTCGAGAGCGATATGAAAAAGCGCGACGGCATGATCCGCGATGCATCGACCATTATCACCAACGATGTCGCCCTGCTTCCGATCCATTTGCCGCTGGTGCCGTGGGCAATGCGCAAAAACGTCGATGCGGTGTTCGCGCCCAATAACGTGGCGTATTTCTTCCGCTTCAAGCTGAACTAAAACAAAAAGGCGGAACCATGCTGGCATTCATCATCCGACGGCTGCTGCAAAGCGTGCTGGTCATGGTGGCGGTGGGCTTTATTGCCTTCTCGCTGTTCAATTTTGTCGGCGACCCGGTGTCGTTGATGCTGCCGCCCGAAGCGACGCAGTCCGATCGCGACGAGGTGCGCAAGAGCCTGGGACTGGACGAACCGTTCTACGTCCAGTTCGGCAAATTCGTCGGCAATGCGGTGCAGGGCAATTTCGGCATCTCGCTGCGCCTCGGCCGCCCGGTGTCGCAGCTGCTGATCGAGCGGCTGCCGGCCACGCTGGAGCTGGCGATGACGGCGGCTGTTATCGGTTTGCTGGTCGGCATACCGGTAGGGGTCTACACCGCATTGAGGCGTAACAGCATCCTTGCGAAGTCTTTGCTGACTGGTTCGCTGATCGGCGTTTCGCTGCCCAACTTCCTGATCGGTATTTTCCTGATCCTGATCTTTGCTGTGTGGCTGGGCCTGCTGCCATCGTTTGGCCGCGGCGACGTTACCAAGATCGGGCTTTGGACCACCGGCCTGCTGACCGTGACCGGCTTGAAAGCGCTGGTGCTGCCGGCCATCACACTGGGTCTCTATCCGGTCACCCTAATCATGCGATTGGTGCGTTCGGAGATGATGGAAGTGCTGCGCACCGATTACATCAAGTTCGCCCGCGCGCGAGGCTTGAGCAATAACGCCGTGCACTTCGGCCATGCGCTGAAAAATACATTGGTGCCGGTTATCACCATTACCGGTTTGCAGCTCGGCGGCCTGATTGCCTTCGCCATCATTACCGAGACCGTATTCCAGTGGCCGGGCATGGGCCTGCTGTTCATCCAGGCGGTGCAGTTTGCCGACATTCCGGTGATGGCGGCCTATCTCTGCCTCATCGGTCTGATTTTCGTATTGATCAATCTGACGGTGGATATGCTCTATTACACGGTGGATCCAAGACTTCGCATCAGCGGTTCCGCAGCGGGAGGGCATTGAGATGAATGACTCGCTCAAGCGCTTCTTCGACGGCGACATCTGGTGGAGCTTCAAACAGCATCCACTGGTAATGATCGCTGCCGTCACGGCACTGCTGTGCATACTGGCCTCGGCATTCGCCCCACTGGTCGCGCCGCATAACCCGTTTGATCTCAAGACGCTGAACCTGCTGGACGCGTTCACCCCGCCCTCCTGGACCACCAATGGCAAGGCGCAATTCCTGCTCGGCACCGATGATCAGGGCCGCGACGTGCTCTCGACCATCATGTATGGTTCGCGCGTCTCGCTGGTGGTCGGCATCTGCGCCGTGCTGCTGGCGATGCTGATCGGCATCACGCTGGGATTGATTTCCGGCTATGTCGGCGGCTCGGTCGATGCCTTCATCATGCGCGTGGCCGATATCCAGTTGTCCTTCCCGGCCATCCTGATTGCGCTGCTGATTGACGGTGTGGCACGCGTGGCACTGCCCAAGGGCATGCACGACCAGCTCGCGGTGTACGTGTTGGTGTTCGCCATCGCCGCCTCCGGCTGGGTGCAGTACGCGCGCACCGTGCGCGGCTCCACGCTGGTGGAACGCAACAAGGAATATGTGCAGGCCGCACGCGTCATTGGCCGCAAACCGCTGGCGATCATGTTCTCGCACGTTTTGCCCAACGTGACCGGCCCGGTGCTGGTACTGGCCACGCTGCATGTCGGCACCGCCATCATTACCGAAGCCACGTTGTCGTTCCTCGGTGTTGGTGTGCCACCCACGCAACCGTCGCTGGGCACCCTGATCCGCATCGGCAATGACTTCCTGTTCTCCGGTGAATGGTGGATCACTGTATTCCCCGGTGCAGCACTGGTCATTCTGGTGCTGTCGATCAACGTACTGGGCGATTGGCTGCGCGATGCGCTCAATCCCAAGCTGCGATAAGCGGAGACTGTCATGTCAAAACTGATTCGTTTTTCCGCTCTGATTGCTGCGCTGGCCACCTGCGCGGTCAACCCCGCATCCGCCGGTGTGGCCGGTATTGATGGACCATGGAGTGTGCTGGTCGCCGGTGCCACGCCCGCCAAGACCACCGATGGCTACTACGTACTGCTGATCGTCTCATCGCTGGACGGTACGACGCCGACCAGCGGCACCACGGCCGTCAAGCCAGGCAAGAAGCAGATTGTGGTCGATACCCCCGCTACGGCAGGCAGCCGCGGGCCTACGCATAAACGCATGGAATTGGACATGGCCCCTTGCATGCGCTATTTCGTCGCCGGCAAGAAATCCGCCGAAGCGTCGTTGCGCTGGGCGCCGGAGGTGTTCAAGGTTGAGCCGATCGGCGAATGTCTGGCTGAATTCAAAATTGCGGCGCCCGCTGCGGAGGCCAAGTAATCATGTCGACCAACGCTGCACCGCTGCTGCAAGTCAAAAACCTGCGCATCGAATTCCCCACCCGCCGCGGCACGCTGGTGGCGGTCGATGACATTTCTTTCGATATCGCGCCCGGCGAAGTGCTGGGTGTGGTCGGTGAATCCGGTGCCGGCAAATCGCTGACCGGCGCCGCCGTGATCGGCTTGCTGGAACCTCCCGGCCGTATCGCTGCCGGTGAAATCCTGCTGAATGGCCGTCGCATCGACAATCTGCCGTTTGAAGAAATGCGCAAGATTCGCGGCCGCGAAATCGGCGCGATCTTCCAGGACCCGCTGACCTCGCTGAATCCGCTTTACACCGTCGGTCGGCAGATCACCGAAACCATTCGCACCCATCTCGATGTGTCCGAAACCGAAGCACGCGATCGCGCGATTTCACTGCTGCAGGAAGTCGGCATTCCGGCAGCGGAAAAGCGCATCGATGCTTATCCGCATCAGTTCTCCGGCGGCATGCGCCAGCGCGTGGTGATTTCGCTGGCACTCGCTGCACAGCCGAAGCTGATCATCGCCGACGAGCCGACCACCGCACTGGACGTTTCCATCCAGGCACAGATCATCACACTGCTGAAGAAGCTGGGCCGTGAACACGGCACCGCCGTGATGCTGGTGACGCACGACATGGGCGTGATCGCCGAAACCGCAGACCGCGTGGCGGTGATGTACGCAGGCCGCATTGCTGAAATCGGCCCGGTGGCCGAGGTGATTCATAGCCCGCAGCATCCCTACACCGTCGGCCTGATGGGTGCGATTCCGAGCGTGGGCGACAACAACGAACGCCTGGCGCAGATCGAAGGTTCGATGCCGCGCCTGACCGCGATTCCGAAAGGTTGTGCATTCAACCCGCGCTGCACGCGCGTCAAGGATGTGCCGAACGGCCGCTGTACCACTGAGCGACCCAACCTGCTGCCCGCCGGTAAAACGCAAGCCGCGTGCTGGCTGCATGCAACAGACGTCACCGTCGATGCCAACAAGACAAAGGTGCCCGCATGAGCACGAACACCGCTGACAGCAAAGTCCTGCTCGACGTGCGCGACATCGCACGCGATTTCGACGTCTCCAAGCCTTGGCTCAATCGCGTCATCGAAAAGCAGCCCAAGCAAATTCTCAAAGCCGTCGATGGTGTCTCCTTCACCATCAATCGCGGCGAAACGCTGGCGCTGGTGGGCGAATCGGGTTGTGGTAAATCCACCGTGGCACGCGTCATCTGCGGACTGTACGAACCGACGCGCGGCGCCATCGTGTTCGACGGCGCCGACATGGCGATTCCGGAAAATCGCGAGAAGCATCGCAAACGTTTCCAGATGATTTTCCAGGACCCGTACGCCAGCCTGAATCCGCGTTGGCGCGTGGGCAAGATCATCGCCGAGCCGATTCTTTCGCACGACCTGATCAAGGATCCGGTGCAGCTGAAGAAGCGCGTTGACGAGCTGTTGACGCAAGTCGGTCTCTCGCCGCTGGACGCGGAAAAATTTCCGCACGAATTTTCCGGCGGCCAGCGCCAGCGCATCTCGATCGCACGCGCACTGTCATCGAACCCGGAATTCCTGGTTTGCGATGAGCCGACCTCGGCGCTGGACGTGTCGGTTCAGGCGCAGATCCTGAACCTGATGAAGGACCTGCAGCGCGAATTCGGCCTCACCTACCTCTTCATCTCGCACAACCTCGCGGTGGTGTCGCACATCTCCAACCGCGTCGGCGTGATGTATCTGGGCCGCGTGGTGGAGATCGCGGATACCAAGAAAATCTTCCAGCGTCCGCTGCATCCGTACACGCAGATGCTGCAATCGGCCATTCCCGATCTGAAGATGACCGGCAAACAGCGCACGCCGGTGGCTGGCGAAGTACCGAACCCGCTCAACCCGCCGCCGGGTTGCACCTTCCACCCGCGCTGCCCGCATGCGTATGAACGCTGCAAGGTCGAGCGACCTTTGCTGCTTGAGCATGAGGACGGTGGCCAGGTTGCGTGTCACGCGGTACAGGACAAACGCATCCCGATCCGGCTGGCTGCGTAGCCCGCGCAGGCAACTAAAACCCCAGCATTGGCGCGGCTTTCCGGGTGTTTTTGGCCGGAAAGGCGCGTGGGTGCTGGAGTTTTATATTGAAACACCGACGTCCATCTTGGGAGTTTTGTCGCTCTGCTGACTCGCGTTTTTGAGTAGGCGGTAAGTCACAGTGATAATCTGCTGCAAAAAATCAGCAAACTTGTTTCGGAACACTTCCGATCACAA
>JAEUNB010000182.1 GCA_016790625.1 Betaproteobacteria bacterium | reverse complement strand
TCGCTCAAAGGGGGAGAGCCATGTTCAAGGGACTGGTTGCACGAGTAATCGCAGCGGGATTGCTGCTGGCGGCAGGGAATGCGCAGGCGGCGTTTCATCTGTGGCGCATCGACGAGATTTATTCGAATGCCAGCGGGACCGTTCAGTACATCGAATTGACGGCACTGAACGGTGGCCAGCAGTTTCTGAATGGGACGACCCTCACCAGTACGAACGGAACCACAAAGACTTTCACGTTTCCGGCCAATCTGCCCGGCGATACCTCCGGCAGGAAGATGCTGCTCGGGACCAGCGGATTTGCCGCATTGAATGTCGTTACACCGGACTACACCATTCCCAACGGTTTCCTTTTCATACCAGGCGGCACTCTCGTATTTGCCGGAGGTGCCGACACACTCAACTACGCCTCGATTCCCACAGATGGAGTGCTGTCGTTTATTCGTGGCGGCACGACAGCCACCAACTCGCCCACCAACTTTGCCGGCATCAGTGGCACGATCGTTCCCTCTCCACCCGGCGCCCCAACCATCACCAGCGTCATCCGCGACAATGCGCAAGCCGGCGTAATTTTCACGCCACCCGGCTCCGATGGCGGCGCGACGATTACCAGTTACACCGCGAGCTGCGTCGGCGGTGGCACCTTTACCGGGATGGCAAGTGCGTCGCCGATTGTCGTATCCGGCCTGACCAATGGCACCACCTATTCCTGCACCGTTACCGCAACAAATTCGGCCGGCACCGGCCCGGCGTCGAACGCATTGACCGTTACACCTGCGACATTTCCGGACCCGCCAATATTCGATAGCGGCATTGTGGGCGACGGACAGATTACCGCGCTGTTTTCGCCGCCCGCCTCCAATGGCGGCAGCCCGATTTCCAGTTACACAGTGCAATGCGCGGCCTTGATGTTTCCCACCGCGATAAATACCGGCCTGAGTTCCCCCATCACCGCTACCGGCATGACCAACGGGGTCACCTACGCGTGCCGCGTGCAAGCCACCAACTCGGTCGGAACGGGTGTGTTGTCGAACATCATCTCGCTGACACCAAGTGCGGCAGCACCGCTTGCGCTGACCGGTGTGAATTCGCGCAAAACCCATGGTGCCGCCGGCACCTTCGACGTGCCGATCACCACCGGCATCCCGGTCACTGGCCCCGTCACCGTCGAGCCACGCGCCAGCAACGACGGTCACACGATCGTCTTTGAATTCAACCAGGCGATCGGCAGCTTCGGCACCGTCAGCGTTACCGATGCCGCCAGCACACCGATCGGCAACGCCAGTGCGGTTACCTCGGGCAAAACGGTCGTGGTCACGCTGAGCGGCCTGCCCGACAATCAACGCGCGACTGTCGCGATCACCGGCATCAATGGCTCGTTGGATATTTCAGCGGCCATGGGCTTTCTGGTCGGCGACATCAACAACACCGGCTCAGTCAACGCCAGCGATATCGTCGCCGTGAAATCCAGCATCGGCAAAACCATCACGCTGCAAAACTTCCGCATTGACGTAAATGCATCGGGCGCGATTTCCCCCGGCGACGTGCCGGCCGTCAAGGCACGGGCGGGAAAAACCCTGCAGTAGCCAGACCGCAAACCCAGTCTGCATGCGGCTTCCCGAGGCATATGCCCGAAGAGCCGCACCAGCGCTTGAGTTTGGCCGGGTGCCATTGTCAACTCAGTCCGGCGCAACCACCATGCTGGCCCGCGCACCCGCAAGGCGTACCGCGAGCGCTTGACTATGACCGGCGCCACTGCGCCAGCAGTTTTTCAGCGCGTGCGATGCCGATCGAATCCGGCGCCTGCAGCGCGCGCATGGTCAAGATCGCCTGCTGCAACTGATCGCGCGCCTCCTCGTCACGCTGGTTCGCCTTTAGCGCACGCGCATGAACCTGCCGCGCGTAAATGGCATGGAACGGCATTGCTTCGTACGACGATTTTTTCGTCAGCATCTCGATGCCCCGGTCAGCGCTTTGCAAGGCGGCTTTACGCCGCGCCGCCGCATCGGCACCGGGCAGCTCCGCGCGCTTCAGCTCGATTTCCGCCACGCGCAGATACGCGTAAAAAAAACCGTCGGTGAATGCGGACGCGATGATGTCGGGGTTGAACTGGCCAAACCGCAGCGTCTCCATCGCCTCATCCAGCAAACCCCGGTCAATCTGGATTCCGGACACTTCGAATTTGTAGGTATCGAGCCAGCGCGCGTCGACCGCGTAGTTCACGGGAATCTGCGAGGTGCGCGCCAGCGTCGCGCTGGCCGCCTTGTAGTCCCCCAGCGCCGCCTGTGCCGCCGCCATGGTCGTTACCCAAGAAATCGTATTGGGATAAAAACGCTGCCCGAATTTCAGCAGCGTGTTCGAGTACGGACTCAATTCGGCAATGGCTTTGGCCGGCTGCCCTTCAAGCACAAAAGCCTCGGCCTGGTACAGCGCCACATCGAAATCGTTGGCCGACGGGACACGCGATTTCGCGTCTCCACGCAAGTCCGCAAATTCGGCATGCGCTTCGGTGATCCTGCCGGCACGATGCAAGGTACGGGCACGCAGCGCGCGATAAAACCAGACACCCTGGCTTTGTGGCCCCATTTGCGCGCGCGCCAGTTGCAGGGCTTTTTCCATGCTCGCCAGCGCAATATCCATCTTGCCCAGTTGCGACGCGGTATAGCCGCCCCAGAAATGGGCTGCCGCGTAGGCCGAATGGTCCTTGGAACCCGATGCGGCAAATACTTCCTGCGCCCGGGTGAAGTACGGCAACGCATGAAACCAGAAGCCGCGTGTTCGATAGGCATTGGCCAATGCAAACAAGGCGGTGAAATACCCCGGCTCGCGGGGATAGCGCGTTTCGAACAAGGCAATGCTTTCCTTGAGCAACGCCTCCTCGCGCTTGAAGTCGGGTGCAAATTGCAGCACCGATGTGGCCAGCAGGCGTGCACGCGCCAACGAGGTGCGGTCGCCTTTCGCGTCCAGCAGGGCAATCGCCCGGTTGCGGGTTTTGACGGCGGGCTCGCCTTTGCCCTGCAGACGGTAGCCGTTGACCAACGTCGCCAATGCGTCAATGTGAGCCTCGCCCCCTTCCTGTCCGCGCGACTCCAGCAAGCTCTGCGATTCCTCCAGCAATGCGACTCCCCGGTCGTATTCCTCCACGTCGATCAACAGCCGGCCCACCGTGTTGGCCAGCTCCTGCCGGAGGATCGGGTCACCGGCAAAAGCGGTGCCGATGGTGTCGCTCGATTCGAGCAGGATTTCGCGCGCCGTCTTGTTGCGCGCCGATGCGGCATCGGCCTGCATGCGCGAGTTGCGCTCGAACAGGCTGGTGAGAAAACCCTTCACCGCGTTGGCGCGCGCGGCTTCCTGCTCGGCGATGCGGGCATGCTCGTTCGCCTGACGCGCCTGCCACAGCGCCACACCCATTCCCGCCACCAGCGCCAACACCACCGCCGCCGCTGCCGATACGCCCAGCCAGTTGCGCCGCACAAACCTCGCCATGCGATAAGCGGCGCTGTCGGCAACGGCCAGCACCGGGCGTCCATCGAGAAACCGCTCAATGTCATCCTTGAGCGCCGCCACACCGGCATAACGTTCCGCCGGCGTTTTCTTCAGGCACTTCAGCACGATGGTGTCGAGGTCCCCGGCCAGTTTCTTCCTGAGCCTGGATACGGTGTCGTGATTGCGCGCGGCGAATTCGCCATTGACCACTGTGCTGGGGCGGCTGGTATCGGCGGAGAGGATTGCTTCCTCCAGTTCCGCGACCGAGCCGCGCTTCAGCCGGTACGGCCGCTCGCCGGTGAGCAGCTCGAACAGCATCACGCCCAGCGAATAGATATCGCTCGCCACAGTCAACGGTGTGCCGGCAATTTGTTCCGGCGACGCGTAATCGGGCGTCATGGCGCGGCCGGCCACGCGCGTGAGCTGGGTGGCGTGCGCGCTGCCGCTGCCGTCAATCAATTTGGCGATACCGAAGTCGAGCAACTTCACCTCGCCGCCCTCGGTCACCAGCACGTTCGCGGGCTTCAGATCGCGATGCAGCACCAGCGTGGAATGCGCGTAGGCGACCGCATCGAGCACTTTCACGAACAAGCTGAGCCTTGCTTCGGGCGTCAGCCGGTGTTGATCGCAATGAGCGGGCAAAGGCACGCCGGCGATGTACTCCAGCGCCAGAAACGGCGCCCCATCATCGGTCACGCCGACTTCGATCAGGCGCGCGATACCCGGATGATTGAGTGCTGCGAGAATCGCGCCTTCGCGCTGCAGGCGTTCAGCCGCCGCACGCGCGTTGCCGGCGGTGGCGGCGAGCTTGATCGCCACCGGCGGCAGCAGTGCATCACCGGCTTTTTTCGCCAGCCACACCATGCCCATGCCACCCGCACCGAGCGGGCGATCCAGAATCCATTCGCCGACGCGCTGACCCGCAGACAGCGGTTCTTCTTCGCTGCCATCGATGCCGAGCCTCGCGGCCATCGCGACCGCACCGTCATCGATCTGCCGGCGTACGTCGCTGGCGCTGCCGTCGTCGCGATGCGCGAGCAAACGCTTCAACTCATCGCGCAGCGCGGCATCGTCGCCCGAAAGCGTCTCCAGCCAGGCAT
>JAEUNB010000397.1 GCA_016790625.1 Betaproteobacteria bacterium | reverse complement strand
TGAATGACAAACTCCAGCACTGGAGCGGCTTCCCGGCCAAAAATGCTCCAGATGCCGCTCCAGTGCTGGAGTTTTACCTCATGCTAACCTTTTACATCCCACATCCGTCTAAGGTGGCATGTTCGCTTTTCTCCAGTCCCGGCCGAGTCTTGACGAGTTCCATTCCCTCCTCAACAGCAAGAGCGGCCGCTGGTACAACGCCTGTCTTCGCATTACCCGCGACGAGGCGCTGGCCGAGGATGCGGTGCAGGATGCGCTGCTGAAAGCCTGGGGACAGCGCGAACAATTTCGCGGTACCGCGGAACTGGACACCTGGATACACCGCATCGCACTGAATGCGGCGATCGACCTGATGCGCAAGCGGCAACACATCGGCAACGATGAAGTCGATGCCGACCTTGAAGCCGCAGCGCCACAACATTCGCCGGATGCGCAATATCAGCAGCAGGCGATCGGCAGCGATCTCGGCAGCGCGATGGAACAACTGACGATGATGGAGCGCGAGGCATTCGTGCTCAAGCACCTGGAAGGCTGGAAGCTCGACGAGATCGCCGCCAGCCACGGCACCAATGTAAACAATACCAAGCAGGCACTGTTCCGGGCAGTAAAGAAACTGCGTACCGCAATGGATGGATGGCGAGGTGAATCATGATTTCCGATAACGACTTGTTGCTCTATCACTTTGAAGATGGATTGAGGCCGGACGAGCGTGAACGCATCGCCCGTGCCTTGGCGACTGACGCTTCTGTCGCTGCGCGATTCAAGCAGCTGGTTGCCGACATGGCGACCCTTGCGACCGATGCAGCGCCGGAAGTATCGGTTCCCGCCGCATCACAACACCGCTGGCGCACCGATCTTGATCGTGCCGCTCGCGTGGAAAAAGATACGCCGCGCAAGTCTTCCCATTGGAAATGGGGCGGATTGGCCGCGACGGGTACCGCACTGGGGATTGCGCTACTGGTCAGCAGCGTCGGCGTGAATGTACTCGTCGATACACCGACCGGTGGCGGCGTAACGCCACCGGTGGATGCTGCCGGTGCGGAAGCCGCGCGCTACGAGCGCAGTCTGCAACTGCACTTGGCACAAACTGAATCGCAGCTGGCGGGATTGCAAAGCGCCAACGGCGACGAGCGCAGCCGTGTCATCGACAAGGTGATGGTGCAGAACCGGCTCTACGCCATTGCCGCCGAGCGCGCCAACGAAGAGCGCCTGGCGCGAGTGCTTCGTTCTTTCACCCCGCTGCTGGAAGCGCTGGCAGATCGCAACACCAACCCGGCTGAGCTGGCCGGCGGTATCGCACAACTGAATTTTGAATTGAAGGTGATGCAGGCACGGTTGGCCACCGCAGCTCCGGCGTCATCGAATCTCGCCAGGCAAGCACTGGCGCTCTAGACCCACCAAGCGCAACCCATCCTGCCAAGGAGAAACAGATGAAACCTTATATCGCCGTCATCCTGCCGTTGATGATGTTGAACGAACCACTTTATGCGCAGGTGAGCGCTCCGCCTGAGCCACCGGTCGCGCCTGTCGCCGTGCCAGCCCCCGCGCCTGCTTCGGCTCCCACTCCAGCCGTGCCGCCGTCGCCGGTAGTGCGCAATATCATGGCGCCCTTGCCTCCCATATCCACGCTTCACATTGCGCAGGCAAACAGCAAACGGGATGCCGAGTACGAGCGCGAGCGTGCCGAACGTGACCGCGAACGTGCACAGGAACGCGCCGAACGCGAGAAAGAACGCAAGGAATCGCGCCGCGCGCCTACCGAGGAAGAAGCGCTGGCATTGGCGGCGATGGAAGGCTTGATGTCGCAGCCAGCCGAGCGCGCCCTGCCACTGCTGAAGAAGGTGCTGGCGGGATCGCAGACCCGGCTGGTGAAAGAGCGTGCGCTGTTTGTGCTGGGTCAGATCAACAAGCCCGAAGCGCAGGATATCCTGCTCGACTTCGCCCGCATGCCGGACAATCCGCTGCGCAACGAAGCGATACGCACCATCGGCATCGGCGGCAACACCAAGTCGCTTGGTGCGCTGCAGGATATCTATAACGCCGGTGACGCCACCACCAAGCGCCGCGTGCTGGAGGCCTGGCTGATTGCCGGCCGCAAGGGCGAGGTGTATCAAGCGGCGCTCAATGCGAAAACGGAAAGCGAGGCTGCTTCCGCCATCCGCACACTGGGCGCAATGGGCGCAGGCGAGGAACTGCGCAAGCTGGGTGAGCATCGCAAGAACAGCCGCAGCCTGCTTGAGGCCTATGCTGTGGCCGGCGACCTGACCAGCTTGCGCAAGATCGCGGAGGGGCCGGGCGACATGTCGCTGCGGGTTGATGCCACACGCCGCATCGGCATTATCAATAGTGAAGCCGCCCGCACCGCCTTGCGTGACCTCTACAACGCAAATGGCGGCGCCGAGAATGCACAACTGCGTGACGCCGCGCTGCAAGGCATGCTGGTACGCAACGACCAGCAAGGCGTGCTGGCGCTCTATCGCGCCGCCAAAACCAACGAGGAAAAACGGGTGTTGCTGCGCACGCTATCGATCATGGGTGGTGATGCCGCACTCGCCGCCATAGATGCTGCACTGGAGGGTAAGAAATGAGCACGCCGGTGCAGGTCAATCTGCGACCACTGATCGGTGCGGCACTGTTGTTCGCGGCGGCCGCAACAGCCGCCGGCCAGTGCGCCGCACTCGATCTGCCACGCGATGGCTGGGTCAGCTGGCAAGTTCCGGCAGTCGATGGCGCACCCGCCTGGTGCTGCTTTGGCGACTGGCGCGATACCGACCAGAAAGGTATCTGCCAACTCGACGAAAAAGACTACGGCTATGGCAATCGTGGCCGTGATGACAGCGCGACGGCGGTGCGCATCTATGCGCGCTTTGAAGCCGGCACACTAAAGAAATTGCGTGCGCTGGACAACGCCTGCCCGGTCAATGCGGCATCGACCATCAAACCGCTGGAAAATATTTCGGCCGACGACAGCGCGCGCTGGATCGCCAAACTGGTGGTGCCGCGCACGACGGAAAAGCGTTCGGCCGAAAATCGCCTGAATGGCGACGCTCTGGCTGCATTGGCGATGCATCGCGGCAATGTGGCGCGCGATTCACTCACCAACATCGCACGCAAGGATGCCAGCATCGAGAACCGCAAGGACGCGCTGTTCTGGGCCACTCAAGTACGTGGCGTTGAGGGCATTGATATCGTCTCACCCAGCCTGTTTGACGACCCGGAAGCCAAGGTGCGGGAGCACGCCGCATTTGCGCTATCGCAATCACAGAAGAAAACGGCCAGGTCGGTGGCGCCATTGCTGATTCGTGCCGCCACCACCGACCGCGAAACCAAGGTGCGTTCGCAATCGTGGTTTTGGCTGGCGCAAAGCAAGGCGCCGGAAACCGAGAGCGCGATTCGGGCGGCGCTGCCGAAGGAGACCGAATCACGCGTTCGAGAGCAGGCCGTGTTCGCGCTTTCGCAGCTACCGCCGGATCGAGCTGCGCCGGCGCTGGTGGCGATTGCCGAAGATCGGTCGCTTGTGCGCGAAGAGCGCAAGCGCGCCATCTTCTGGCTGGGGCAGATGAAATCGGATCAGGCCGTCACCTACCTCGACAAAATCCTGTCGGCTAAAGCAGCAAACTAGGCAAGCGAAAAAGGAAAAGGGCGCGAGAACCCTCGCGCCCTTTCTCGTTTTCCGGTGATCAGATCAGCACATTGATGATCGCGTTGCCGATGCCGATTAACGCGGCACCGGAGATCAGCCCGGCACAAATCGGCTCGCAGCCCTCGACCCAAAAATCGTGACCTTTGGTGCCCGGCTCCTTGTTCTTGCGGCCCATCCACCAGAACATCATGGCGCCCACCCACATCATGAACGAAGACGCAGGCGGCAACACAACGCCAAGGCCGATCGAGACTGAGGTCAGCGGAAAGCGCCCCTTGGTAACAATGCGCGCGATCTCGATTGCGGCGGCAGCCACGGCGGCAATTACCATCGACACGATCGCGGAGTTCGGTAGTGCCGACAAGCCCTTGGCAATGATTTCCGCCACACCCTTCCACTGCATCGCAGCGGGGAAGGCAAAGCTATCCGAAACAATGGTCGCAGTCGTGCGCACGCCATTGGCATCTGCCTTCAGGAACAGCAAATAGAACAACGGCACCGCCGCCAGCGAACCGGCGACGATGCCGATCAAGTGACCGATCACCTGATGGCGCGGCTTGCCGCCCAGCATGTAGCCGGGCTTGATATCGGACAACAGGTTGGCAGCGTTGGAGGCGATCTCGGCCGTCATACCAGCCGGGATCAGATTGCTGGCCGGATTGGCGCGATCAATCGCGCCCATGCTGAATTGCGTGATCTTCGACAGCGACCCGGTCGGCGTCCAGGAGGTCAGCGCCATTGAGTTGGTACAGATGATCGTCAGCACAAAGATCAGCGGCAGCGAGATGAAGGCCAGCAGCCACGGTACGCCGAAGAACTCATGCGTGACAGTGGCGCCGAGCACGCTGAAAATCGGCACACCGACCCACGACACCCAAAGCGGTACCTCGATGTCTTTCA
>JAEUNB010000395.1 GCA_016790625.1 Betaproteobacteria bacterium | reverse complement strand
ACGTAGTACGGCATGGCAGAAAGATATAGCTAGAGGCCCCCGCCTTCGCGGGGGCGACAACAAATAATGTCGTACCCGCGCAGGCGGGTACCTCTAACTATGCATTTGAATCTTCCCCAATGACATCGCAAGCGCTTGTTTTGGCTGGGGTACCCGCCTACGAGCAACGGAAGTCCCCTCCCGGGACGCGAGTACGACACTACTTTTGTCGCCCCCGCGAAAGCGGGGGCCTCTAACTATATTGGGCATTTGAAAAATCAACGGCATGGTTAGAGGTACCCGCCTGCGACCAACGGAAGTCCCCTTCCCGGGACGCGGGTACGACAGGAAAAATCTATTCAATGGCCTCCGCGCTGCGCGCCCATTCGCGCAGTACGAATTTCTGGATCTTGCCGGTTGACGTTTTCGGCAACGGCCGGAAGACAAATTTCTTCGGCACCTTGAACCGTGCCATGCGTTCTCGGCAAAAGCCCGCCATTTCTTCTTCACTGGCCAAAGCCCCTTCCTTCAACTCAAGGAATGCGCAGCCAACTTCGCCCCATTTTTCGTCCGGCTGGGCGACCACCGCGGCCAACATCACCGCCGGGTGGCGGGTCAGCACGTCTTCCACTTCCTGCGAGGAAATATTCTCGCCGCCGGAAATAATCACGTCCTTGGCGCGATCCTTGATCTTGACGTAGCCGTCCGGGTGAATCACCGCCAGATCGCCGGAATGAAACCAGCCGCCGGCAAAAGCGTCCGCCGTGGCTTTTTCATTCTTGAGGTAGCCCTTCATGGTGATATTGCCGCGGAACATGATTTCGCCCATGGTCTCACCATCTGCCGGTACAACCGTCATCGTCTCCGGATTCATCACCGTCATGCCTTCCTGCAGCAGATAGGCCACCCCCTGGCGACCATTGAGGCGCACCTGCTCGTCCAGCGGCAATTCGGCCCATTCGACATGCTGCGAACACGCAGCGGCCGGGCCATACACTTCAGTCAGCCCATAGACGTGAGTCAGCGCGATGCCCATCTTCGCCATGCCCTCAATCATCGCGCCGGGAGGCGCTGCGCCCGCGACCATGGCGTGCACCTTCTGCGTGATGCCCGTCTTCTGCTCCGCCGGTGCATTGATCATCATGGTGTGGACGATGGGCGCACCGCAGTAATGCGTGACCCCATGCTCGCGGATCAGCTCGAAGATCAGTTTCGGATCGACCTTGCGCAGGCACACGTGGGTGCCGGCATTGGCGGCCACCGTCCACGGAAAGCACCAGCCATTGCAATGGAACATCGGCAGCGTCCACAGATAGACCGCATGTTTCGGCATCGACCATTCGAGGATATTGCCGATGGCATTGAGATGCGCGCCGCGATGGTGATAAACCACGCCTTTGGGATTGCCGGTAGTGCCCGAGGTGTAGTTGAGCGCGATCGCTTCCCATTCGTCGGCGGGGAGACTCCATGCAAAGTCGGCATCACCCGTGGCAAGAAAGGACTCGTAGTCGGTCTCACCCAGCCGCCTGCCTTCACCGGTGTAGACCGGATCATCGACATCGATCACCAGCGGTTTGGTTTTGACCAGCTTCAAGGCCTGCTCGATGGTCAGCGCGAATTCGCGGTCGGTCACCAGCACTTTCGCCTCGCCGTGTTCGAGCATGAAGGCGATGGCCTCGGCATCGAGGCGCGTGTTCAAGGTGTTCAGCACCGCACCGATCATCGCTGGACCAAAATGCATTTCCACCATTTCCGGTGTGTTGGCGAGCATCGCTGCCACTGTAGTCCCGTGGCCGACGCCGCGTTGTTTCAGCGCCGACGCCAGCCGGCGTGCGCGTGCATAAACTTCTTCCCAGGTAAAACGCCGCGCGCCGTGAATTACCGCCGTCCGCTTCGGAAACACTGCGGCGGCCTTGGGCAGGAAAGAAAGTGGCGTCAGCGGGGCGTGGTTGGCGGGATTCCTGGCGAGACCTTGGTCATACGGCGACATGGCAATGCTCCGGGCGTTTGCGGGATGTGTTGTTCACCTATTATCGACGAGGCAAGCAGCTGCGGTTTGATATGGCTCAGGAGATCGCCGTTTGTGCTGCAGCCCGGATATGAGAGCAAAACTCAAGCACTGGCGCGGCATTCAGGGCACTTTCGGCCTGAAAGCCGCATCAGCACTAGAGTTTTGCTTCCACGCGTCGCGGCCCATTGCAAGCCTTACTAGCGCAGCACTATTCCGGTTCGCGCTTTGACGGCTTGAACATCGAGCGCGTTGATGCTGCCTGACGCGTCGATATCGAACCGGAAATTATTGGCGCCAACAGGTTGCCCCACTTGCGCCTTTACGCCACTGATATCGGCTGCGTTGACCGCGCGCGAGCGACTGCCATCGCCAGTCAGAAAGCCCAGCGACACCGACACGGTTCCTTGCGTCGAATTGATTGCCGGAAGCGAAACGGTCACACGGCGGTCGTAGCCGATGTCCTCAAGCGATACCTCGACATCATTGCCGCGTATGGTGGCAACCGCAGTGCCGGCAGGCAACCCATCGACACCGGTAACGACCGGGTTGCCGACATTCAGAATCGGGCCGCTGAATTGGAACACCAGCAGGTGGGGTTTGGCCGCAGAACGCGGCTCAACGGTCACCGTGCCCGTCAATGATTGCGCACGATCCAGCTCGATCTCGAATGTGCCTGCCGCACCGTGAATCTTGCGTGACAGCACGGCAAGCAGTGTGACCGGCGAAACCGTGGGGGTCAAGGTAAACGCAATCGGCGCACTGGCACCAATGGTATTGATCGCCGACAGGGTGCATTGGTAACTTTGGCCGTTGTTCAAGCCGGTCAACTGCAATGGCGACGTCAAACCAATCGCAACGCCACCGCCGTTGCACGCAAGTGAATAGCCGGTAATGGTCTCTCCACCATTGAACGGCGGAGGCGAGAAGGCGACGGCAATTGACCCATCACCTCCAGTTGCCTGCAGCAGCAGCGGCGGCAATGGTGGCAGCTGGTTTTGCACCTGAGCTAAACAAAAATCCGACGTCCGCGAACTGACGCAATACCCTTTCACGGCAATTTGTGCGCCTTGCGCAGCCAAGACATCATACAAAGAGGAGTCAAGTGGCAGCGATTGCACGCCGGCATTGCCAAATCCGTTATCGGTCGAACCGTCGGCCAAAAATCGTGCCACGCAAGGCCTGGCATTCGGCAGACAGTTGCCGGCTGCGATTACGCGCCCGTGGGAAACAGCGACGGAGGAAAAGCCCGCATACGGGCCGCTGTTTCCCGGCAGCTTTGCATTGGCCGAGAAAGCAACGTCGACAACTCCATCCAGCAAGATGCGGGTAACGCAGGGCTTGCCCTGCCCCATTTCAATGCAGGTTGCCGCGATGTATATAGCTTGGGTGTCCTGAGCGGCACCTGCCCCGTTGTCCGCCTCAGCCGGAAAGCCTGTCACCACCCTGCCGCCGGCGCCGAACGTCATATCGAAAGAGCCATTGTCATTCA
>JAEUNB010000391.1 GCA_016790625.1 Betaproteobacteria bacterium | reverse complement strand
GTGCTGCACACTTACAGCGGCCGTGGCGAAGGCGACAACAACACCGGCCGTTACAGCAACCCGAAGATGGACGCGCTGCTGAAAGCCGCCAAGACCGAACTCGATGTGGGCAAGCGCAACGCGCTGCTGGAGGAAATCCAGCTGCTGCACCGCGAGGATGTGGCGACCATTCCGCTACACCAGCAATTGCCGTCGTGGGCCATGCGCCGCAATATCGATACCCCGGCGCGGCAGGACAACGGTCTGGATCTGCGATGGGTGACGGTGAAGCAGGCACGATAACGACTGGGAGTGCGGCGCGTCAGCTGCGGCCGGCCGCATTGTTCATTGCATGAAACTCAAGCACTGGTGCAGTCTGCAGGCCGAAAATGCCCGAAAACCCGCTCCAGATGGCGTTCTGCGATTTATCGTCGACTGAAACCGGCGGTCGCTTTCAGCCCGCCCGCGCGTCGGCAAGAAACTGAAGGATCGCTGCCCGCGCCTGCGGCTCCCCCAGCGTGGGCGCGTGTCCGCGTCCGGGAATCGTCACGCTCTTCAATTGTGGCAGCCGCGCCGTCATCTCGCGCAGCGTTGGCTCGGAAAGGATATCCGACGTCTCGCCGCGAATCGCCAGCATCGGCTTGGGCGGCATGGCATCGAACAGCGGCCACAGATTGGTTGCGGCAGTGGCGCTGGCGAAGGCATGCGAGATCGCCGGGTCGTAGTTCAGCACCGGGGTTGCGCCCTCCTGGATAAACAGTTCGCGCGACATGGCCTGCCAGTCGGCCCGTTGGTAGTCCGGAAAGGCGGAGCCGTTGATCGCCTCGGCCTGTGCAGCCGCTTCATCCCAATTGCGCGGGGGCACGGTCTTGCCGACGTAACCTGCAATCCGCGCCAGCCCCTGGGGATCGACCACCGGGCCAATGTCGTTGATTACCGCCGCGGCAATACGCTGCGGCGCCGCCGCCATCAGCAGCATCGACATGAGCCCGCCCAGCGAGGTGCCGATCAACGTCACACGCTCGATGTCGAGCAGGTCCAGCAGGCTCAGCATGTCTTTCACATAGCGTTCGGGCCGGTAGTTTTCCGGCTTCGGATCGTGCTGCGAACGGCCGCGTCCACGCTGGTCGGGGCAGATAACACGATGAGTCGACTGCAACACTTCAGCCAGTCCGACAAAATCCTTGCTGTTGCGGGTCAGCCCCGGCAGGCACAGCACCACCGGCGAATCTGCCGCCGGGCCGGGATAGTCGCGCGCATAGAGGCGAAGGCCGTCGTCGCTCGAATAAAAAATATCGATATGGTTCATGACTGCGCCTTAAAGGAAATAGAATGGAACGCATGCGGACAGGACAAACCGGCAATGCGAACAGGCAATAGACGATCAATGGTTCGGGTGTGGCGATGAAAATCACCCGCGACCAGGGCAAGGCGGCCGATGCGCCCAAGGCGGCAAAGGCGCCGCGCCGCAAGCGCGCCACCGTGGGCCGCCCGCGCAAGGCCGAGGGCAAGGCGGTCGCGGCCGACAAGATTCTGGATGCCGCAGAGGATTTGTTTTCCAAGCACGGCTTCGACGGCGTCACCATGCGCGAAGTGGCGGCGCTGGCCAATGTCGATCCGGCGCTGGCGCACTATTACTTTTCCACCAAGCAGGGATTGTTCGACGCGGTGCTGGAGCGGCGCGCCGAGCTGGTGTTTTCCGAGCGCATGGGCGCATTCGATGTTTACGAAGCGAGCGCCGCCAGCGGCAAGGGCAGCATCGAAGGCGCGGTCGCGGCGTTCGTGATGCCGTTGCTGGAGCGTGCGCGCAAAGGCGACGAAGGCTGGAAGAATTATTTCCGCCTGCTGGCACTGGTCAACAACGACCCCAACCACGTCGCGCAATCGGTGATGTCGTACTTCGATCCGCTGGTGCATCGCCTGATTGCTGCGGTATCGCGCGCCCTGCCCGATGCCCGCGAAGAAGATCTGTTTTGGTGTTTTCATTTCCTCACCGGTTCACTCACGCTGGCACTTTCGCGCACGGGACGTCTTGATCGCGTCAGCGGTGGGCGCTGCCGTTCCGACGATCTCGCCTCGATCGAGCCACGCATGGTTGAGTACTGTGCGGCCGGCTTTCGCAGCGTGTGCGTTCCGGCACGCAAGCCGCGCTCCAGATAACCGGCAACCCTCGCTGGGTTGCCGGTATCCATCAATACCGGCCGTAGCCCGAGGTATCAGAAGCGATATTCGATCGTCGCCGACACCGTGCGCGGATTGCCGTAGAACGCGAGCACGCTGCTGTCCGCAACCGATGGCAGGGTCGGGAAGTTGTAGCCGGCAATCTTGTACAGCTTGTCGTTCAGGTTCTTGCCGTGCAGGCCCAGGCGCAGCTTGTTGTCGGCGGACGACCAGACCAGGCTGGCATTCCACAGCGAGAACGCTTTCTGGTCGAGAATCGGTACCGCGAACTCGAACTGCTGCGTATCGCTGCGATAAGCCACGTCGCTGCTCAGCGAGAATTTGCCGCCGCGGCCCATCAGGGCGCTTGGCCATTCGTAGGTGGCGCGGATATTGGCAGTCTTCTTCGGTGTGTTCTGGAAACCACGCTGGCTGCTCACGTCGATGTTGCCCGCGCCGACAAATTTCGTGTACTTCGCGTCGATGTAGCCCAGCATGCCGGACATGCTGAAGTTATCGGTAAAGCGTGCGGTCGCTTCCAGTTCGATACCCTTGATCTTCGCCTTGCCGGCATTGGTGGTAACACCGGCGAAGCTGTCGTCGATGCCGTCGCCGTTGGTGTCGATGGCCACGGAACCCGGAATCTGCACGTCCTTGTAGTCGCTGTGGAACACGGCGGCATTGGTGAGAATGCGGCCACCGTTGAATTGCGACTTCAATCCCAATTCGACCGTGGTGATGACTTCGGGCTCGAAACCTTTCTTGGCTTGCGCGACGGTAAGACGCGTACCCACCAGATTCAGGCGCGGATCGAAGCTGCCGCCCTTGAAGCCCTGGGCGATGGACGCATAGATGTTCTGCGTGTCGCTGGCCTTCCAGCTGGCGGACAGCTTGGGAGTAAATTTCTTGTCGGTTTTGTCCAACTCGCCATTGGTCAGGTTGGTATCGGTGCGGAACAACGTGGCACCCGGGTTGCCCATGCCCGGAGAGCCGGCGACGCCCAGATAGATCTGCCGCAGCACACTGGCTTTGCGCTGGTCTTCGGTATAGCGACCGCCAACCGAGAAGCTGAACCTGTCGGTCACGTCAAAGCTGGCATCGGCAAACACCGCCCACGCCTTGGTATCGACATCATCTTCGGTGAATGTCGATGTGCCCAGCAGGCGCACGTCGAATTTGTTATAGGCGTTCGCATCGATGTAATAGACACCCGCCACACCCTGCATATTTTTGCCGGTATAGGTGAGCTGGAATTCCTGGCTGAACTGCTTGTTCTTGTACAGCGCCGGCACATCGAAGGTCGGTTTATTGAGCGCGTCGAAATCGATCGGCGCGTAAGAGGTGTCACGGCGCTTGGCCGTGATGGACTTCAGCAGCAGAGTGTCGTTGATCTGATACTCGAACAGCGCCGAGCCGCCGCCCTGAGACACTTGCTGCTTGCGACCAAGTACCGTGGTCAGGTTGGCGCGGCTGTCGAATACGTTCGACAGTACCGGCGCACCGCTGGTCGCTTCCGGTGTCAGGCGATGGCCATGCCGGGGATTGGATTCATCCCTGGTTGCGTCCCCCGCAAAGCGCACAAACAGCTGCGCGGTCGGCGTCATTTCGAGGCTCAGGCGGCCGGCGAGAATGTCCTTGTTGTAATTCTGGTCACCGTTCGCCAGATTGGTACCGAAGCCATCGCGACCGAAGCGCGCGATGGTGCCGCCGACGCGTACGCCATCGGAAAGCGGCGCGCTGCCGGTGGCAACAATGTCGGCCTGACGGTAATTACCGAAAGTGGCTTTCAAACGTACATCCGCTTCCGGGCCTAGCTTGCGGGTGACATATTTGACAGCGCCACCGATGGTATTGCGTCCATACAGTGTGCCTTGCGGACCGCGCAGCACTTCCACGCGCTGCACATCGTAGATATCGGCCACGGCACCCTGCGGGCGGGCGAGGTAGATATCATCCAGGTAAATACCGACGCCGGATTCAAAGCCCGCCACCGGATCCTGCTGGCCGACACCCCGGATAAACGCGGTCAATGTTGAGTTGGTGCCGCGTGACGCTGTCAATGTGGTGTTGGGTACCGATTGCGCGACAGCGGTGATATCCGGCACGCCGTTCTTCGACAGGGTATCGGCGGTGAACGCGGTAACGGATACCGGCACGTCCTGCAGCGATTCCTCACGGCGGCGCGCGGTAACAGTGATCTTCTCCAGCTTTTCGCTGTCGTCTGCTTTCGCAGCAGTACTACCGGCAGCGGGTGCCTGTTGCGCGGAAACGGAAATGGAACCTGCGGCGGCAAACAGCGCGGCAATTGCCACGCTCATGGTCTTGAGCTTCATGGGTACTCCTCCTGTGTTGTTTTCTTGTTGAACTTTTGAGACCGGCTTGCTCTTTTGACCAAACCGGCGCTAAAATTCATTAGTTGTTGAATTAATCGTAGCAAAGAAAAAAGCGAAGCGCAAGATGATTTGAAGTCGCATCGGATCGCGTCAGTAAAATGATGCAGACCGCTGCGGCAGCTTTGCCGTGAAGATTGAAATCGGCGCACAAGACGCCGACAAAGCAGTACCCATCGCATCAAGGAGAGAGTGAACGATGAAGATTCGTACCTGGCTTGCCCTGCCCGCGCTGTTGATAAGCGCTACTGCCTTCGCGCAAGGCAAAGACATCCGCATTGCACTTGTCTACGACAAGACCGGACCGCTTGAGGCTTACGTCAAGCAAACCCAGGCCGGCTTCCAGATGGGGCTCGACTACGCCACCGGCGGCACCATGACGGTGGGCGGCAGGAAGATCACCATCATTGAACGCGATAGTCAGGGCAAGCCGGACGTCGCAAAAGCGCAGTTGTCAGCCGCTTATGCTGACGACAAAGCCGATCTTGCGGTGGGTGCCACAGCTTCCGGCGTCTCGCTGGCAATGCTGCCGGTCGCGGAGGAGTACAAGAAAATTCTGTTGATCGAGCCCGCCGTGGCCGATTCGATTACCGGCGACAAATGGAATAAGTATGTTTTCCGTACTGGCCGCAACAGCTCGCAGGATGCTGTTTCCAATGCGCTGGTGCTGGACAAGGCGGGTGTCTCCATCGGCACGCTGGGACAGGACAATGCCTTCGGCCGCGATGGCGTCAAGGCATTCAAGGATGCGCTAAAGAACGCAAAGATTGTTCACGAGGAGTACCTGCCGCCTGCCACCACCGACTTCACCGCGGGCGCGCAACGCCTGATCGACAAGCTGAAAGGACAGCCGGGCCGCAAGGTGATCTTTGTTGGCTGGGCCGGCGCCGGCAATCCGTTCAAGATCGCCGACATGGATCTGAAGCGCTTCGGCATCGAGATTGCGACCGGCGGCAACATCCTGCCGCAGATGGCGACCTTCAAGCAGTTCCCCGGTATGGAAGGCGCCACCTATTACTACTACGCCATTCCAAAAAATCCGGTCAACGATGCACTGGTGAAACGCCATCAGGAAAAATTCAAATCACCGCCGGATTTCTTTACTGCGGGTGGATTTGCGGCGGCCATGGCGGTGGTGACCGCGCTAAAGAAAACCAATGGCAATACCGCTACCGAAGGCCTGATCAAAGCCATGGAAGGCATGGACTTCGAGACGCCGAAAGGCAGGATGACTTTCCGCAGGGAAGATCATCAGGCGCTGCAGAGCATGTATCACTTCAAGATCAAAGTCGATCCGGCTTTAGCATGGGCCGTGCCCGAGTTGGTACGCGAAATCAAGATCGAGGACATGGCGATCCCGGTTCGCAACAAGCGCTGAATCGCGCAGAAAAGAAAAACGAGGAGATGCAAATGTCGTTTCAGAAAAGCCTGCTTGCTGCGATGGTTGCCAGCGCAGCGTTAAGTACAGTTGCTGCACCTCTACCGCAACTCAATATCGACAAATCGCAAACCACCGTTTCGGGAATATCGTCGGGTGGATACATGGCGGTGCAATTGCATGTTGCCTATTCATCCCGCTTCGCCAAAGGCGTGGCCGCCATCGCCGGCGGACCGTTCAACTGCGCCGAGAGTTCAGTGGTCAATGCGCTGACGCGCTGCTTCGGCAAGGGGGCGATTCCGGTCGAAGGCTTGGTCGAGACGACGAAAAAGTGGGCTGGTGAAAATGCAATCGATGCCACCTCGGCTATGAGCAACAGCAAGGTTTACCTCTTCTCAGGCAGCAAGGATGCCGTCGTCCAGCCATCCACCAGCGATGCCTTGTCGAAGTACTACGCCGCCTTCCTGCCCGCCGCAAACATTGCCGTCAAGAAAGACATTCCGGCAGCGCACGGTTTCGTCACAGACGAAGGGACTGCGGCGTGCGATAACGTTGCCGCGCCGTTCATCAACAACTGCGGCTTCGATCTTTCCGGTGCGTTGCTGCAACACTTGTATGGCGCGCTCAATGCGAAAAAATCCGGCGCGCTGGATGGCGCATTGGTCGAATTTGAGCAGGCGCCATTCGAAGCCGCCCACGGCATGGGCACAAGCGGTTATGCCTTTGTGCCGAAATCCTGTGCATCCGGGCAAAGCTGCCGTGTACATGTGGCGCTTCACGGCTGCAAGCAGAATGCCGGCGATGTCGGCGACGCCTTTGCAAAAAATGCCGGCTACAACCGCTGGGCGGACAGCAACAACATCGTCGTTCTCTATCCCCAAACCGGCAAAGGCGCCACCAACGGCTGCTGGGACTGGTGGGGCTATGACGACGCTGGCTACGCAAAGAAAAGCGCACCGCAGATGAAAGCGATCATCGCCATGCTGGATCGCCTTTCTTCCGGCGCTGCAAAGTAGATCGGCAGAACCGATGGCGCGCCTGACCACGACCGACCTGACGATCCGCTTTGGCGGCCACGTCGCGGTCAATGCTGTCAGTTGCACCTTCGAGCCCGGCACGCTGACCGCCATCGTCGGCCCCAATGGCGCGGGCAAGACGACCTACTTCAACCTCATTTCCGGTCAGCTGAAAGCATCCAGCGGGCGGGTGATATTGAACGATCACGATCTTTCGACCCTGCCGGCCTCCGCGCGCACCCGCGCCGGATTGGGACGCGCGTTTCAGCTGACCAACCTGTTTCCGAATCTCACCGTACTGGAAAACGTGCGGCTGGCGGTGCAGGCCAGCAATCATGGCGCTCATCGGCGCGGCCTGAATTTATGGAGCATCTGGAGCGATCACGCCGCCCTCACACAGCGTGCGCTTGAAATCCTGCAGGCCGTATCGATGGCCGATAAGGCTGAGGCAGTCGTCGCCAGCCTGCCGCATGGCGACCAACGCAAACTCGAAGTTGCCTTGCTGATTGCGCTGGATGCGAAGGTATTCATGTTCGATGAACCCACAGCCGGCATGAGCGCGGATGAGGTGCCAACGGTGCTTAACCTGATCCGCCAACTCAAGCAGGACAAGACCAAAACCATCCTGCTGGTGGAGCACAAGATGGACGTGGTGCGCGAACTGGCGGATCGCATCATCGTGTTGCACAACGGCACGCTGGTTGCCGATGGCGATCCGGCGACGGTCATCGCCTCGCCAGTGGTTCAGCAAGCCTATCTCGGTGCATCAGCCAACCCAGCGGACACACAGGAGGCAGCGTGAGCGAAGCATTGCTGACCTTGGCGGGCGTACACACCCATATCGGCGCGTACCACATCCTGCATGGCGTCGATCTCACCGTCCCGCGCGGCCAACTGACCATGCTGTTGGGACGCAACGGCGCCGGTAAGACCACCACGCTGCGTACCATCATGGGATTGTGGCGAGCCTCGGCGGGCTCCATACATTTTTCTGGACGCGATATCACTGCGCTAGCTACGCCCCAGGTCGCGCGTCTCAATATCGCCTACGTTCCCGAGACCATGGGCATCTTTGCCGATCTCACCGTGAAAGAAAACATGCTGCTCGCCGCGACGAATGCGAAACATGCCGGCGAGATGGATGACGCTCGCTTGAAGTGGATTTTCTCGCTGTTTCCAGCGGTAGAGAAATTCTGGAACTACCCCGCAGGCAAACTATCCGGTGGACAAAAGCAGATGCTGGCCGTCGCGCGCGCCATTGTCGAGCCACGTGAGTTGCTGATCGTCGACGAACCGAGCAAGGGGCTCGCACCCGCGATCATCAACAACATGATTGATGCGTTTGCGGAGCTGAAATCCAAAGGCGTTTCCATCCTGCTGGTGGAACAGAACATCCACTTTGCCAAGCGGCTGGGCGATCAGGTGGCCGTGATGGAAGATGGCCGCGTGGTGCATGCGGGCAGCATGGCCGACTTTGCCGCCGACGACGAACTGCAACGCTCGCTGATGGGACTGACGCTATGAGCGCGGCGCAACCCAAATTCGATTTCGACTGGAAGCCGCTGCTGCTGGTGCCCATGCTGGCATTGCTGGCATTGCCGCTGATTGGGTCCGGATCGACGTGGCTCACCTTGACCGTGGCCGGCCTCGCCATGGGCATGATCATTTTCATCATTGCCTCGGGGCTGACGCTGGTGTTCGGCCTGATGGATGTGCTCAATTTTGGCCACGGCGTGTTCATTGCCATCGGCGCCTTTGTCGCCACCAGCGTGCTGGGCGCAATGGGTGAATGGACCAGTTCACCTGAATTGATGCGAAACCTGATCGCCGTATTTGCCGCGATGCTGGTGGCGATGCTGGTGGCAAGCGCAGTCGGTGTCGCGTTCGAGCGCGTACTGGTCCGGCCGGTTTATGGGCAGCACCTGAAACAGATCCTCATCACCATGGGCGGCATGATCATCGGCGAGGAACTGATCAAGGTGATCTGGGGGCCGCAGCAGATGCCGCTGGCGCTGCCGGAAGGCTTGCGCGGCTCGATATTGATTGGCGATGCAGCGATCGAAAAATTCCGGCTGGTGGCGATGGCTGTCGGCGTGCTGGTGTTTGCGCTGCTGGCCTGGACCCTGAGCCGCACCAAGATCGGCTTGCTGATTCGCGCCGGCGTTGAGAACGGCGAGATGGTTGAGTCATTGGGCTATCGCATTCGCCGCCTGTTTATCGGCGTATTTGTCGCCGGCAGCGCACTGGCCGGTCTTGGCGGCGTGATGTGGGGGCTGTACCAACAGAATGTGATGCCGCAG
>JAEUNB010000390.1 GCA_016790625.1 Betaproteobacteria bacterium | reverse complement strand
AAACACGCCGCCGGCGGGCGGCGCCGACAGCAAGCTGGCTCACGGTGCGTTCTGGGTGATGACTCGCCGCGTCACGCTGGTTGCCGCCGGCGTGGATCTCGCCCTGCTGGGGCTGTTCCTGCTGCTCGATTCGCCGTTCCTCGCTTGGCTTAACGTCGCCAGCGTTGCCATCTACGGCCTCGCTTACTGGCTGCTGCTGAAGCGCATCAATACCCCGGCACTGGTGCTGATCTGGTTCGAGGTGCTCGGCCACGCCGCAGTCGGCACCATGCTGGTCGGCTGGGATTCGGGCTTTCACTATTACCTGCTGATGTTCATTCCGGCGATTGTTGTCAGCGGGCGGCGGCCGACGATTGCGTTTCTGCTGCTATTGCTGCTGGCGTTCTACCTTGGCCTGCATGCGGCATCGCGCGCGACCGGCGTGATCGCACCGCTGAGCAACACCGGGCTGTGGATAGTGCATGGATTCAACGTCGTCATGATGTTCGCCATGGCGTCATACACCGCGCGGTTCTACTACGGCACCGTGCGCCGCGCCGAACGAAAGCTGGTGGAGCTGGCGACCAAGGATCCGCTCACCGGCCTCTCCAACCGCCGCAATCTGCTGAATCTGGCGGCGCATGCCATTGCCCACGCCAATCGCAGTGGCGAGCCGATCGCGCTGATCATTGCCGACATCGATCACTTCAAGCAGATCAACGACCAGCACGGCCACGAAGCCGGCGACAAGGTGCTCTCGCACGTTGGCGCGCTGCTGATGCAGCTCTGCCGCGGTCAGGACATCGTCGCCCGCTGGGGCGGTGAGGAATTTCTGCTGATGCTGCCGGCCACCGATATCGCTGCCGCGACAACGCTGGCGGAGCGGATTCGCGAAGCCGTAGCTGGTACTGCAATCGATCACAACGGCAAACGTGTTGGATTTACGCTGTCGCTGGGTGTGGCCGCGCTATCGTCAGGCGAAGAACTGAGTGCGGCTATTGCTCGGGCGGATCGTGTGTTGTATCAGAGCAAGGAACAGGGAAGGGATCGGGTTACGGTGGCAGGACAAAATTAGTCGAGCTCGGTCATTTCCAAAGAAAAAGCTTGAGTACTCTTTTGAGCTCGATAGATCTTGGTTTTTGGTAGATGCTTTCTGACAGCAGCGACAATTTGTGCCGCGTCCTTTTCAGTCATGCGGCATCCAAGGTAGATAGCCTCGAAAATTTGCTTGTCTTCCTCAAAAATTGAATAGCCATCGCCGGCAGGCTGATCAAGAAGTGGCATGTGTACGCGCCATTCTCGTTCGTAAGCCCAATCGTCATGCTTCATGTATGCAAATCGCCAACTAAGTGCAACCATGTCTATTGGCTGTTCCCCAGTCAAATGCTTGGCATAGTCTTGCGGGCTGGGAAATGGTAAGAATTGATCCGTATATTCAACAGCTCTCGCTGCAAGCAATCGATTGTCCAATGCGTCATCGCACTTCAGCCTGAATGCAACGCCTTCGTGCTCCTCGGCATAGTGGGACCACATGACAACATTGTCATTTCTTACGCTCACACAAAAAACTCTCGAATGGCACAGGTGTGTAAGTAAAGCGGCATTTAGTCCCTCTACCTGCTCGGCCATGCGACGCGCACTTTCCAAACACGATTCTCTTAGATCTTTAAGGATTTTCTCGCGCGGAAGTCGATCTCGAATTTTCCGAAGTCCAAGGGTTAGTGCTATGAAGTTTGAAGGGGCGCTTTGGTCTTGCTTTAGCGGGACGTCGCTAAAAATCGCGCGCTCTGTTGCTTTGAACAAATGATCCGCGAACTCCTCAGTTGTACTTGTTTGAAGAGCAAATCCAGTTTGGTGATCGAAAGGATCGTTGAACTTCGTCGGTGAACTCCATCGAAAGCTACGAGTTTCGATTACACGAAGCGCCGTTTCGCGGGTGGAAATTTATAGAAATGCGGGTGACTGTGGAGTCGGCCGGACATGATTTGAGGCAAAAAATGGCTGCAATGAACGGTAGTTTTTCGGACTGTTTTGGGTAGCAACAAATCGCTAGAGATGACGCACTGATTCTAGGGCGCAACCAACAAAAGACAAAGCTGTCCAGGAACGCGCATTTGAATGCCAAACCCTAGCGCTGGCGCGACTTTACGGGCAAAAACAGGCTGGAAGGCGCTCCAGTGCTTGAGTTTTACCTCGTACAAACAAAGTCAAATACCCAGCGTGAATGTGCTTCGATACCTCAGCACGAACGGGGGTAAATGCATGTTTCCCTGTGATCATGCGCACCCTATCCAATTGTGACGCTCCGTCACAACGAGAAATCGCCGCGACCTCGGCTACACTTCCGCTTCGCCATTTCATCCTGCCGGAGAAGAAAATGTCTTACATGCTCCTGATCGTCGAACCGATTGGCCAGCGCCTGACGCGCACCGAAGCGGAGGGGCGCGAGGCCTATGCGCAGATGGTGGAATTTGCTGCAGACCTGAAGGCGCGCGGCTTGCTCGCGCAGGCCGAATCTCTGTCGGCGGAAAGCACCGCCACGCGGCTCAAGGTGCGCGATGGCAAGGCGACGGTGATCGATGGGCCTTATGCCGAGGCCAAGGAAATGATCGGCGGCATTTTCCTGCTGACCTGCAACACGCGTGAAGAGGCGATTGCCATTGCCGAGAGCTGCCCGGCAGCGGCGTGGTGCAGCGTGGAGGTGCGCGAGTGCGCGCCTTGCTATGCCTGATTCTTTCCTCCCGGCTTTTTTCCTGAACCGCTCCTGATTTTTCCTTTCGGCCGGCCCCACGATAAAAATTTTTCGGCGCCGGCCCAAATCGTGTCGAAAACCGGTTTGCTCGTTCGTCGTGTTTATGAAAGCAGAACTGAAAGGCTGAAGTGGGCCGGCTCCGTTCCCGGCATTCATAACCAGGAGAGCAAGATGCGATACATGATTGTGGTCAAAGCCACCGCCGATTCCGAAGCCGGGGTGATGCCCGATGAGGCGATGCTGGGCAGCATGGCAACTTTTCACGAGCAACTGGCGAAAGCGGGTGTACTGCTGGATGCGTCCGGCCTGCAGGGAACATCGAAGGGCTGGCGCGTGCAGTACGACGGCGCCACGCGCACGGTGGTCGATGGTCCGTTTGCCGAGACCAAGGAACTGATCGCGGGTTACACCATCATTCAGGTGAGGAGTCGCGAGGAGGCGTTGGAATGGTCGCGCCGCTTTCCAAATCCCGCGCTCGACGGTGGCAAGACATACATCGAAGTTCGCCAGATGTTCGAGCTGGAAGATTTCGCGCCCGGCCCGGCGGTCGAGCAATTCCGCGACATGGGCGTGAGCGGTGCGCGAGCACAATAACTATTGAGCTATTGAGGACAACACATGACCACACAAATCTACGTCAACCTGCCGGTGAAAAATCTCGATAAATCGAAATCGTTTTTCACCGCGCTGGGCTACAGCTTCAATCCGCAATTCACCAATGAGCAGGGCGCCTGCATGGTGGTGTCGGACACCATTTACGTCATGCTGCTGGTGGAGTCCTTCTTCCAGACTTTCACCCGCAAGCAGATCGCCGACGCGAACAAGATCACCGAGGCCATCGTGTGCCTGTCGGTCGAGACGCGCGCCAAGGTGGATGAAATGGTGGCAATCGCGGTGGCCTCCGGTGGGGCTGCGCCGCGTAAGCCGGAAGATCATGGCTTCATGTATCAGCATGGCTTCGAAGACCCCGACGGCCACATCTGGGAGCTGGTTCATCTGGTTGCGTCAGATGTGCCCAATGCCTGACCTGCGCTCGACATCGCCACGCACTTTCCCGCATATTTCGCATTTCCTGCCACTCGCCCGCCGCGCACCCATGACCACGATGACTCCCGAACACAAAGCCATCACCGCGATCTGGCGCATGGAAGGGGCGAAGATCATCGCCACCGTCACGCGCATGGTGCGCGATGTGGGCCTAGCGGAAGAGCTGGCCGGCGATGCGTTGGTGGCAGCGCTGGAAACCTGGCCGGATGCCGGCACGCCGGATAACCCGGCGGCGTGGCTTACCGCGACAGCAAAGAATCGCGCGCTGGATTACCTGCGCCGGCAAAAGATGCAGGCCGAAAAACACGAGACGCTGGGACTGGACCTTGAGGCAATGGAGGCCAATATCGTGCCGGACTATTTCGATGTGCGCGCCGCGAGCGAGGACGATCCGATTGGCGATGACCTGCTGCGGCTGATGTTTATTTCCTGTCATCCGGTGCTCTCGACCGAAGCACGTGTTGCATTGACGCTGAAGTTGATCGGCGGCTTGTCCACGGAGGAGATCGCCCGCGCATTCCTGGTAGCGGAAACCACCATCGCGCAGCGCATCGTTCGCGCCAAGCGCACGCTGTCGGAGTCGCGCACCCCGTTCGAGTTGCCGCCTGCTGCTGAACTTGGCACGCGTCTGGCATCGGTGCTGGAGGTGATCTATCTCGTATTCAACGAGGGCTATACCGCCACCAGCGGCGAACACTGGACACGCCCGGAGCTGGTCGATGAGGCCTTGCGGCTGGGACGCATTCTTGCCGAGCTGGCGCCGGACGCCGCCGAGGTGCACGGCTTGGTCGCGCTGATGGAACTGCAGGCGTCGCGCATCGCCGCGCGCGCCGACGCGGAAGGGCGGCCGGTATTGCTGCTGGCGCAGGACCGCCATCGCTGGGATCAGCTGTTGATCCGCCGCGGCTTGCTGGCGCTGGAGCGCGCGGAAAAACTGGGCGGAACGCTTGGCCCCTATGCCTTGCAAGCGGCCATTGCGGCCTGCCACAGCCGCGCGCGTGTGGCCGAGGAAACCGATTGGGGCCGCATAGCCGCGCTATACGATGCCCTGTCGCAAGTGGCGCCATCGCCGATTGTCGAACTGAATCGTGCGGTGGCCGTCAGCATGGCGTTCGGTCCGGCGGCGGCGCTGGAAATCGTTGACCGGCTGATGGCCGATGCGCAACTGCAGTCGTATCACTGGCTGCCCAGCGTGCGTGGTGACTTGCTGGACAAGCTGGGCCGCCATGCTGAAGCGCGCGGTGAGTTCGAGCGTGCGGCCACGATGACGCGTAATGCGCGGGAGAGCGAGATGCTGATGGAGCGGGCGGAGGCGCTGACGCGGCGACTCGATGGTCACTCAGTGCACTGAAATAAATATTTTCTCGGCCTGGTCCTTCCCCGGCGCAGGCCGGGGCCTAAGTTTGTTTGAGTGCCACCGATACGAAACTTGGACCCCGGCCCGGCGCAACCCTTGTGGTTGTTCGCCGGGGAAGGGCAAAAAAACTACATCTGCTACATATGCGCTAGCCACTGCCTGACGATCTCCTGCAGCGCCGTCTTCTTCGCCTTCACATCCTTCATGTTGTAAAACTTCGCTGAGCAACGATCCTCGGCATGCCACTCCAGCAGGCCCGAAGGGTCGTCGATCTTGACGCCATCTGTGGCGCTGGCCTTGACCTTGGCGCCGGTATGAAACACGACGTGGACGAACTCTTTCGAGCGTAGTCCGGTGGTGGCAAACCAGTCCCTGAAATAAAAGCTCGGTGCGTTCCACTTGATGCCCTCGGCAATTTCCTTGTTCACGCCGAGGATGATCTTGCGGATGGCTTCCAGCTCCGCTTTAAGCGGATGGTCGAGTTCATCGAGGTATTGATCGACAGCGGCCGCGCTGACTAGCGAGGCAGTTGTCTTGGGCTTGGTTGTTTGGGATGTCACTTCGTGGTTCCTTGTGGTTTGCCTGCTTTTGTCCGTTTGGCGAGCTCTCGCAATGCATCCTTGCCGATCCACCTCGCGGAGGCACTTTCCGATGCGGCCAGTCGTTGCGCGACGGCGACCGCAGCGGCATTCAGCTCAGCATTGCGGCCGCCGATAGCGCGCAGTGCCCAGTTCACGGCCTTCTTGACGAAGTTGCGTTCGTCACCGGCGTGCGCTTCGATCAATGGCAGATGCTTGATGAAATCCGCGTTGTCTGCGCCTCGGCCATGCAATGCGAGGCAGGCGAGCAATGCGAAACCGGCGCGCTTCTCGAATTCATTCTTGCGCTTCGCCCACACGCCGACCTTGGCCCAGGCA
>JAEUNB010000387.1 GCA_016790625.1 Betaproteobacteria bacterium | reverse complement strand
GCCGCGCCAGTGCTGGACTTTAGGCCGATACTCTTTTTGATGCTGATGGCGGCTTGGGCAGCGATCAGCGCGTTTCGGTAACCTTGCGCAGATGTGGTGGTCGATCCGGATCGCAGCCGCGTGCGATCGAAACGGCATTGGCGAGGCGATAAAAACTCTGCGCCAGGAGTAGCGGTTGAATCACAGGGTGGGTCTCGACCGTCGGCAGCGCAATCGCACCGGGCACGGCATTGCCGGCGATCAGCACTTTCACATCACGCGCCAAAAGTTCCGTCGCCAGCGCTTCCAGATCGGCGCGCGTTTCATCGTTCTGCGTCAACAGCAGCGCTGGAAAGCCGGGTTGCAACAATGCTTGGGGACCGTGACGTACTTCGGCGGCGCTGAAAGCCTCGGCGTGCAGTCGGCAGGTTTCCTTGCACTTCAGCGCGGCTTCCTGCGCGATGCCCAAGCCGACGCCGCGGCCGATGACATAGAGATGGCTGGTGCTGCGCATCAGCGGCATCGCCTCGCTCCAGTCCAGTTGCCACGCACGCGCCAGCGCATCGGGTGCCGCGACTAGGGCATCCAATAGCAGGTTGTCTGACGACCAGGCTGCCACCAGATGGACAATTGCCGCCAGTGATGCGATGTAGGACTTGGTCGCCGCCACACTTTGTTCTGTACCGGCGCACAGTGGCAGTACGAAATCTGCGGCGTCGGCCAGCGGCGTGCCGTCGTTGTTGACCAGTGCAACCACGGTGGCACCGGCGGTCTTGGCGGCGCGCGCGGCGGCCACCAGATCGGGGCTGCGGCCCGATTGCGAAATGGTCAGGAACAGACAGTCACGCAAATCCTGCTGCACGCCATAGACAGAACTTACCGAGGGCGCGGCGGACGCAGTGAGCACACCGGTACGGGTTTCGATCAGGTACTTGGCAAATGTCGCGGCGTGATCCGAGCTGCCGCGTGCGCAGGTAACTACCGCGCGCGGCGCCAGCGTGCGCAGCCGTTCGCCGAGTTGCAAAGCGCGAGCGTGATTCGCTTCATATTGATGCCGCACCGCATTCGAAGCATCGGCTGCTTCGCGAAACATATGAGTTGTTTCCGCGGCGATGCGATTTGACTCGGGGTCAGACAAATTCTTGCGGGCAGGCTCGGCGGCCGGCGCATTGACGGTCAGCATGGTTCAAAGATGTCCGGATATCAGGGGGCGCTTAGTTCAGCGACGAAGTCATAGGTATCGCTGCGGTAGTAGGACTGCGAAAACTCCACCGCGCGACCGTCGCGCAGGAAGCCCAGCCGCTCGACCAGCAGACCGGCATCGCCTTCGCGCGCATTGAGCAACTTGGCCTGCTCTCCTGTCAGCAACAGCGCGCGCAGGCGCTGCAGTGCACGTACCGGGCGATTGCCGGCTTTTTCCAGCGCTTCATATATGGAGGTGTCCACAGACGACAGCGAAGGCAGGCAGCTGGCGATGATGGTCGCGTACTCCGCCGACATCGGCGAATCGTCGGCGTAACGGATGCGGTGGAAACGGTAAACCGGTGTGCCTGGACTCAGGCCCAGTGCCAGTGACTCTTCCGGCGACACCGTGCCTTCGAGTTTTTTCAGCCATACGCTATGTGGCCGGCGCCCACGCGCGCGCATGTCCTCGGAGAACGAGGTCAGCTTGGCGAAGTTCTTTTCAATGCGCGCCGAAACGAAATTGCCCGAGCCCTGACGGCGTACCAGCAGGCCTTCTTCCACCAGTCCTTCGATCGCCTTGCGCACGGTGATGCGGGAAACGGACAGCTCGATCGCAATCTGGCGTTCGGCCGGCAGTGCATCGTCCGGACTCAGGACGCGTTTTTCGATGGCTTCACGGATCGCGCGCTGCAATTGCTGGTACAGCGGCAGGCTGCTGTTCGGGTCCAGTGGTGTCAGAACTTGAGCAAGTGAGGTCATTCGCTTTTCCCGGTGGTATTCGACTGCTGGGCCAAATCACTGAAATTTTGGTGCTACTGCATTAGAACCATTACATTACCAATTGGCCTCTTGGCCTGTCACTGGCAATCCCCTCATGCATCGTCGCGCAGAGGGCTTCCCCAGTACGACCGCTTGCAAGTCATTGATTCCCCGTCTGTTGCCAGAATACCACTTCCGCAAAAAAAATGGTAGCGTTTTGGAATTAAATGGTAGTATATTGGAACTGTATTGGTTTTGTAGGGGTTGTGAATAAAGGGGGCCAGCAGCGCCGGTCGCGACGGCGATGGTCACGTTTCAGGGGCAAAAAACAGGCCGCGCGCAAAAAGGTCGGCTAATTACTGGAGGCAGTCATGAAATTCAAACAAACACCCATTGCAACTGCGATAGCGTTCACGTTGATCAGTGCGGCGTATCCCGCGATGGCGCAGCAGGCCGAGAAGAAAGAGCCGGACAAGCCCGCCGCCAAACCGGCGGATAAAGATGCCAAGGAAAAACTCGATACCGTTGTGGTGACTGGTATTCGCGCATCGCTGGAGCGTTCTCTCGACGTAAAGCGCAATGCGGAATCGCACGTCGACGTAATTACTGCCGAAGATA
>JAEUNB010000180.1 GCA_016790625.1 Betaproteobacteria bacterium | reverse complement strand
GTCGGCGTCTATCTGGACGAAACAGCAATTTCGATGTCGCTGTTCACGCCAGATCTCGATCTCTTTGACCTGAAGCGCGTCGAAACGCTGCGCGGCCCGCAGGGCACGCTGTTCGGTTCGGGCAATATCGGTGGCACCATCCGCTACATCACCAATGAGGCGAAGATCGGTGTGAGCGAAGGCGCGGTCGAGGCCAGCGCGAACAAGATTTCCGACGGCGGCAGCGGTGGCAGCCTGAAGGCGGCAGTGAACATCCCGATGAACGATGCTGCGGCGATGCGTATCGTCGGTTACTACACCAAGTTCGGTGGCTGGATCGACGCGCTCGGCCCCGGCGGCGGCAGTGACGTCAACAGCGGCGAACGCACCGGCGGACGATTGAGCTTTACCTTCAAGCCGAGCAAGGATGTCACGATCACACCGCGCATCGTTTCGCAGAAGGTGACGGCGGACGGCTTCAACCGTCAGGAAGCGTTCAACCTGTATGCCAACCGCTTCACCACCACGGTGCCGCCGGTCACGCTGCAGGAGCGCCAGCAATATCTGCTGCAACGCGAGAAGTTCGAGGACAAGACGACCATCGCCGACATGACAGTCAAAGTCGGCTTCGGCGATTTCGATCTCACCTCGGTGACGACGCATACCGATCGCGACATCCTGGTCAGCCGCGATGCCAGCGCCTTGACCGGCTCGGTTTCGGTCGACCTGGGCTTCCCGAGCGCTGCAGTGCTGCTGCCTTCGCGTCTTAATGACACCACCGACTTCAAGGGCTTCACGCAGGAGCTGCGCCTGAGTTCCGCAGGCAAGGGCCCGCTGCAATGGCTGGTGGGTGCGTTCTTCGCCGACACCGACCGCAAATACGCGCAGCGTCTGCCCACCCCGGGCTACGATGCCGCGACCGATGCGCGCCTCGGCGCCGGAACGTCAGCGGCAACGGCCAATGGCTTCCCGGCCAATTCGCCTTACAACGCCGACATTCCGTATAACCTGAAACAGAAGGCGATCTTCGGTGAACTCAGCTACGAAATGACCAAGGAGCTGACGGCAACGGTCGGCGGGCGCTTCTACGATTACAAGGAAGAGCGCACGTTCAAGTCGGGCGGCTTGTTCTCCGACGGCAACAACAACTTCGACAAGACGCAATCGGACGGCTTCAATCCGCGCCTGCTGTTTGCCTACAAGATGTCGGACAGGGTGACCCTCAATGCCCAGGCATCCAAGGGGTTCCGCCTCGGCGGCGTGAACGATCCGCTGAACATTCCGCTCTGCACGGCGCAGGACCGCGCCATCTTCGGCGGCTATCAGCGCTTTAGCGACGAATCGCTGTGGAACTATGAAGTCGGCATGAAGATGCAGCAGCCGGGCCTGAGCTTCAATGCTGCCGCGTTCTACACCCAGATGAAGGACCTGCAGGTCACGCTGGATGCCGGCTCCTGTTCATCGCGTGTGGTGTTCAACGTGCCCAAGGCGCATTCGTCCGGTGTCGAACTTGAGATGACCGCGCGGCCAACCGACAACCTCGAACTGTCGCTATCGGGTGCATTGGTAAATGCCGAGTTCGATAGCACCGTCAGGGATGGCGGCGGCAATGTGCTGGGCGGCATCCGCGAGGGGAATCGTCTGCCTTCCGTGCCGAAGGTGGCCTTCACCGCCAGCTTCACCTATAACTTCACGCTGGCCGGACGCGAATCCTACTTCACCACCTCGGTGCAGCACGTGGGCAGCCGCTTCACGCAGCCCTCGGATCAGGAGAACAACCCGCGCACCTTCACGCATGGGTTGCCCTTCCTCGGCGCGCCGGCCAATGCGGCGACCACGCTCAACCTCGAAATGCCCAAGTACAACCTGGTCAACTTAAGTGCGGGAATGGATTTCGAGAAGGGGCTCTCGGCCACCATTTATCTCAACAACGCGACGGATGAAAAGGCACTGCTCTCGTTCGACCGCGAACGCGGTGGCCGAGCACGTCTCGGCTTTGCGACCAACCAGCCGCGCACCATTGGCGTGACGATTCGCAAGACGTTCTAAACGTTCCAATCGGAAGTCACTAAAAACGCCGCAGGCAATTGTCTGCGGCGTTTTTTTTGCGCGCTCGACTTAGATCGGCGCCCATGTCGCGCAAAAAACTACAACTCACGCTGATGCCGGATGGCCAGCACCACCACTGCATCGCGCGCCGCGTCGAACCGATACAGCGCGACATAACCGGTGCGGCCGCGCGAGATAACCAACTCACGCAAGCCGTGCTCGACGATACGGCCGGTCAGCGGATGGTCGGCAAGGTGCGCGATCGCGCCAGTGATGAGCGGGCCGGTATCCTTCGCCGCGACCGCATCCTGCGCAACGAGAAAATCAGCAAGGCGCTCCAGATCTGCCAGTGCGCTCGGCGCGTAAAAAACCGCCGACACAGCGGTCAGCGTTTCTTGCGGGTTGGCGACGTAGCGGCTGCCATCGGCACGGCCTTGGGCCGCTTTGCCGTTTTGCCCGTCGCGCTATTCAGCTTGTCGTGGAAATAGCGGTGCACGGCATCCATGGAGTACACCTCCCCATACT
>JAEUNB010000381.1 GCA_016790625.1 Betaproteobacteria bacterium | reverse complement strand
CAAGCTGGCGTTTTGGCGGAAGGATGATCCGGCGAGCCGGCCGCTGTACCGCGTTTCGGTGACTGAGGCTGGCGGTGTCTCCGACGTTCAGGTACAGGGTGCCGATGGCAAGGTGGATAACTCCGCGACCGCCAAACGCATTCTTAGTCTGCTGTTGGAGCAGTTGAAGTAGCCATTTCGGACTGCAAACATGCTTGGTGAAAAGATCGGGCCGGTCGATACTATCGACAGGCCCGTTTTCTTTGTGGACATCGCGGAATGAGCCTGCGTTTTTCGTCCCTCGGGAGCGGGAGCGAGGGTAACGCCTTGTTGGTCCAAGTTTCGAATACCGTCGTAATGATGGACTGTGGATTCGGTTTAGCGGAGACGGAAGCCAGGCTTGCTCGAGCCGGTGTGTCGCCCGGCGATCTCGACGCCATCCTGGTCACGCATGAACACTCCGACCATATTGGTGGTGTCGCCCGTTTCGCGCGTAAGCACGGTATCCCCGTTTGGCTGACACATGGTACGGCCAAGGTACTGACGGACGGGGCGCTTCCGGCGGCGTTACGACACTACGTTGATCCACATGAAGATTTTTCAGTGGATGATATGCAGATCACCCCTTATTTTGTTCCGCACGATGCTTACGAGCCCGTGCAATACGTATTTTCTGATGGCAATGCACGGCTAGGTGTGCTGACAGATACGGGTAGCATAACAGCGCATATCCAGGAGACCCTGTCAGGTTGCAATGCGCTGGTACTGGAGTGCAATCACGATCTGGATATGCTGATGAATGGACCTTATCCGGTTAGCTTGAAACGTCGCGTCGCAGGGAAATTCGGGCATTTGGACAATATGACAGCGGCATCGCTTTTGTCGGGCATGGATTGCTCGAAGCTTAAGCATGTCATAGCCGCGCATTTATCCAAGCAGAACAATCTTCCTGAGCTGGCTGCCGCTGCCTTGGCCGAAGCTCTGTCATGTGAGCCGGATTGGATTGGCATCGCAGGACAGGCAAATGGTTTTTCGTGGAGAGAAATTTAGTTTTAGCAGTGCGCGATAAATAACGGGCAAAAAAAAGCCGGTGCATGCAGCACCGGCTTTTTTTCGAGAAGAAAATTACTTCTTCGGAGCTTCTTTTGCAGGAGCAGGAGCGGCCGGCTTGGCTGCGTCCTTGGCGGCTTCTACAGTCTTGCCGGCGGCGTCTTTAGCGGCTTCAACGGTCTTGCCAGCTGCATCCTTGGCGGCTTCAACGGTCTTACCAGCTGCGTCTTTGGTTGCGTCAACAGCAGCACCAGCAACGGCCTTGGTTGCATCAGCAGCAGCGGCGCCAGCAGCCTTGGCTGCGTCAACGGCGGCGTCAACTTTAGCTTCGACCTTCGGGGCTTCAACTTTCGGTGCTTCGACCTTAGGGGCCGGAGCGGGTTCTTGCTTACCGCAGGCGGCGAGGCCAGCAGCAACAACGACTGCGAGGAGGATGGACTTGTTCATTTGTGACTTCCCTTGAAGAAAAATTTGATCAAAATTTTTATCGGCTGACGCGACTTCCAGCCATCTTTTGTGCACAACAAAACCCCGTGCTGCGACGCTGTGATCTGTTTCGACCGACCCAAAAGTATAGCACCCCCTTGGTGCGGTGCACAACAAGGGGGGAAATGGGGTAGTGTCTCAGTTTGGGTCTGAAACAATTTTCTAAAGCCCGAAAAACAAAAAGCCCGCCGAAGCGGGCTTTCCTTACTTCCAAAGGAAATTAGGCAGCCATACGATATTCGTCGGCCAACATGTTGTGAGCAAACTCAATGCTATCCAGAGTGTGCTGATTGAACTCTTTCAACAATTCGATGGCGTAGAGCATCAAGGTGCGAATTTCTTCGCCACCCAAGGCTTCGCCAGCCCGTTGCCTGTCCATAAGTAATTGAATTTCGAGTTTCATGATGTCCACTCCTTTGGGTACTACAATTAATGCTTAGCTTGTTGCCTCAGCGCTGTTTCTGCTGCTTTGAAGTCCTTGCTATCTTGTCGCTTAGCGGCGTTTAGCAATTGCTCCAAATTCAAAATCTGTTGTTTTGCATTGAACATTACTCTCAGCATTGAGTATTGCTCATCACCTGGAGGCCCGGCCTCTAGTGCGTGAATAATGGTGTTACAGACTCCCTCAAATTTCTTGAGGATGATCAATCTAGCTTCAACTGACGGCTGCGGAACGGTCAGAATTTCAGTTAGACCGTGTAACTCGCACTCCTTCAAAATATCGTCAATGTTTTTACAAACTAAGTCCCAAATCTCTGGGACCAATGCTTCAAAAGTTTGCGCCATTTCGCTGTCTTTTTGTTATGGGGCCGACGAACGGAAAATCAAATATCGGCTGTGAATCATACAGGCCTGTATAAGACAGGTCAACTATTTGATTTGTATCGATTTTGTTACAACACCTTGGCATTGGCCCTATATAACGCCTAAGTTTCCGCTTGGTTGTCATGCGACAAAGCAATCCTACCGCTTGAAAAGCTGTAAGACACCTACCTAAACAGGTGGGAAATGGCCTTAATCGGCCAATGCTGCGATCTCTTCCAGTGTCCAAACGTGTTGGGCGATACCGGCTTCCATCGCCGGGGTAACGCGCAGAGTCTTGTGAATGCGCCCGAAGTTGTAAAACATGAAGTGCAAGGCAACTGCGCACTCTAAGTTGTACATCTTCTTGCTAAATGCGTTGGTCAAACGCGTAAAGCGCCGCATCCCCATGCGCATCGTCAAATTCTGACGCTCAACATAGCTTGTCGAGATATCGCCAAACTCAGGGTCACCAGCAATGCGGCGCTTCTCTGATTTCACGAACTTGGACGGGCTATAACGCACGTCAGAGGTGAGCTTTTGCCCTTCGTGGGAATAGTGCTTAACCAGCATCCCGTAATCGATCTCAGCGAAGCTATTAGCGACGGCATCGACATACATACGATTGCCATCGGTAGACAGGTGAATGCGGTTAGCTAGGCGCGCAGCCAGATCATCAACAAAGATGTTTGCATGCTCTATATCGCGGCGACCAACCAAAAAAGAAACGCAGAGCTTGCTATCCGAATCAATGGCCGTCCAAGTGTAAACGTCACCATAGCCGACCTTGCCCTTATTCGCTGGGTCAACGTTACGCTCTTTAGTGCCGCAGAAGCTCCAGATTTCATCGCACTGCACACGTTTGCACTGAAGGTTGCGCAGCACTTCGTTTTGATAGATTGCGCAAGCGGTGCCGACATCAAGCAACAGCTTAGTAACCGTATTGATGCTCACGTCACAGAGGCGCGAGGTAGCGCGCATGCTGTTGCCCTCTACAAGGCAGTGCAGGATTTTGGCGCGGTCACTAAGGCTCAGTCGGTTCATTTTGTTTCCCCCTTCGCATTCTTTAAATGAATTATATGCTTGAGGGTATGATAAGTCAACTATTAGTCTATAAATTTTAAGCGAGCGAATTCCTTGCTGCGAAATGCAATAAGTGCTTGCTATATAATGGAATTAATGCGAAAATTAATGCTGCTGGGGTTTCAAAGCCTCAGCAGCATTAACCGATGGAGGGGCTATGACGCCGTTCCCCAAATAGTCACTACCCCATTGGGGGTGACTATTACGACTGGTAGTCGCATATGGTCTCCTATTAGTTGATGTGTCCGGTCAAAGACACTTGTTGCAAATTGGGGATACCTTGCCGGGTGTCCCCACCCTTCCCTGCGTTACAAATCGTTTGCCGTCACTCTGCGGTAGCGGTTTGGCACTGGCCCGCGCCCTTCTTTGACGATCTCAATCGCGCCACCGTTTTTTAGACTGCCCAAAATATTGGCAATCTTTGTGCGCGGCTCCACGACCGTTGCGATGTCATAGCCGAGCGCACGTCCGATATAGTCCTCCACCTCTCGCACATCAAACTCTGTGAGCATTGCGACCGCCCTGCGAACCGCTTCCGTCAATGTGGTTGGCACCCCATTTGGAATGTTGGCGCGAGAGGGTATAGACGCCGCTTCTTTAGCGTCTAACTCGCGTTTCCAGTCACGCATTACCGCAAGCGCCTGCTTGCGCTGATTTGCGAGCGCGATGTCTTTCTCCAAGGCGCTATCAAAGTCGTCTAACTGATCAAAAATAGAATGTGCCATGAGGGAATGTCTCCATCGGAAGCCTCGTAGTCTACGCTATTTATAGACAAATGCAATAGCCTTTCAATGTTAGCTGGCACCAACCAACAAAAAAGCCGCTTTCGCGGCTTATAGACTAAACTTGTTTTTCTGCCCTACTGTTTTTCCCAGCGGGCTTTGGCTGCTTTTTCGGCTATGGCTTTGCGTTCCTCAGCGGTAAGGCTTGCAGCACGGGCTGTGCCACCCTTCAAGCCCCCTTTGCGCCCTGATTCTTGGGCTGCGGTAGGTACGGGCTTGGGTTCGTCGCTGGTAGCTTGGTCAACGATGAATTTGGCGAGTTGATTTAGGTCTTTTTTCGGCATGAGGCGAGGTTAGCACTGGCAGCTTTGGGCCTCAAGCGGAGTTACATTCAAACTGAGACACTACCGGAAATGGGGTATAGAGGGGCTATAGTCCCAGCGTGCTGCCGGAAATCGCTAGCTCGCTTTTCTCCCAGATTTCCTCGAATCGGTCGAGAAACGGCCGCGTGTCCGGCGCATTGTTGAGCGTCAATACCGATCGCGGGTGGTCAATATGGGGGCGGCGCCAGAAATGGGAGTCGTCGGCGATGATCATCGGGTCGCGCGCTTCCGCAGCTTGCTCTAGCGTACGGTGAATGCGGATCTGGCCGGAAAACTGGGTCAGCAGGTTTATCAAGCGCGGAAGCTCGCTTTCAATCGCGCTGGTGTCGTGAAGTGCAATGTGTAGCGAGTGCCCGCGGCTTGCGAGCAGCAATTGGCGTAGTCTGTCGATGCGCGCAATGCTGCCAAATCCACGCTCCCGCAGGGTGCGTGGGTTGGCATCAAAGATTCGCAGTTCGCGTTGCGCGCTATTGATTACTTTTTCGATGGCCGCGGTGGCTTCGGTAGTGCCATCCAGCAGTTGATAGACCGGTGCGGGGCTCGATGACTCGGTTTCGTGTGTCATTTTGATGGCTCCTGCATGATGTTTGAAATACGTACGAATCCGTTTGTATAGGCGACATGCAATGCATTGAGGGCGGTAGCCGTGCTGGATTCTGTCAGTATTGGTGGCGTCAGCTCCCTGCAATCTGCCAATATCCGGAACAGCGCCCTGTCAGCGGGCAAGATCTGCCATTGTTCCCCATTGATGAAGAATCGATCTTCGTCGTAAAGCATTCGTGACTTGAGATCCAGTCTTAGACCATGTCGCAGGACGGCTTTACGGAATGCGGCGGGAGCCAACTCTGGCTCGGGATAGTCGAAGTAGACATGCTGCTTCGGCTCGGTCAGGTATCGCCCTACACAGATGTCCAGCGTTGCTGGCGTTGCAACAGTCGCAACAACACTCCTGATCATCGCGGCAAAGCGATTGCGCATCTGGCGGTCAATTGCCCCGGGAGTTGCAGTCGGAATGAGATCGGCATCTTCATACTGGCCCCCCAGCTTGATGTCATCGCGCACATAGTCGAGAAAGGCCTGGCCGAGCTCCTGGCTGGACGGTGCGCGAAAACCGATCGACCACGTCAGGCATTCGCTTTCCGCAATGCCATCATGAGCGTATCCGGGGGGCAGATACAGCATGTCACCGGTTTTGAGCACGAATTCCTGCTCGGGCTTGAATTTCGCAAGCAATTTCAGTGGAGCGCCCTCCTTCAGCCTGAGATCCTTCTGCGCGGAAATGCGCCAGCGCCGACTGCCACTACCTTGTAGCAGGAAGACGTCGTAGGAGTCGATATGCGGACCAACGCCCGCACCGGCAATCGCGTAGCTCACCATCAGGTCATCTACGCGGGCATGCGGAATGAAGTTGAAGGCTGCCAGCAGTTGGTGTGCCTTCCGCGAGAAGTGCTGGGTGTCCTGCAGCAGCAGCGTCCACAACCCTTTCTTTGCCGTCGCCATCTGGCGACGCGAAATGGGACCGTGCGTCAGTTGCCACTGGGCGCCATTCCGCGAGATCAATCGGCTCTCAGCATCGTCACGAGCCGCAAGAGCAAATATCTCCTGCTTGCTCAACGGCTCGATCAAATTCGGAAACGCACCGCGCACGAGCAGTGGCCTTTTCTGCCAGTAATCCTTCAGGAATTTTTGCGCAGAAATACCGCCTAGATGTTCGAGCGCTGTCGCAAAATTATCTTTTTTTCGGACTTTTGTTTTCATGCAAAGGGAGGTTGCAAAGCAAAAAAAGAAAATGCGCTAGAATCAATTTAACGTCTTCAACCAACACTTGGTGGAGAGATCAGACAATGTTACAAATCGGTTCGAGAGCTCCGGTGTTTGAACTCCCTGATGCGAGCATGGAAATGATCCAGCTTTCCAGCTTTCGCGGCAAGAAGAACGTTGTCCTGTATTTCTATCCTCGTGATGGCACGCCAGGCTGCACCATGGAGGCGATCGCTTATTCCGACCACGATACGGAGTTTGCCGAATGCGATACGGTGGTGTTCGGGGTATCGCGCGATGACTGCCTGGTGCATGAAGAATTTCGCGACAAGCACGGTCTGTCGATGCAACTGCTATCCGATACCGATTGCGAAGTAATGAAGAAGTACGAGGTCATGACCGAGCAGGCACACAACGGCTCCTCCCATCCCTGCGTACACCGTTCCACGTTCGTCATCGACAAGAAGGGCGTGGTACGGCACATCCTGCGGGATATCAATCCGCGCGAACACGCGGCTGCGGTATTGAAGTTGGTCCGCCAGATACACGGCCACTAAGCCCGGCAAAGACGGCTGGCTTCGCGATACAATCGCGTCCCTCTGATATCCATTTTTCGCGGGCCGTTTGCCGCGCTTTTACCATGCTCCTCATTGCCAAAGACACAGTCGTAACCCTCTCCTATGACCTGACCGACAGCGACGGCCAGCAGATTGGAGATGCCAATTCGCAACTTTCCTATTTGCACGGCGGTTACGGTGGCATTTTCCCGCTGGTGGAAGATGGCCTGACCGGCAAGACTTCAGGGCAGGATTTTGCTGTCAGCCTGGATCCGGCAGACGCATTTGGTGACTACGATGAAAATCTTATTCGTATCGAACCGAAGAGCGTATTCCCGTCCAATGTCGAGGTTGGTATGCAGTTCGAAGGATTGCCGCAAGGCGAGGATGACGATCGTTGGGTGGTCTACACCGTCACCGACATCGCCGAAGACAAAGTGGTGATCGACGGCAATCACCCCCTAGCCGGTGAGCGCCTGCTGTTCAAATGCGTGGTTCAGGATGTGAGGGCGGCCACCGCGGACGAGATCACGCATGGCCATGCCCATGGAGACCACGGTCATCATCATTGAGCGGCGTCTGTGTGGTTCTAGTCGACGTGTTTGACGGTTGACGAGAATCCGCCGGGCTTCACTGTAAACAGTCCGGCAGGATTGTCTGCATCGACCGTAATTCGCACCCAGTCGGTAAACGGGCTGCCGAACGTTTCGACGCGCATTACATTTGCCACCGGTTGTTTACTTAGTGGGCTGATGTAGGGTTTATCGACGCGATAGTGATGGGTGTCGCCGTGCGCAAAAAGTACCGGCTTGCCCAGTCGTTTCGCTTCCTCGTCGAACACGCCGAGAAACTCCGCGTAGCCACTTTTCTTTACGTCGTCGATAGACTCTTCAAAGCCCGGGTTGGCTTGCAGGAAGATCGCAAGGCCAATCGCGTCGGCCGCCTTTGTCCTCTCGATCGCCAGTTTCAGCCAGGCGATGTTGGCGCGCGTGCGCTCGGCATGTTCGAGATTGTTGGCCGCGTCAAATCCCAGGTTGTCATTGCTGCCCTGGATATTCAAGGTGATGAACACCACGCCGGCTCGCGTCCACATGGCGTTTTCGCGATAGCGCGCAAATTCGCCGTTGCCCATCGCGGTATCGGACTGCCGTTGTAGCTGCAATGGCGTCTTGCCGAGCGCATTCGGTCTGGAGTGGAAAAGCTCGCGGATCTTCGCCAGACGTTCGATCGGATCGCCACGATTGTTGGTGGGGCGGCGGCAATCGACCCAATCGTTGTCACCGGGGGTGAAAATCAACGGGTGCTTCGATTGATTGAATTCGTTGAGGCGACGCAGATACAGCTCGTCGGTGCATGGCGAATTGCTGCCCGCCTTGAAGTCGCCGACGTGGACAACGAACGCAAGGTCCTGCGCACTTACGGCATCGAGCAACTGCGGAAAAATTTCTTCTTCGCGCTGGTTGTACTGGATATCCCCCATTAACGCGAACGAGAGCGAGGCTGGGGACTTGGACGGTGTCGAGCAACCGCCAAGGACAAGAAAGATTGCCGCCAGAAAGCTGGCGAGTAGGCTGCGTCCGCTCATCGATTCAGGTCCCGCATCTGCTTCAGTTGATAGAGTTTCTCCAGCGCCTCACGTGGACTGAGCTCGTCCGGGCGCAGATCGTCCAGCGCATCGAGTGCCGGGTGCGGCGCTGCTTCCGGCGTGATAGCCGGTTGGTCGAACAGCCCACCTTGGGCCGACACCGGTGCAGCGGTCGTTTCCAGTTTTTCCAGATGCTTGCGCGCCGCGCGAACGACGGATTTGGGTACGCCCGCCAGTTGCGCGACCTGCAAGCCATAGCTCTTGTTGGCGGGGCCCGATTCCAGTTTGTGCAGGAACACGATCTTGTCTTTCATCTCGACCGCGTCCAGATGAACGTTGGCAAGATTGGGAAGCTCGGCATTGAGATGAGTGAGCTCGAAATAGTGGGTGGCAAACAACGAATAGCAGCGAGTCACTTCCGCCAATTGGCGCGCGATTGAGTAGGCAAGCGCCAGGCCGTCAAAAGTCGAGGTACCACGACCGATTTCGTCGATCAGTACCAAGCTGTTCATCGTCGCGTTGTTGAGGATCGCTGCCGCCTCAGTCATCTCCACCATGAACGTCGAACGTCCGCCGGCCAGATCGTCGCTGGCGCCGATGCGCGTCATGATCTGGTCGATGCAACCGATTTCGACATGCGCTGCCGGCACCAGCGAACCAGTATGTGCCAACAGGGCAATCTGAGCGACTTGCCGCATATAAGTCGACTTGCCGCCCATGTTGGGGCCGGTGATCAATAGCAGTTGCCGCGAACGCGAGAGGTCGCAATCGTTGGCGATAAAGCTCTCGACCTGGCTTTCCACGACGAGATGGCGGCCCCCCTGAATGGCGATGCGGTCTTCATCGACAAACACCGGCACGCTCAGGTTGAATCGTTTGGCATTCAGTGCATTGGCGCAGAGCACATCCAACTCGGCGGCAGCGCGCGCCAGCGCGTGTAGTTGCGACACATGCGGCAGCAGTTGATCGAGCAATTGTTCGTAGAGGAATTTCTCGCGCGCCAGCGAACGTTCACCAGCCGACAGCGCCTTGTCCTCAAATACCTTCAGCTCCGGGGTGATAAATCGTTCGGCGTTTTTCAGCGTTTGCCGGCGACGGTAATCGTCTGGAACCTTGTCCAACTGACCTTGCGTAATCTCGATGTAAAAACCGTGCACGCGGTTGTATTCGACGCGCAGATTGGCGATGCCGGTACGCTCTCGTTCACGCTTTTCCAGGTCCAGCAGGAATTCGCTGGCGTTGTTCTGCATGCCGCGCAACTCGTCCAGCTCAGCGTCAAATTCGTCGCGGATCACACCACCATCGCGTATCAGCGTCGCTGGCTCGTCCTTGATAGCAGCCGAAAGTCCAGTATGGATGCGGCTCTCGGGCCGAAAATGCCCGGAAAGGCGCGCCAATGCTGGGGTTTCTATTGTGGAAATAAGTTGCGCCAGAGCTGGCGCAGTGCCCAGCGCATCGCGCAATGCGGACAAGTCGCGCGGTCGTGCGGTTCTTAATGCGATCCGAGTAACGATGCGTTCGATGTCCGACCAGTTGCCAAGCACGGCGTGAATTTCTGCGGCCAACGGCGTCAGGCACTGACTGGCATGCAGCCGTTCCTGAATCGCGTTCCGGTTGCGCAGCGGATGATGCAGCCAGTCGCGCAACAGGCGAGCGCCCATGCTGGTGGCGGTGCTGTTGAGAAGCGAAAACAGGGTTGGCGAGGCATCGCGATTGATGGTCTCGGAAATTTCCAGGTTGCGCCGTGTAGCAGCATCCATGCGGATGAAGTCGTCGTTGCGTTCGACGGCCAGCCCGGTGATATGCGGTAGCGCACCTCGCTGTGTTTGCTGCACATACTGCAGCAGTGCGCCAGCTGCAGCCACCGCAAGCGGCAAATCCTCACAGCCAAAGCCTTTGAGATCGCTGGTACCGAACTGCTTCGACAACAGGTTCGTGGCCGAATCGAAATCGAACTGCCAGTCGGCAATGCGCCGCGTTGCAATCCCGGACGCCGACAACGCGGCGCCGTCGGCCAGCAGCAGCTCTGCCGGTTGAAGTCTCTCAAGTTCGGCGTTGAATTGCGATAGGCTGGCTTCGGTAATGCGGAAGCGTCCGCCCGATAGCGACAAGGAGGCCAAGCCGACGCGATTGCCCTGAACATGCACAGCGACGATCAGCACGTCACGTGCATCAGGTAGCAGCGCGCTGTCGGTCAAGGTGCCGGGCGTAATGACGCGTACAACGGCACGCTCCACCGGCCCTTTGTTGGTGACCTCGCCCACCTGCTCGCAGATCGCCGCAGATTCGCCCGCCTTGACCAGCTTGGCGAGATATTGCTCGATGGAATGGAACGGCACGCCGGCCATCTTGATCGGTGTGCCGGCCGATTGGCCGCGCGTGGTCAGCGTGATGTCTAGCAGTTTCGCCGCCTTGATCGCGTCGTCGAAGAACAGCTCGTAGAAATCGCCCATGCGATACAACACCAGCGTATCCGGGTATTCCGCTTTGATGCGCAGGTACTGCTGCATCATCGGTGTGTGCTGACTGAAGGCCTTATCGTTCATGGTTGCTTAGTGCAGCTTGACGCGCGGCTCGGTCTGGCTCTTGATCATGCGCGCCAATGTGTCCAAGGCCATGCGCCAGAAACCGTGCAACGCCCACAGATGCAGCTTATAGAGCGAGATGTAGAACATCTTCGCGATCAAACCTTCGACGCGCACGCTTCCGCTCGCGACAAAGCCCATCAGCGTTCCGACGGATTGATAGTTGCCCAGCGAAACCAGCGAGCCGAAGTCGCGATAGCGGAAGTCGGTCGGTGCTTTGCCGACAAGCCGGCGCTTGATCGTGCCGACCAGATGGCTGGCCTGCTGGTGCGCCGACTGCGCGCGTGGCGGCACAAAGCGCCCGTCCTCCCATATGCAAGCGGCGCAATCGCCGAGCGCGAAAATATTCTCGTCGCGCGTGACTTGCAGTGTCTGTTTGACCACCAACTGGTTGATGCGGTTGCTTTCCAGTCCGTCGAGATCACGCAACAAATCGGCGCATTTGATGCCCGCCGCCCAAACGGTGAAGTCCGCGTCGATTCGCTTGCCATTGGCTGTGACCAGTGCGTCTGACTCGACGCCCACGACGCGCTCATTGCACAGCACCGCCACTTTCAATTCTTCCAGCGTCTTGAGCGTGGCATCCGCCAGATAGTCCGGCAGGCCAGCCAGAATGCGCGGACCGGCTTCGACGATGTTGATGCGAATCTGTTGCTCGGGATTGAATTGATTTAACCCGTATGCGGCCAATAGACGGATTGTGTTGTGCAACTCTGCGGCCAGCTCAACACCGGTGGCGCCGGCGCCGACGATGCTGATATTGATCACGCGCCCATCGGCAGCATAGTTGGCGCGGAAGCAGGCATTGACCAGCCGGCGGTGAAACAGGTTGGCATCCCAGGCGCTGTCGAGCTTGAACGCATGCTCACCCACGCCCGGCGTGCCGAAATCGTTGCACTGGCTGCCGATGGCCAGCACCAGCGTGTCGTAGGGCAGGCTGCGTGCCGGTAGGACCTCGACGCCGTCGTCTTCCTTTACCGCAGCGATCTTTACTTCACGCTTCGCGCGATCAACCCCTGCCAGTACACCCAACGCGAACGAAAAATGATGCCAGCGCGCCTGCGCCAGATAGTCGAGCTGGTGCGCATGAATGTTCATGCTGCCGGCAGCCACTTCGTGCAATAGCGGCTTCCACAGATGGGTGCGGCCGCGATCAACCAAAGTGACTGAAATCTTGCCGCGCTTGCCTAGCGTGTTG
>JAEUNB010000376.1 GCA_016790625.1 Betaproteobacteria bacterium | reverse complement strand
GGAAACAGGATTGACCCGAGCGGAAAAAGCGGTAGCTGCGCGGAAGGTGCGACACGCGGGCGAAGGGAATCGCTCACCGCATCAAGAATGGATTTGATCAATTGCGAATTCCAAAATTACGAGAGGTCGCGGTGCCTGACCAAGACTTGTTGGTCGGACCCAAAGCGCTGCCCCAGCTCTTCAGCGATATACACCGAGCGATGCTGCCCACCAGTGCAACCGATGGCGATGGTTAGTGCGGCGCGGTTGTCGCTCATATAGGAGGGGAGCCAACGCAATAAAAATGACGCGATGTCGTCGATCAATCTTGCGACATTCAGGTCGGCTTCAAGAAACTGTTTTACCGCTGCATCTTTTCCGGATAGCGGCCTTAGCGCAGGATCGTAATAGGGGTTGGGCAGAAAGCGCGCGTCAAACACAAGGTCGGCATCAATCGGGATACCGTGCTTGAAGCCGAACGATTGAAAGGCAAGTGTGATGCGGGTTCTGTCCAGCTTCAGCCAGTCCTTTATCCACGTGCGGAAAGTACCCGGATGAAGATCCGACGTATCCATGTGATGCCCGAGGCCGGCAATCTCGGCGAGGATATGGCGCTCTTCCTGAATGCAGGCGGCGAGATCTCCGCCGACACGATCCGCCATTGGATGCGGCCGGCGCGATTCGGAGAAGCGCCGCGTGAGGGACTCGTCACTGGCCTCGAGAAATACGACTCTGCAATCGATACCGCGCTCTCGAAGCGATTCGACAATAGTTGGCAGGGCGGCGATCGTCTCGCGGGTGCGGGCGTCGATGCTGATCGCGATCTTGTCACCTTTTGAGGGACCTGCCTGATGTGTATCGACCAGCGCTGGAATGAGCGTGGCGGGCAGGTTGTCGACCGCAAAATAGCCGGCGTCCTCCAGCACGCGAAGTGCGACGCTTTTTCCGGATCCGGACAGACCGCTGACAAGAATTAGCTGCATGTATTGTTGGGCTTAGTCGGTGCCAAAGGCACGAAAGATACCTGTCTCGCCCGGGGAGTGATTGCTGGTTGGTGGTTCACTGCCATTTTCAGCCTGATCGCGCATTGCCTCTTCATGGCGGTCCAGAAAATCCTTGGTGGAATCGTACCCCCGCGTCTGCAGGATGTAATGCCGCACCGCGGCCTCCACCAGCACGGCGAGGTTTCGGCCGGCCACGACGGCGAGCGTGACGGTGGGTATTTCCACGCCGAGAATAGCGGTAGTACTGGATTTGGTTTGCAGCCGATCGAGGCCGCGGAAATACTCTTCAGTCGGGCGCTCGAGATGGACGATCAATCTCAGTGTTTTACGCGGTCTGACCGCTGTTTCGCCGAAAATCGCCTTGATATTGATAACGCCAATGCCGCGGACTTCCAAAAAATCGCGCAACAACGCAGGGCAGCGCCCCTGAATGGTTTCCGGGCCAACCTGATACAGTTCGACGGCATCGTCTGCGACCAAGCCTGCGCCACGGGAAATCAATTCCAGTGCCAGTTCGCTCTTGCCAATCTGCGAGTCGCCAGTGATGAGGATGCCGAAGCCAAGCACGTCGAGAAACACGCCGTGGCTTGTGGTGACTTCCGACAGCTCCCGCTGCAAATAGGGACGCAGCAAATTGACGAAAACGCGACTCTTCTTTTGAGAAAGAAACAGTGGTGTCCCGTGTCGATCACACGCGTCTATCAGATAGCCGGGGGCGTCCACACCGTCGCAGACGAAAATGGACAGCGTTTCGCCTGTACACAGTGCAAGCAGACTGGCATTGCGCGCCGCTTCGGGCTGCTGATTCAGATAGTCCAGATCGCTGGTGCCCAGCGCCTGTATGAGGATGGGGTGAATGAGGTTCAGATGGCCAACCAAGCCCACTCCAGGACGGTTTAGCGCATCATGCGTCAACTCGCGCGAAGCTCCTTTTTGCCCGCCAACCCAGGTGAGCTGGAGCTTTTCCCTTCTATCCTCAAACAGCTGCTGTACGCTTAAACGCGGCATACGGTGACCATTCGGTCAGCAGCTTGAGTACGACTACGGGGTCTGTAGCGGACAGAAGTTCGTTGCGCAAGTCTTCATCGCTGAACATTTGCGCAAGTTCGGAAAGCATGTTGAGGTGCTGCTCCGTGGCATGTTCGGGAACCAGCATGGCGAATATCAGGCGGACCGGCGTTCCGTCCGGCGCCTCGAACGGTATGCCCTCTTTGGCGCGGACAAAAACGGCGACAGTATCGCGCAGTTGCTTGATTCGGCCGTGCGGAATGGCAACGCCAACTCCCAGGCCGGTCGATCCGAGCTTTTCGCGCGCAAACAGCGCGTCGAATACCACCGACCGCGCGATCTTGTTTTCATTTTCGAAGGTAAGCCCGATCTGCTCGAACAGACGTTTCTTGCTGGTGATATCCAAGTCCAGTTGCACGCGGGACAGGGACAGGGATTTACTGACGGGGTTCATGCGTAGGGATGCGGACGGCGGGCTCGAAAGGCGCGTAGCTTAGCGTTTTTTGTTGTGCTTCGCGAGAGTATGGGGAAATTTATCTTGATCGAATGAAACGGGCTGCAACAAGGTGGCCGGCAGTGCCGGCCACCTTTGGGGTCAGTCCGTGCTGATGCGTTTCAGGGCCGAAATGTCGTGTTTGTTCTTTACTTTTTCCTTGTGCTTGATGATCTGTCGGTCGAGTTTGTCCACCAGCAAATCTATTGCCGCGTACATGTCCGTATTTTCACTTTCGACAAATATGTCTTTGC
>JAEUNB010000176.1 GCA_016790625.1 Betaproteobacteria bacterium | reverse complement strand
TGCCGATCCTGGTCGATGTGGTCGGCCGCACCGAAGGCTCCAAGGAAGTCGAAGTGCGCTCACGCGTGAGCGGCATTGTGCAGAAACAGCTTTACTCGGAAGGCGAGACAGTACGCGCCAACGCACCGCTGTTCCAGATCGAGCGCGCTCCATTCGACAATGCGCTGGCGCAGGCCAAGGCCGCTGCCGCGCAAGACAACGCCAGGCTCGAGCAGACCCAACGCGAAAGCGGCCGCCTGCAGCAGCTGCTGGCGAAGAAAGCCATCAGCCAGCGTGAAGCCGATGACGCCGCGTCCAACCTTAAACAAGCCGACGCCGCCATCCTGTCTTCCGCTGCTCGCGTACGCGATGCCGAGCTGAATCTTTCCTACACCTCGGTGACTGCGCCGATCTCTGGTATCACCGGCCGCTCTCAACGTTCCGAAGGCAGTCTGGTGACTGCCGGCAGCGAAAGCAGCCTGCTGACCACCCTGACGCAAACCGATCCGATCTGGGTGCGCTTTTCGCTATCCGAGAGCGAATATGCACTCGTGCGCGGCAATGCCGCCAAACGCGCGCAGGTGAAGATCATCACCGCCGATGACAAGGAATACGCCTTCAAGGGCAAGCTGAACTTCTCCGGTTCCACGGTGGACTCGAAAATCGGTACCGTGCAACTGCGCGCTGAATTCGCCAACCCCGATTTGACGCTGCTGCCCGGCCAGTTCGTGCGCACGCAAGTGGTGGCCGGCATGCAGGAAGCCATCGTCGTGCCGCAGCATGCCGTGTTCCAAAACGACCAGGGACGATTCGTCTGGGTGATTGGGCCCGAAAGCAAGGCTACGCAACGCAAAGTCGAGGCCGGGAGCTGGGTCGGTCGCGACTGGATCATCAAGAGCGGATTGAACAACGATGATCAGGTGATCGTCGATAACCTGGTGAAGATGCGGCCGGGTACGCTGGTCAAGGTTGAAGTACCGACGGCACCGTCTGCAGGTGCAACGTCGCCAGCTGCGGCAACCGAGGCCGCCAAGCCTGCCGCTCCCGCCGCCAAGAACTGAGTGCCTTCATGACGCCAAGATTCTTTATCGAGCGGCCGGTCTTCGCCGGCGTGGTCGCCATCATCATCGTTATTGCCGGGTTGATTTCGGCCACGCTGCTGCCGATCGCCGTGTATCCGGAAATCGCGCCGCCAACGGTCACCGTCACCACTTCCTATCCGGGCGCTAGCTCGGAAACGATTGCCAAGACCGTCGCTGCGCCGATCGAGGAGCAGCTGTCTGGCGTGGAAAAGCTCGCCTACTTCAGCTCGAGTTCCTCCTCCAACGGCACCATGACGCTGACTGCGACCTTCGAATCTGGTACCAATGTCGATCAGGCGGTGTTCAACCTCAACAACAAGGTGCAACTCGCGTTGCCGCGGCTACCCGAGGACGTGCGGCGCAGCGGCGTGACCGTACAGAAACGTTCCAACGACATTCTGGTTGTTGTCACGCTGGCGTCGCCGGACAATCGCTTCGACACGCTGTACCTGTCGAATTACGCTTCACTCAACGTCGTAGATGAATTGAAACGCATTCCCGGCGTGGGTGACGTCACGGTATTCGGTGCCCGCGACTACTCCATGCGTGTGTGGCTGAAGCCGGACAAGATGGCGCAGTTGGGCATTACGCCGACCGAAGTCGCCGCTGCAATTCGTGCGCAGAACAATCAGTACGCCGCCGGCAAGATCGGCGCGGAACCTGCGTTGCCGGGCCAAGCCATCGTTTACACCGTGACCGCGTCGGGACGACTGATCGAAGCCGAGGAATTCGGCGAGATCGTGGTGCGCGCCGCCGGCCCGAATGGTGTTCTGCGGCTGAAGGATATCGCCCGCATCGAACTTGGCGCGCAAAACTACGACACCTTCAACACCCTCAACGGCAAACCGAACATCGGCTCGGCCGTGTTCCTGCAGTCCGGCGCCAATGCGCTGGAAGTGGCCAACGCCGTGCGCAAGCGCATGGATGAGCTGAAAGTCAATTTCCCGGAAGGGATGCAGTACGCCATCCCGTTCGACACCACGCGCTTCGTGCAATCGTCGATCAAGGAAGTGATCATCACCATCCTGGAAGCGGCGGTGCTGGTGATTCTCGTGGTGTTCCTGTTCCTGCAAACGGTGCGCGCGACGCTGATTCCCATTGTGGTGGTGCCGGTATCGTTGATCGGCACTTTCGCGGGGTTGTGGATGGTCGGCTTCTCGATCAACACGCTGACCATGTTCGCCATGGTGCTGGCCATCGGTATCGTGGTCGATGACGCCATCGTAGTGCTGGAAAACGTCGAACGCCTGATGCGCGACGAAAAAATGTCGCCGTTCGACGCCTCGATCGAGGCTATGCGTGAAGTATCCGGTGCCGTTATCGCGATCGTGCTGGTGCTGTGCGCGGTGTTCGTTCCTGTTGCATTCCTCGGCGGTATCGCTGGCGCCATGTACCGCCAGTTCGCGCTGACAGTGGCGATCTCTGTGGTGATCTCGGGGTTCATGGCGCTGACGCTCACGCCTGCGCTGTGCGCCATTCTGCTGCGCCCCGGTGATCACGACTCCAAATTATTTCGCCCGTTCAACCGTGGCTTCGAATGGGTGACGCAGCGCTTTCTCGGCACGGTCGACCTGGCGTTGCGCCGCCGAGTCGGTGCCGTGCTGGCGTTTCTTGCGGTTATCGCCGTCGGCATCATCATGTTCCTGCGTATTCCCGGCAGCTTCGTGCCGCCGGAAGACCAGGGTTATCTGTTCGGCAATGTGACACTACCCGACGGTGCCACGCTGGAACGCACCGGCAAGGCCACCGCGCAAATGCAGAAAATGATTGCCGAAATTCCCGCCGTGGAAAATGTGCTGGTCATCAACGGTTTTGATTTGATCGGTGGCGGCAACAAGACCAACTCCGCCACCATGTTTATCCCGCTCAAGTTATGGGAAGAGCGCGAACAGACCGCGCAACAAATCGCCGGCGAGGTCATCAAGAAGGGTGCAACGCTGCGCGACGGCGTGGCGCTGGCCTTCAACCCGCCGACCATACGCGGCATCGGTCAATCCGGTGGCTTTGAAGTCTACGTGCAGGGCCGCGGCAATGCCGACCCCAAGCGCCTTGCCGAAGTTTCGCAGGAACTAATGGCGGCGCTGGTCAAGCATCCTTCACTGACCGGTATCAATTCGTTCTATCGCCCGTCGATCCCGCAACTGAAAGTGGAAGTCGATCGCGAAAAAGCGATGGCGCTGGGCGTGCCGGTGTCGGACGTGTTCGACGCCCTGCAAAGCACGATGGGCCAGCTCTACGTCAACGACTTCAACAAATTCGGTCGCACCTATCGCGTCCAGCTACAGGCCGATTCGCGTTTCCGCGCCAAGCCAGAAGATTTGGGCAATATCTATGTGCGTTCCGGCACCAGCGGCGAAATGATTCCGCTGAAGGCATTTATCGTCACCCGCAATGTCACCGGCCCCGAGCAGCTGGAACGCTTCAACGGTTTCGTTGCCGCCAAGATTCTCGGTAGCGGCAAACCGGGCGTCAGTTCCGGCGACGCGATTCGCGCGGTGGAAGAAGTTGCGGCGGAAGTGTTGCCGCAGGGTTACCAGATTGCGTGGACTGGCCAGGCGTTTCAGGAAAAGCGCACCGGCAGCGCGTCGGTTTACGCCTTCGCTTTCGCCATCGTAATGGTGTTCCTGATTCTGGCCGCATTGTATGAACGCTGGCTGCTGCCAGCCTCGGTATTGCTGGCGGTTCCGTTCGCCATCGTCGGCGCGTTGGCGTTCACCATGATGCGCGGCCTGGAAAACGACATCTACTTCCAGATTGGCCTGGTGGTGCTGATTGGTCTCGCGGCGAAGAACGCAATCCTGATTGTGGAATTCGCGCAGCAGGGCTATCTCGATGGCATGTCGCCGGTCGAGGCTGCCGTGCAAGCCGCGCGCCTGCGCTTCCGGCCGATTGTGATGACGTCGCTGGCGTTCGTTCTCGGCGTGGTGCCGCTGGTGTTTTCCTCTGGCGCCGGTGCCGCTGCGCGCAAGTCCATGGGCTCGGGCGTATTCGGCGGCATGATCATCGCCACGTTTGTTGCCACCATCTTTATTCCTTTGTTCTTCGTGATGACCAGCCGTTCGCGCAAGAAGCCGGGCGAGCGATCTGATCCATCGCATCCGCCCGCACCATCACCTTTACCGGTCGCACCTGCCGAGGGAGAACGCGCATGAAGACGATATTCAAATCGCTTCGCGCACTGCCGGTCACGTTGCTAATCGCCGGTTGTGCGGTGGGCCCGAACTACCAGCGCCCGGCGCTCGACATGCCCAGCACCTATCGCGACGAGGCGGCACTGCCGGGCCAGACCGCGCCGTATGAATGGTGGAAGCTGTACAACGACGAGACGCTGAATCGACTCGTTGCCGATGTGCTGAAAACCAACAGCGATGCACGCATCGCCGCGGCACAGGTGGAAGAAGCGGAAGCGGTGCTGCGGCAGGTCAATGCCAGCTTCTTCCCGCAAATCGATCTCGCCGGCAATGCCACACGCTCGCGCGTGAGCACGGAAACCGATGTGCCGCTGGGCAACAATGCGCCCATCATCCGCAATGACCGCCGTCTGGTTGCCTCGACCTCGTTCGAGCTCGATTTCTGGGGCAAGCTGCGTCGCGGCTCGGAAGTGGCTCGCGCGCAGGCGCTGGGCAGCAAGTATGGCAAGGAGGTGGTAACGCTCACGCTTGCCGGCACTACCACGCAGGCCTATTTCACGTTGCGGTCTTTGGATGCGCAGGTCGCCGCCGTGCGCAGCAGCGTGACCACGCGTGAGGAATCTCTTGAGGTGGTGAAAAGTCGCGCTGCAGCAGGCTTCGCATCCGACCTCGATCTGAATCAGGCAATCGGTGCGCGTGCCGATGCAGCAGCGCAGTTGAAGGACCTGGAGCGTCAGCGCACATTGGCCGAGAACCTGCTGGGCGCGTTGACCGGTCGTGCGGATCTGCGCATCCCGGCTGCCGACATCCGCGCCCTGCCATTGCCGCCACTACCTCCACCGGGATTGCCTTCTGCATTGCTGGATCGCCGCCCTGATATTCGCGTCGCCGAGCAGAATCTGGTGGCCGCCAATGCGCAGATCGGTGTGGCAAAAGCCGCGTTGTTTCCAACCATTTCGCTGACCGGCAATTACGGCGGCCAAAGCAGCGCGCTGGAAAACCTGCTCGACAGCGGTGCGCGCATCTGGTCCGGCGGATTCGGTCTCACGCTGCCGATCTTCGATGCCGGTCGCAATATTGCAAAGGTCGATCAGGCCGAATCGCGCCAGCAGCAATCACTGTTCGCTTATCAGAAGGTGGTTGCGGCAGCATTCCGCGAAGTGGCTGATGCCATCGTCAACACGCGCCAGGCCGAACTGGCCGAGGCCGATTTGCAAGTGCGGTTCGACGCCGCACGAAAGTCGCTGGAACTGTCGCGCATCCGCTATGAATCGGGCTACTCCGGCTATCTCGATGTGCTCGATGCGCAGCGTACCGCCAACGACGCCGAACTCGCGCTGGCACGCAACCGCCAATCGCGGCTCGCCTACACGGTCGATTTCATGAAAGCGCTGGGCGGCGGCTGGACGCCACCGGCGAGGCCCTGACCATGGCAACTGCTACCCGAACCCGGCGCCCCGCCGAGCCCACCACCATGCGCGATGGACAGCGCATGCATCGCTGCCAGCGTTTCGTTGAAGTCGCCGAGCAGCTCTTTCTCGAACGCGGTTTTGCCGGCACCAGCGTCAACGAAGTGGTGCGATTGGCCGGCGGCTCGCTGGCGACGCTGTACACCGAATTCGGCACCAAGGAGCAATTGTTCGAAGCGGTGATGAGCCGCCGCGTCGCCAACCTGTTTTCCAATGCGCTGGGCGGCGCTTCGCGCACGCGCCCCATCGAGGCCGAACTGCTGCAACTGGCCAAGCGGTTTCAGGATCACATGCTGGCCGAGCAGGCGCTGGCGATTTATCGCCTCGCCGTACACGAAGGACCAAAGTTTCCTTCCGTGCGCAAAGCGATTCTGGTCAATGGGCTCACCGCTTTCCTTGATCGCCTGGCGAGCTACTTCAACGAACTCGGACAGACAGGCCGCCTGCAGATCGATTCGCCGCATCGCGCCGCCGAAGATTTCCTCACGTTGGTGCAGGGGCAGTTGCGTACCATCGCCGCCTGTGGTGACGTAGACCAGATCAGCGCAAAGCAGCGCAACGATCATGTGAAGCATGCGGTGCGGTCGTTCCTACGCATTTATCCGCCCGGCGAATAGCACCGCCCGAGTAGATCGATAAAACTCCAGCATTGGCGCGGCTTCGCAGGCATTTTCAGCCCGGAAGCCTCGCCAATGCTGGAGTTTCTCGTTTGCAATAACCTTGTAGCGAGAACCGGCGAGCGCCAACGGCGCATCCAACCGCTTCGTTTCTGGGGCAAACTATCGCTTTTGACCCACTCCCGATTTCCGAACAAGGCCATTCGATGAAGAAAACTCTCTTTCCCGCCCTGCTTTGCCTGCTGTTTTCAGCCGTTTCCGCCGGCGCGCAGGAAGGCCGCAAGATCCGCATCGGCGTCGAAGGCGCCTATCCACCGTTCAGCTCCATCGGCCCAGACGGCAAGCTGAAGGGTTTCGATATTGACATCACCAACGCGCTGTGCGAGCAAATGAAAGCGCAATGCACCATGGTGCAGCAGGAGTTCGACGGCATGATTCCCTCGCTGCAGGCGAGGAAGATCGATGCTGTGATTGCCTCCATGTCGATCACCGAGGAGCGCCAGCGCGTGGTCGACTTCAGCGACAAGTACTACCGCACACCGGCCCGATTCGTGGCAAAGAAAAACAGCGGGCTCAAGGTTGATCCTGCCGGCCTCAAGGGCAAGCGCATCGGCGTGCAGCGCACCACCACGCATGACCGCTTTGCCACCGATACTTTCAAGGAATCCGAGATCGTGCGCTACGCCAAGCAGGACGATGTGTTCCTGGACCTCGCCGCCGGCCGCCTCGACGGCGCGCTGCTTGACTGGATTGCCGCCTCCGAAGGTTTCCTGAAAGCACCTGCCGGCAAGGACTTCAGTTTCCAGGGCCCGATCTACGTCGACTTCAAGTACTTCGGCGTCGGCGCCGGCATCGCGTTGCGCAAGGGCGATACCGACCTGAAGAACCAGTTCAACGCCGCCATCAAAGCCATCCGTGCAAACGGTGTGTACAAGAAAATCCAGGACAAGTACTTCGACTTCGACGTGTTTGGCAACTAAGGGCAATCAAGCGGCTAACGCGGTCTCATACTGCCCATGCTGCAGGGCTATCTCCCCAGCATCCTTGAAGGCGCCATCGTCACCCTGACGGTGGCGCTTTCTTCGTTGGTGATTGCCGTACTGCTGGGCCTGCTGGGCGCGGCGATGAAACTGTCGAAGTCGCGCACAGCGAAATTCATCGCCACGGTTTACACTACGGTGATTCGCGGCGTGCCCGATCTCGTTCTGATGCTGCTGATCTTTTACGGTGGCCAACTGGCGATCAATGAGCTAGCACCGAAGCTGGGTTATGCCGACTACATCGACATCAATCCGTTCATCGCCGGCGTCATGACCATCGGCTTTATTTTCGGCGCCTACCTGACTGAAACCTTTCGCGGCGCAATCATGGCGATTCCCGCCGGGCAGCGCGAGGCCGGCATCGCCTATGGCATGAGCAATGGGCAGGTGTTCCGCCGCATCGTGTTTCCGCAAATGGTGCGCTTCGCCCTGCCCGGCTTTACCAACAACTGGCTGGTGCTGGTCAAGTCGACCGCGCTGGTGTCCATCATCGGCCTGTCGGACATGATGAACCGCGCCGGGATGGCGGCGGGGGCGACGCGTGAACCCTTCACCTTCTACATGACGGTGGCGGTGCTGTACCTCGTCATCACCAGCGTCTCGAATCTGCTGCTGGGCGCGTTGCAAAAGCGCTATTCGCTCGGCGTGCGGACGGCCTCGCTATGACGTCGCGGAGCAATCGCAGATGCTGAATCTGGAGGTGATGGGCTCCAGCCTGCCGCTCTATTTTGGCGGCGTGGTTGTGACACTGAAATTGCTGGCCGTCTCACTGATCGTAGGTTTGCTGGCTGCAGTTCCGCTAGCCGTATTGCGTGCTTCGCCCAATGTCTGGCTGTCGCGGCCGGTGTGGTTGTTTACCTATGTCTTTCGCGGCACGCCGTTGCTGGTGCAGCTGTTCCTGATCTATTACGGACTCGCCCAATTTTCATGGGTACGCGAAAGCGTTCTCTGGCCGTGGTTTTCATCGGCGTGGTTCTGCTCGATGTTCGCCTTCGCACTGAATACCTGCGCCTACACCACCGAGATCATCGCCGGCGCCATTTCCGCCACGCATCACGGCGAGGTCGAGGCCGCGCGCGCGATGGGCATGTCGCCGTTCACGCTTTACCGCCGCATTGTGTTGCCCTCGGCGTTGCGCCGCGCCCTGCCGGCCTATAGCAACGAAGTCATCATGATGCTGCACGGCACCTCGCTCGCCAGTATCGTGACACTGATGGATATCACCGGCGCGGCACGCGAGGTCAATTCACGTTACTACCTGCCGTTCGAGGCGTTCATCACCGCTGCAGGTTTCTATCTGGCACTGACCTTTGTTCTGGTCGGCCTGTTTCATCTTGCTGAAAAACGCTGGCTGGTGCATCTCGCCCCGCGAACCTGAATGACGTAATCATGAAAATACAAAAACATCCGCTACTCTCGACCTACGCCGGTACCGCCCGCGAAATCGTCAGCTTCCATTACGGCAATGGTCGCGCCGGTGAAAAAATCTATATCCAGTCTTCGCTGCATGCCGACGAACTGCCCGGCATGCTGGTCGCGCATCATTTGCGCAAGCGTTTTTCCGCGCTCGAAGCCGCCGGCAAAATCGTCGGTGAAATCGTCGTCGTGCCGATCGCCAATCCTGTCGGTCTGGCACAGACGGTTCTGCACAATCAGCTCGGCCGCTTTGAGCTGGGTACCGGCGAGAATTTCAACCGTCACTATCCGGCGATGTATCCGGGCATCGCTCCGCGCGTTGAAGGCAAACTTGGCAGCGACCCTGCTTTGAATCGAAATGTGATCCGCCAGGCCATGCACGAGGAACTGAATTCGCTCACTCCCAAGACGGAACTGCACAGCATGCGCCAGACACTGATGCGGCTGGCCTGCGATGCCGATGTTTCGCTCGACCTGCATTGCGATGCAGACGCCGTGGTGCATCTCTACACGGGGACGCCGATGTGGCCGCAATGCGAGCCACTCGCACGTTACATGGGTGCTTACGCAACGCTGCTCGCCACCGAAAGCGGTGACAACCCGTTTGATGAAGCCTGCTCGCAAACCTGGTGGCAGATGGAAGAGCACGTCAAAGGCCGCTTCCCGATTCCCATGGCTTGTTTGTCGGTTACCGTCGAGTTACGCGGCCAAACCGACGTTGCCCATGAGCAAGCCGCAACTGATGCCAATGCCATCGTTGCGTTCCTGACCCATCGCGGTGTGATTGATGGCGACACACCACCGCTGCCGGATTTGAAACACCCAGCAACACCTCTGGCCGGCTCGGAAGCCATCGAAGCGCCGATCAGCGGCGTGGTTACCTTCGCACGCAAACCGGGCGACTGGATCAAGGTGGGCGATGTTATAGGCGAAGTCATTGATCCGATCACCGCCGAAACGCACCCGCTCACCAGCAACACCGAAGGCGTGTTGTATGCGCGCGAGAACCGCTACTTCGCCACCGCCGGCATGCGGCTGGCCAAGGTGGCCGGCGCACGCGCCTTCCGCACCGGCAAGCTGCTGAGCGCCTGAGGAAAGCATGCAAAAACTCCTGGTCGAAGACCTGCACAAACGCTACGGCGACAACGAAGTGCTGAAAGGCGTTTCGCTTAGCGCCAATGCCGGCGACGTGATCTGCATCATCGGCTCCAGCGGTTCAGGCAAGAGCACCCTGCTTCGTTGCATCAATTTGCTGGAGCAACCCAATCAGGGAAAAATTTCGCTCAATGGTGAGGCGATGCAGCTCGTCCCCGACCGTAATGGCGCACTCAAGGCGGCGGACCCGAAGCAGCTGCAGCGCATGCGCTCGCGACTCGCGATGGTGTTCCAGCACTTCAACCTGTGGGCGCACATGACCGCACTGGAAAACGTAATCGAAGCACCGATACACGTGCTCGGCCAATCTAAGGCGCAGGCGATCGAACGCGCCGAACATTTCCTCAGTCGCGTCGGCGTGGCGCATCGCAAGAACATGTACCCGGCGCATCTGTCCGGTGGCGAGCAGCAGCGCGTAGCAATCGCGCGCGCCCTGGCGATGGAGCCAGAGGTGATGCTGTTCGACGAGCCGACCTCGGCGCTGGATCCGGAACTGGTTGGCGAAGTGCTGAAGGTGATGCGTGATCTGGCACAGGAAGGCCGCACCATGATCGTGGTCACGCACGAAATGGGTTTTGCCCGCGAAGTGTCGAACTCGGCCATCTTTCTGCACCAGGGACTGGTCGAGGAACAAGGCGCACCGGGTGAAATTCTCGCCAATCCGCGCAGCGAACGCTTACGTCAGTTTTTGTCCGGCAGTCTGAAATAGCGCGCCGCGCATAAAATGCCGGCAGGCAAGGCATCCGCCAAAGGAACAGTGTCATCGGAGAAACAATGAACGCCACCAACCCACCCGCTTCCGTCACCCGTGCCACCTTCGATGAGGTCATGGTGCCTAGCTATGCGCCCGGTGGCTTTATCCCGGTACGCGGCAAAGGCTCACGCGTGTGGGATCAGTCCGGGCGCGAATACATCGACTGGGCCGGCGGCATCGCCGTCAGCTCGGTCGGGCATGTGCATCCCGACGTCGTGGCCGCACTGACCGAGCAGGCCGGCAAGCTGTGGCACGTCGCGAACGTGATGACCAACGAACCCGCCATCCGCCTCGCGCAGCGATTGTGCGAGCTGACCTTTGCTGAAAAGGTGTTCTTCGCCAATTCCGGCGCCGAAGCCAACGAAGCTGCGCTAAAACTGGCGCGGCGCTACGCCTGCGATCATTTCCCGCTCAATCAAACCTCGGAAGGCAAACTGCAAAGCGAGAAGAACGAAATCATCTCGTTCCACGATTCTTTCCATGGTCGTACGCTGTTCACGGTGACGGTCGGCGGGCAGCCGAAATATTCGCAAGGCTTCGGCCCCGCAATCGAGGGAATCACCCATCTGCCGTACAACGACCTGGAAGCGGTGAAGAAACAGATCTCGGCCCGCACCTGCGCCGTGATTATCGAGCCGGTGCAAGGCGAAAGTGGCGTGCTGCCGGCGCGACGCGATTTCCTCAAAGGCTTGCGCGAGCTTTGCGACCAACACAATGCGCTGCTGATATTCGATGAAGTGCAATCGGGCGCCGCGCGTACGGGGCCGCTCTATGCCTACATGGATTGCGGCGTGACGCCCGACATCCTCACCTCCGCAAAAGGGCTGGGCGGCGGGTTCCCGATCGGCGCCATGCTGACCACGGAAAAAATTGCTGCCAGCTTCAGCGTCGGCGTACACGGCAGTACTTACGGTGGCAACGCGCTGGGCTGCGCCGTCGCGCTGGCGGTGCTGGATATTCTGGTGGCGCCGGAAACGCGCATCAATATCGCGGCACGCACCGAGCAATTGAAAACCGGCATTGCCGCCATCAACAAACGCCACCAGATCTTCGCCGACATCCGCGCCAGCGGTCTCTGGTTCGGCTGCGAATTGATTCCTGCCTGGCATGGCCGCGCCAAGGACTTCGTCAAAGCCGGCGAAAAGCACGGCCTGATGTTCCTGGTCGCCGGCACCAATGTACTCCGCCTGGCCCCTTCCCTATTGATTACCGAAGAGGACGTACGGCTGGGACTGGAACGATTCGACAAAGTAGTGGCGGAAGTTCTGGCAATGCAGGAAACGACTGCGGCAAAATAAATCATGATGCGCATTCGCCCCATCTCTCTAGCCGACCTGCCGTCGTTGATGCAGCTGGTCAAGGCGACCGGCGTCGGCCTGACCACACTGCCGTCAAACGAAGCCGCACTGTCGCGCCGCATCGAAGCATCGCTTGCATCCTTTGCCGGTACCGCACAAAAAGCCGATGAACTGTTCCTGTTCGTGCTGGAAGACATCGCCGCCAAGCGTGTGGTCGGCACCTGCGGCCTCGCCACGGCGGTGGGGTTGCGGCAGGCATGGTATTCCTATCGCGTCGGCCTCGCGGTGCACGCCTCGCAGGAACTGGAGGTGTTCACGCAGACGCAGACCCTTTCGCTGACCAACGATCACACCGGCCACAGCGAACTCTGTTCGCTATTTCTGGCACCCGACTATCGCCGCGATCGCAATGGCCTGCTGCTGTCCAAATCGCGCTTCCTGTTCATCGCCCAGCATCGCGAGCGCTTCTCGAAAAAAATCATCGCCGAACTGCGCGGCGTGGCCGACGACAACGGCCAATCACCGTTTTGGGAAAGCCTGGGCCGGCGCTTTTTCTCGATGGAATTTTCCCAGGCCGATTACCTCACCGGCATCGGTCGCAAGTCGTTCGTTGCCGAGCTGATGCCCAAGCATCCGCTTTACACCACCTTCCTCTCGCCCGAGGCGCAGGCCGCCATCGGCGAGACTCATCCGCATACGCTGGCGGCACGGCGCATGCTGGAAAGCGAGGGCTTTCGCTACGAGGGTTACGTGGATATTTTCGATGCCGGCCCGACTGTCGAATGCGATGTTGCGGACGTCAACGCGGTGGCAGCAAGCAAACTGTATCGCGCCGAAATACGCGACCAGCCTCCCGCAGCCGACGCCCCTTACTACCTGGTCTCGACCACCGGTATTGCCGACTACCGGGCGACACTGGTGCAGGCCAATCCAACGGCAGACGTGTTCCCGCTATCGTCAGAAACAGCGGCTGTACTGGGTGTGAGTGCCGGAAAGGATTTGCGTGCCGTGGCGTTATCTGTCAGCGACCGCTGACTTCCCAATAACAAAAGTGCCCGCTGCCTGACAAACCCGGCGCGAGGCTGGTATTGTGACAACCATGATTGCTTACGAAGCCAATTTCGACGGACTGGTCGGCCCCACGCACAATTACAGCGGGCTGTCGTTCGGCAATATCGCCTCGCGCAAAAACCAGGGCTCGGTAGCCAATCCGCGCCTGGCCGCTTTGCAGGGCCTGAAGAAAATGAAGAAGCTCGCCGACATGGGCTTCAAGCAGGGCGTGTTGCCGCCGCAGGAGCGCCCCAATATCGCCGAGCTGCGCAGTCTTGGCTTCGGCGGCAGCGATGCCGAGGTGATTCGCGCTGCATGCAAACATGCGCCACTGCTGTATTCGAGCATGCTGTCAGCCTCCAGCATGTGGTCGGCCAACGCCGCCACCGTCAGCCCCAGCGCCAACACCGCCGACGGCAAGGTGCATTTCACCGTCGCCAACCTGAACAACAAACTGCACCGTTCGATCGAGCACACGCAGACTTCGCGCACGCTGCGCGCGATATTCCGCGACGAGAAGTTTTTCGTTCATCACGATGCATTGCCCGGCTGCCCGCAACTGGGCGACGAGGGTGCCGCCAATCACACCCGCTTCTGCCAGCATTACGGCGAACGCGGCGTCGAGCTGTTCGTCTATGGCGCCAGCGGCTTCAATATGGCTGCGCGCCGGCCGAAGAATTTTCCGGCGCGGCAGACCATGGAAGCATCGCAGGCCATCATCCGCCTGCATGGCCTGGACGAGAAGAACGTCGTCCTTGCGCAGCAGAATCCCGATGTGATCGATGCCGGCGTGTTTCACAACGATGTGATCGCCGTCGGCAACGGCAATGTGCTGTTCTGCCATGAACTGGCCTTTGTCGATCAGCACGGCGTGATGAACGAGATCGGCGTCAAGCTCGGCAAATCGTTCGTGCCGATTCAGGTGACCAGCGATGAAGTCAGCGTTGAAGACGCGGTGGAATCGTATCTGTTCAACAGCCAGCTGTTGACGCTGGCCGGCGGCGGCATGCTGCTGCTGGTGCCGGAAGAATGCCGCACCAACACCCGCGTGTGGAATTACCTGCAGAAGCTGGTGACACTGGGTACGCCGATCAGCGAAGTACTGGCGATGGATCTGCGCGAAAGCATGAAGAACGGCGGCGGCCCCGCCTGCCTGCGCCTGCGGGTGGAACTGACGGAAAAAGAACTCGCCGCCGTCAATCCCGCCACGCTGATGAACGACGCGCTTTACGGGCGGCTTACCGCCTGGGTGGAAAAGCACTATCGCGATCGCATCGGTGAGGTTGAGCTGGGCGATCCCGCGCTGCTGAATGAGTGCCGTGCTGCGCTGGATGAGTTGACCAAGATTCTGGCGCTGGGATCGATTTATCCGTTTCAGCGGGCTTGATTTAGTTTCTCTCGTCGCTCTCCCCTCTCCCCAACCCTCTCCCGTAAACGGGAGAGGGACTAACAGCACCTGCTTAGGGACCAGTGATGATGGTTGAGCGGCATTCAGTTCACTATCCCGCAAGCGTTCGAGAGGCTACGTTCGGTCCCCTCTCCCGTTTACGGGAGAGGGCGGAGGGAGAGGGGCGGCATTTGCATTCGCGCAGCTTCCAGCCTAAACCCCAGCACCCAAGCGCCTCCCAGCCCGAAAGTGCCTCAAACGCCGCGCCAGTGCTAGAGTTTTAATCCGCACGATCGCGGTATCCCACTCACCGCGCCGCGAACGTACACTGGCATCCGTACCCTTCTCCATCAGGAGGCCGCCGATGAATCGCCTGCCGATTTTCGTTCTTGCCTGCACTCTCGCCTGCACCTTGACCACACACGCGCAGGACGCAGACAAGCTGTTCCGCCAATGGGCGGAAGAGCGCATGCAAATACTGGTCAAGGAGAAAGACCCCAAGGAGCGCGCCAAGGCGGCGGAATATCTCGGCGGTTCGAAATATCCCGATGCCAATGCCGCGCTCGGCGTCGCACTATCGGACAGCGATGTGAGCGTACGTGCTGCCGCCGCAGCGGCGCTGTGGAAATCCGGCAAGGGCGCCGAGCCGGCGCGCGCGCAATTGATGAAAGCGCTGGACGACCCCGCGCCGCAGGTAGCCATGAACGCCGCCGGTGCGCTGCAAACGTTGGGCGTGAAGCCGGAAGAGCTGGTGCCCGCCCGCCAGCGCGCGCTGGCCGCACCCGATGCCTCGCGCTATATCCGCTTTATCGCCGCGCGCGGGCTGATCGATCTCGCACCACCGCTGTCGCTGCTGGAGCCGATGCTCGCCTTCCTCGACCAATCCGCTGCCTCGCGCAGCGACGCCGGCAAGCACAACACCGGCCTCGCCGAAAAGGCGCTGGCCAACCTGGTGGAAACAAAAGATCGCGCGCTGATCCCGCCGCTGCAGGAAGCGCTGCAACGCGCGCAGCACGGTCAGGCAGTGCTCTTGAAAACGCTGGCAAAATTCGAGCCCAAGCCGGATGCCTTCACCGCCACGCTGCTGCCGTTTCTCGACGCGCGCGAGCCGGCGGTGCGTGAAGCCGCGCTGGATTTGCTCGGCGCGCAGAGGAACGAAGACGATGTTTCCACCTGGGCGCCGCGCGTCGCCGCGATGCTGAGCGATGCGGATCGCAACGTGCGCTGGCGCGCGGCGTGGAACCTCGGCAAGCCCGGCGGCCTCGCTGCGCGCGAGATTGACCGGCTGGTCACCGCGTTGAGCGACAGCGATGTTTCCGTGCGCCGCGCCGCCGCGCGCAGCATCGGCGAAATCGGCGAAGCGAAACAAGCCGTGGTCGCCATCGCCAAGAACAACGTCGCCGAACGCGCGCGGCCCGCGCTCATGAGCGCAGCGGAAAAAGACAGCGACAGCGAAGTCCGCTCCGCTGCCAGTGAAGCGCTGAAAAAACTGGTCGAGAAACCGTTGCCGATTCCGCCCAACGCCAGCGCCGAAGCTGCTGGCATGCGCCTGCTGCGCGAACGCGACACCACCTTCGAGAGCGGCGGCTACTTCCGCGCGCTGACCGCACCGGATGTGCCGCTGATCCGCGCGTTTCTCGATGGCGGCATGAGCGTCAGCGGCGATCTTGACGGCGTCGGCCCGCCGCTGCGCGCCGCGCTATTCGGCGGCCGCGGCTGCTCGCCCAAACAAAGGCCAACCAAGGCCGAGGTGAAACACATGCTGCGTCTGTTGATCGAGCGCGGCGCCGACGTCAATGCCGGCGACACGCACGGCAACACCCCGCTCTCCGAGGCCGCCAGCAAAGGCTGCGACCGCGAGACGATCAAAATCCTGCTCGCCGCCGGCGCCAAGATCGGCGCCACCAATGCCGCCGGCCTCACCGCCTTCGAAATGGGCCTCTACTCCGGCCACGACGGACTCGAAGAACTGATCGCCGCCGGCTACCGCCTCACGCCGGAAAAAGCCAAGGCCTATGCGCAAGGCTACGCCGCGAATCCGGCGGCGCTGGCGTTGATCAAGAAGGCGACGAAGAAGTAGCTTCGCGATGCGCTCGCCGGGTTGGGGCAAAACCTACCTGTTTGGGCGGGAAATGCATTGGGGCCGTTGACGGTGTCCCATGCGACACCTATGCTGACCTCAATCTATAGCCAGTCAATCTTTGGTGCAGCGCAAGCCAAATTACTATTTGGAGGAAGATGTGGGCGCAACAAAAAAAGAAGACGAGTCCTCATATACGCCTGGATGGAAATGGCTAGTGAGCGTAATTGTTCTGGTGATTTTTGTAGTCATCATTTGGAGTTTTCTGAGACTGTATTTGTTTCCCAACTCTGATGAAGCAGGTAAGTTTGGCGACTATTTTGGCGGGGTCAATGCACTATTTTCTGGCTTAGCATTTGCGGGCTTGATCTACACCGTACTTCTGCAAAAGACTGAGCTAGCCCTTCAGCGTCAAGAGCTTAAGGAAACGCGAGCCGAGATAAAGAAACAGGCGGAGGCTCTAGCTGCTAGCGTCAAGCCACGTATTGAAGTTGGCATCAAAGTCGATATGGGAGCGCGCTATTTAATTGTTCAGAACAATGGGCAAATGGCGGCAAATAATATCGCGATCCGCTGCACACCCGATCTTTCGCTCCCCTGCCGGATCGACAACGCACCGGGTGAGAGAAAGTTTAGCGACCTTCCCATAGCAAGAAATTTCTCCCCAGAATTCGCGAACACAAACGATCAGAGCTTCACGCTCGACCCAGGTGAAAAGCTGGCGTGGCTAGTCTCAGAAAACCTGCGAAAGATTTCGGTAACCGTAGAAATCTCTTACGAGTCCCCGATCGAAGGTCAATCCAGAATAACGAGAATAATAGGCGGCCCAATGTATGAACTAGTAGGCACTCCGCTTGAGCCTGAGAGTGGTCATCAAAGAGAATTGTTGAGGCGTTTGGACGCTATTGCCTCAGCTTTGCGAGGAGGAAGGGATCGCTAGTAAGTGTGGACTCAGGCCAAATCGAGCAAACTCGCGAGCGCATGAAGAAGTCACTTTGGCAGCAGCCTATTTTAACAATTCACCGGC
>JAEUNB010000162.1 GCA_016790625.1 Betaproteobacteria bacterium | reverse complement strand
CGCCGATCGATCAGAAGCCGGCTTCACCCCTGCCGCATCTGACGCTGGAACTTGCAAATTAAACCATGCATGCCTACTCCACTGCACATGCGATTATCCGCAGCCAACCCATGATCGACGGACCTGCTAACGCCGACTTTGCCCTCGAAAGCATCGAAGACCGCGTCGACGCCATCATGCGCATTGAGACGCTGCTGGGCCCGCATGCATTGGAGCGATTCCGCAAGGTCTGCTTCGGCTTTGCTGATGAACACAGCCGTCTCAGCATCGGCCAATTGCGTTTGATCCTGCAGGTGGAGGACCATCTCGACTGGCTGCTGCGGCAGGACCAGCCCCGCCTTCAACTGTGGCGAGTCGATGCGCGGCGAGCCAATGCGCTCGCGTTCAGCATTCAAATCGCCGATATGTGGCAGGCACTCGGCGCATGCCTGGGGCGTTATGTGCTGGGCGCCTCGGACTGGGCCAGGACACCTGAACAGGAAACCGGCCTGCTGCCCCTGACCATTGCGGTTGCGTTGCACTGCCACGTCAATGAAATTCGCTGGCGCGCACGCGCCGAGCAGCGCTGCGAAGTGCCCCTGCGCGCACTGCATCGGCTTTATCTGATCGCCGAGCAGCACAATATTGCCGCTCAGGAAGTTCATCCATACGAAGCCGATGTCGACTTCTCCATCACCCCCAAAGGCCAGTACGTGCTAATGCTGCTGATGGCCGATTTGTCCGAACGCGATTTGCCGCCGGTGCAGCGGCTGGTGGCGCAGCACTGGCTTAGCAGTTGGTCGCAGGATGTCGTGCTCGACAGCCAGCATATTCCCGGCAAGCACAGCATGCTGGTCAATCTCGACTTGAATGAAGGCATTCAGCGTGTCGCGGAAAGTGCGCTGCCCTCTCATCGCTACCTCGATATTCGTGCCATTGCCCGTCGCATTGAAGAGACCGACGCTTACTTGGCCAACAGCAACGGTGACGACGAAACCACGCGCGATTTGCCGGAAGCCACCGAGGCCGATTTCGCCGATACGCTGACCTGGCTGGAAAAGCTGTATCACGACCGTTCTGCCGCTTTTCAAGCCACGCGCGAGCGAAAGGCTGCGCCCGAAGACCGCTTTGCCCGCGTCATCATCGGCTGGAACCAGATTCAGGATTTCATCGACGCATCGCGCTGGGAAGCCAAGGCGGCACGCGGCGCCTTTCCCGCCAAGCAGCCGGCCTCAAACACTATCGGCGCAATTGGCAGCGCAGCACTGGCACGCTCGGCCACCGATCTGGCGATATTCGACGCCAATCAGGAGCAACATCGCAGCCGGCGCGACGATGCCAATTTCGCGCTGTGGCGTCTGCGCGACGTCAGCGCAGGCGGGTTGGGACTTTCTTCGGATCACGCCGCCGATGCCGATCTTGCTGTTGGCACGTTGCTGTTGATCGCCACTCAGGACGAATCGCGCTGGAGCCTCGGCCGCATCATGCGCAAATTCAAAGGCCTGGATGACACCGATATCCGTTTCGGAATCCAGCTGATGGGGGTTGACGCCGCACCGGTGCGCCTCACACCCCGCCCTGCGGAAGACCAGGTCAAGAATACGTTGATCAGCACGGTGACCGGGCTGTTCCTCTCGCCGCATGACAACCCAACAATTCAGGATCTGTTGCTGGTCTCGAGCAGCGCGCTGGCTTACACCCGCCGCTTCGAGATCAAGGCCGGCACCAAACGCGTTCCGGTACGCACCACGCTGCCAGTGCAAAACGCCGGTGCCTGGGTGTTGATTCGCTTCGACGACGAATTCGAAGCAACCAAGTCGGCAACCACTCAAGCCGCCGACTGAACATCGCTACCGGGGTCTACCAAACCGGCAGCGATTCTCCCGCATCACGGATTTGCTTTGCCACTAACTGCCGCATTCTGAAAATTGAAACTCCAGCACTGGAGCGGATTCCAAGGCATTTTCAGCCTGAAAGCCGCGTCAGTGCTTGAGTTTCCTGTGTAATCGCCGGTACCGCCCAGCATAGGCAGCCATGTTATGTTTACGTCGCAACCACAAGACAATCGCGCACAGCGATGAACATATCCGGTGCGTCGCCAAAGAACAAACAGAGTGCGACAGCCATGACGACAGAAAGGGAACCCATGACAATCATCAGCAAGACTCGTGTCACGACCAATACCGTACGCTACACATTGTGCGTAGCGGCAATCGCCGGCCTGTTTGCCACAACCGCGTCCGCCCAGCGTTTTGGTGACTGGCAGGTCGATCGCAATCGCGACACCATCGTCGCGGTAACACAGAACAATTCCGATTCGGTGCTGGGCTATGCCTGCAGCCGCAGCGCCAACCAATGCCTGTTTTTCTACATGCCCGACAAGCTGAAGTGCACTGAAGGCGGACGCTATGTTCTGCTGATTAACGGCGGCCGCGAAAGCTCATCTCGCAGCACGACCTGCAAGCAACTCGACTGGCGCGACGGCTACCAATACGCCAATGTGCTCGATCCGTCGGACGCATTGAACAAGCAGATGCTCAATGCCGACGGCGGCACCCTCGGCATCGCCCGCGGCACCGGCGCGGATGGATTTTCCACCTCGAAATTCAGCATGCGCGGATTCCGCGATGCGTTCGAGCGCGTCAATCGCCGCCGCGACGACCGCAACGACCGCGGCGGTGGCCTGGGCGACTACAGCACCGATCGTCCCGTGGGCGGTGGCGGCGGCAACAACGCTGCCGACGTGGAAATGTACGAACACGGCAATTTCCAGGGCCGCGTGCTGAATGGACGTTCGGATGTCGCCAACCTGACCGACTATCAGTTCAACGACATCATCTCGGCCATCATCGTCAATCGCGGACGCTGGCAGTTCTGCACCGACGCGTTTTACGCCGGCCGCTGCACCGTGTATGGACCGGGCCGCTACCCCTCGGTCGGACCGGACAACGATCTGTATTCGTCATTCCGCCGCGTGAACTAGTTGCGCACATGGCTGGGAGAGCTACCGCTCTCCCAGCCATTGCCTCGCTTCGCCACGCAGCCATCCACCGCGCACACCGACGAGCACCTGCCGGTTGATGTCGCGCGCAATCGGCCACTTTGACGTGGTCGCCATAAACGCATCGCGCAACCACGGCAACAAGCGCTGATCGCTTTGAAACACGGGCGTCAGCAGGCGGCTCATCAGGCCGTAAAAATGCAGATGCGATTTGCGCAAACGCGTGTATTCATCCAGCGCATTGCTGATGGCGGAAGCTCGCTCAATGCATTCAGCCAGGGTCACCGCATCCAGCAGCGCGAGATTGGTGCCTT
>JAEUNB010000254.1 GCA_016790625.1 Betaproteobacteria bacterium | reverse complement strand
ATCCGACGCGGCGCCTGCTCGACGTATTGGCTGAAGCTTCCGTCGGCTTTGACGGCGACGCGCATGCCGACGACCCGCTGTATCGCCAGATCGAGCTGGTGGTCGAGCGTGTGCACAATGAATTCGACACCGACATCCAGTTGTTCACCGATGTACTGGTCGGTTTCGAGCAATTCCTCGCCGAGCGTGAAACGGCGAATGCCGAATTCATCGAGCAATCGGCCCGCGCCGTGCACGAGCGCGAGAAGCGCGAGATGGCGCGAATGATTGCGCAGGACGAGACTGAGCGCCGCATTGCGGACAATGAGTTGCCGCCACCGGTTGCGGCCATCATGAAGGGGCCATGGGCACGAACTCTTGAGCGGATTTACCTGCGCGAGGGCGGTCGCCACGCAGGTTTCGTGCAGGCATTGGAGACGGCGGACGACTTGATCTGGAGCGTCGCGCCCAAGGTCAATGCGGACGAGCGCAAACGCCTGGTAGGTATGTTGCCGAACCTGTTGCGCAGTCTGCAACTAGGAATGGAAATTGCCGCCGTGGAGGCTGAAGATCGTGGGCGTTTTTTTGCCGCGCTGGTGGATTGCCATGCGGCGGCGGTAAAGGCTGGTCTGCGCGGTGAGAGCGTCGCCTCGTTGCTGGCCGCCACGCAGCCCAATACCGAAGCTGGCCCGCTATTTGCCAAGTTGATTGAGGAAGAAAAAGCGCGCGCGGCCGAGCAAGCTGCACAGCGTTCCGGAGTTGCCCGTATCCATTTCACTGAGCAAGGTGTTGAAATTGAAGAGCTGTCCGGTGTGAAGCACGCACCACATGTTGCCAGCGAAGCAGTTTCGCCAGATTCAGGCGATGAAACGCGGCAACAAACTGCGTCGCAGTCGGGGTTGGTGGATTTCGATGTGTCGGACATGCCGGTAGTGGAGTTGAAGCGCGGCACGTGGGTCGAATTCCTGCAAGAGGGCGGGCGACGGATTCGCGCCAAGCTATCGTGGATCAGCCCGCTGAAGGGCGTTTACCTCTTCACCAATCCGGGAGCGACGGAAGCGTTGTCGGTGGTGCCGGACATCCTGCAGCAGCAGTTCCGTCGCGGCGAAGCGCGCATTATCGAAGAGTCGTCGATGATGGACCGCGCTGTGGACAGTTTGGTGCATTCATTGTCCGGCGTATCACACGCCTGAGGGTTCCCGGCGCGAAACAGCCTAAGGGTAGAACGCGCGCACGCCGTAGCCCGAGGCTTGAACCCGGTTGGTGACTTCGACGTTAAGATTGACGAAGGTTTCTACGTTCGGTTGCAGGCCTTCGTCTTTGCCCGGCACACGACCCAGGTAATCCTGCGGTTGCAGGATGCGGCTTAGTTGCACTTGATTGGCGTTGTCGGTCAACTTGAGTTCCAGTGCGGGGTAGTCCTGTGCAATGGTGCCGCGATTGACCAGCGTCGCAGTCAATTGAATCCTGCCCGCCTTGCCGGGGGGCTCGATTAGATCCGAGGCTTCAATGCGCAGCACCGAGTCATCGCGCGACCAACTCAGGCTGCAGCCCGCCCACTCGCAGGCGGAGACAAATACCGAGCGCAGCGGTGGGTGGTTTTGTACCAGAACCGAGCGAAACGCGTACGCGCCCTGCGCTGCAAGCAGGAGGAAGAGCAGGAAACCGCCCAAAGCCCAACTGCGCGAATGCGTCGGGCGCTCCTTGCGTGAACCACCCGCTGACAAAAGTGGATTGGCTGGATCAATGGCCACCGGCGTATCGTCCAGCAACAATCGCGAGGGCGCCGGTTCATCTGGTTCCAGATCATCCAGCACAACGTCCGACGGGGTCGACTGAGAGCTGGGCTCCGATAAGTTGGCGGCGGGCTCGTCAGTGACTTTTGCCGCCACTTCCTGTTCTTCAGGCGGAGGTGCGTAAAATTCTTTCTCCATCGGCGCGCGATGAAGTGGCATCGCCGGCATCGGCTCCTCGCGCAGGAAGAGGGCGCCTGCAGCGCTTGCCTCGGCGGGGATTTCTGCCGGTACTTCTGCGGATGGAGAGGATTGCGCGGCGGTGGCTTCATCATCGGAGATGCGGGTCAGCGATTGAAACGCATTGAAAACCTGCCGGCAACGGCCGCACATGACGCGGCCTTGGCGCACATTGAGCTGTTCAGGCTGGACTTTGAACTGCGCGGCGCAGTTAGGGCAGGTGGTCAGCAGCATGGCCGAAAGTATAGCCCAGCCACTTGCGTGGTCTCGCTAGTGCTTGCGGGTTCCAGCGATGCAGGACCAGCCCTCGTCCCGCTTCCAGACCGACATATCGAACCAGTCCCGATAAATAGTAATGATCTCGTCGGCTTGGTGATCGAGAATGCCTGCCAGTACTAACCGGCCGCCGGCACGGGTGTGCGAGGCAAGCAGCGGCGCCAGGACCTTGAGCGGGTTGGCAAGAATATTAGCCACCGTAATGTCAGCAATGGCGTCCAGCGTTTGGTCGGTGGTCGAGAACCTGATATCGACGTCGTTCTGTTTAGCGTTGTAGCGCGCGGCCTCAACAGCTTGAGTATCGATATCGACACCGATGGTGCTTGCCGCACCTAGTTTCATCGCGGCAATGGCGAGAATGCCAGAGCCGCAGCCATAGTCGATAACAGAGGGTTTCGGTACCTTTGCAATGTTTTCTTCCAACCACTGCAGGCAGAGGCGTGTCGTGGGATGACTGCCGGTGCCGAACGCCGCACCAGGATCGAGAGAAATATTGATTGCATCAGCTTGCGGCGCCTGATGCCAGGTGGGCACGATCCAGATGCGGTCAGAAATGCGGATCGGCTGGAACTGATCGCGATTTTTCTTCACCCAGTCTTCATCGTCCAGCGAGGAAATCGAGAAGTCGGGCGTCGCCATTTCCGCTGCGGCGCTGGCCTGCGAAATGGCGGCGGCCAGATCCGCGCCATCCGCGAACATGGCCGACAGCAGGCAGCGATCCCACAGGCCCGTTTCGGCACCAGGCTCGCCGAAAATAGGTTTCTCGTCGGCGGTGCCTTTCTGCGCGTCCTCAACATTGACCGACAAGGCGCCCGCTTCGATCAGCGCATCGCTCAGCGCCTCGGCCTGATCGCGCGAAAGTTCGAGGGTTGCAATTGCGTATGCCATGGCGGGGATATTTTCAACAGAGACCGGCCTGGAGGCCAGTATTTATACGGTTCTTCAGCCTATCTGCCCGGAAAGTCGCATGGATGCTGGCTTCCAGGCCGATGGCCTCGCGAATTTTTAGTCCGCTTCGCCGGCGATCTTTTTCAACTTCGCCATCCGCTCTTCGAGGAAGTGAATCGATGTTCCGCCGCGAATGAATGCGGCATCGTTCATCAATTCCTGATGCAGAGGCAGATTGGTCTGTATGCCTTCAACCACCATTTCCGACAGCGCGGTACGCATGCGCGCAAAGGCCTGCTCGCGCGTGTCGCCGTGCGCGATGACCTTTGCGATCAGCGAGTCGTAGTACGGTGGTACAAAGTAATCTGCATAGACATGCGAATCGACGCGGATGCCAGGGCCACCCGGTACATGGAAACGAGTGATGCGCCCGGGGGACGGAACAAACGAAACCGGGTTTTCCGCATTGATGCGGCACTCGATCGCATGGCCGCGCAACTGAATGTCCTTTTGCCGGTAGCGCAGCTTTTGCCCAGCGGCGATACGCACCTGCTCCTGCACGATGTCGATACCGGTGATCATTTCCGATACCGGGTGCTCAACCTGTACGCGAGTATTCATCTCGATAAAGTAGAACTCGTCCTTTTCATACAGGAATTCGAAGGTTCCGGCGCCGCGGTAGCCCAGCTTCACGCAGGCTTCCGCGCAACGCTCGCCGATGCGATCGCGCAGGCGGGCTTTCAGTTCCGGCGCAGGCGCTTCCTCAATGATCTTCTGGTGACGCCGCTGCATCGAGCAATCGCGTTCCCAGAGGAACAGCGCGTTCCTGTGCTCATCGGCCAGCACTTGAATTTCGATATGGCGCGGGTTCTCGAGGAACTTCTCCAGATATACCATCGGGTTGCCGAACGCGGACTGTGCTTCAGTGCGGGTCATTTGCACAGCATTGACCAGTGCGGCTTCGGTGTGAACCACGCGCATGCCGCGCCCGCCGCCGCCGCCGGCTGCCTTGATGATTACCGGGTAACCCACTGCTGCTGCAATCTTGCGGATTTCCTTGGGGTCGTCCGGCAGCGCACCGTCGGATCCCGGTACACAAGGAATGCCGACCTTCTTCATTGCTGCCTTGGCCGCGACCTTGTCGCCCATGGTGCGAATATTGTCCGGACGTGGGCCGATGAAGACAAAGCCTGAGTTCTCTACACGCTCGGCAAAGTCCGCATTTTCGGACAGGAATCCGTAGCCGGGATGGATTGCCTGCGCGTCAGTGACTTCGGCCGCACTGATGATGGCCGGAATATTGAGATAACTGTCCTTCGATGGGGGCGGGCCGATGCAAACCGACTCGTCGGCCAGCATTACGTACTTGGCATCGGCATCGGCTTCCGAGTGGACGGCGACGGTCTTGATGCCCAGCTCGCGGCAGGCACGCTGGATGCGCAAAGCGATCTCACCACGATTGGCGATCAGAATCTTTTCAAACATGGCACCCTGGCGGGGGCCTGAACCAAACACGGCCATATTAAGCGCCCGCGATTATTCGATGATGAACAGCGGCTGGCCGTATTCCACCGGCTGGCCATTCTCGACCAGGATGGCTTTCACCACACCGGCGGCATCGGACTCGATCTCGTTGAGCAGTTTCATGGCCTCGATGATGCAGAGTGTCTGTCCCTTGGTCACGGTCTGGCCCACTTCGACAAATGACGGGGAGCCCGGCGATGGCGAACGATAGAACGTTCCCACCATTGGGGATTTGACGCTTTGACCGGCTGGTTCGGCGGGCCCGGCTGCGGCAGCGGTTGGTAGGGGGGCGGCCGCTCCACCGAGTTCAGGCGGTAACACAATGCTGGCCGGCGCCATCGGTGCCGGCATGAAGGCGCCGGGGGCGCCATTGCGGCTGATGCGTACCTTTTCTTCGCCCTCGGTGATTTCCAGTTCGGCGATGCCGGACTGCTGCACCAGGTCGATCAGGGTTTTGATTTTTCGCAGGTCCATTGGGTTGTGCCTCCTACCTGTTATCAGCCGAAAAAAATGCCGCGCGGGATCGCCGGCGGCAGTCTGGCTAGCTGTTATTGATGATTCTGTGCGGTTTGCGCCGAGCGCTGGATGCGGCGTATGGCCGCCTCTACTGCAAATTGGTAGCCGTCCGCGCCCAAACCGCAAATGACGCCGACCGCGATGTCCGACAAATAGGATTTCCGCCGGAACTCTTCGCGGGCATGGACATTGGACAAGTGGATCTCAATAAACGGGATTGCCACGGCGGCAAACGCATCCCGCAGGGCAATGCTGGTATGGGTATAAGCGCCGGGGTTGATCACAATCATCGCCACACCTTCCGGTTTGGCAGCCTGGACGCGATCAACCAACACTCCTTCGGAGTTGCTTTGGAAGGTTTCCAGCGTCATCCCAGCCGCACCGGCCACCGATTTCAATCTTTCATTGATTTCGGCGAGCGTCGTCGTGCCGTACACCGCGGGTTCGCGTGTACCAAGCAGATTCAGGTTAGGGCCGTGCAACACCAAGAGCTTCGACATGGCGGGCAGTTTGCCTCAACCTTGCGCGAAATGTCCAGTTTTTAGCCGAACTTCTTGGCGATGAATCCCTGTATTTTCGCCACAAATGTTGTGTTTTTGCCGAAGATTGCCGTTTGCAGTGTGATGGACTGCACAATAATGGAAACACCTAGACGGCGGCCTAATTTCTGTCTGCTCACCTGAGCTCTACGCCATGATTTAACTGGAAGATGATATATTTTAGATTCATTTAGCTATATTTTGGGCGATGAAGGCGCTCATTTCCCGCTTGGTCACCGGTCCCATGCGTCTAAATATGACTTCGCCACCCGGCGCAACGACTATGGTGTAGGGTAGGAGCCCGAGGCGATTGCCAAGGCGTTTGGAGAAGTCGATTGCGCGACCTTCATCGGGTAGCAGGGGATAGTTCACCGGAGATGTTTTTTGGAAATTAGAAACATTTAGCGGCGAGTCAACGGCAATGCCGACAATTTGCAGGCCTTTGGATCCGAATTCTGCCTGCAATTCGGCCAGCAAAGGCATTTCCTCTTTGCAGGGCGCGCACCAGGTTGCCCAAAAATTCAAAATCAGCAACTTTTTCTGCCACTGTCCCAGACTTTGGGATCGCCCAGTTATGTCCGGAAAAGAGGTTGCATAGATAACCGCGCTGTTTACGTTGGCGGTCGGTTCAAGTGGCTTGGTGCGATCGGCGGCGTCGTAATCATTGAGCCACAAGGCCAAGCCGGCCAAGATCGCGACCAAGCCGACAATGAGGCCAATCAATAACCGGGGCATGACAGACCTAGTTGCGTTTCAGCAGGTCGGATATGGAACCGGCCGGGCCGGCTGGACGGGAAAAGCTGCCTGCGTTGGTCTCGCCGGGTGTTACGATCGCGCTGGATCCCAAGGCCAAGGCCAGTTGTTGATGCAGTGGGGGATAGCATACTCCGGCGTCGGCGCAGCCTTGGGAGGTGATCTTGAGCACCAAGTCCTTGGCGGCTCCCTCGATCTGGGTCTTGCCTGGTTTGGAGACCGGCAGGAGCAGGTGCACACTATTTCTGTAGGTGACGACCTTGCCGAAAGTCGCGTCCTGCTTTATTTTGCCGGGCGGAAATTGTTTGGTTGTTAGCTTGAGGGGCTTGCCGTTGATTTCAAATCGAAAACGGTCACGGTACATGTAGTAGCCATCTGCCACCAGATAGCGGACTTCTATCGTCCGGTCGTCCCGCATCCTGCCGCTAAGCTGGAAGGCCTTTTCTGCCTCCAGCAGCTCGGGCTCCGGCTTGGTCGTTGCAGCCGACGTGGCGGACGTCAGCATGACCAGCAGCATGGCGGTGGCGCAACGGGCCGCGCTAGCCGTGTTCAGTTTCATCTTGAATCCATTTCAAATAGGCTGGCAGGCCCGCGACAATCGGCAGGGCGACAATTTCCGGGACCTGATATGAATGAAGACGCCGGATCGTGGTCTCAAGTTCCGCGTAGGCTGAGGTCGTTGATTTGATAATCAGGATGATCTCTTCGGAGGATTCCAGTTTTCCCTGCCACCGGTACGTGGATTTGCCGGCAGGCAGCCGGTGCACGCAGGCGGCCAGGCGCTGTTGCAACAATGACTCAGTGATCTTTACAGCCAGATTCTCGTCCGGTACTGTGGTGAACACGACGAGTGCCCCAATATCCAGCGTCATGTGGGTACAAGTCCTCGAAAGGAAAGCATCATGCGGTGGTTGATTTTGGGCATTTTAATGGGATTCCCGGTGCTGGAAGGTACGGTGATCTACAACCTCGCGTCAGGGCCGAATGGTCACGGCGGCTGGGTGCTTGCATGGCTGGTGTTTGCCGCCGCCGCTGGTGTGGTGCTGATCAAGGAAGCCCGTTTTTCATTGGTCACACGATTGGGTGCTGCGTTGGCGCAAGGCCGCTTTTCGCTGGCTGCCATTATCGATAGCTTCAGGACCGTGCTGGCAGGATTGCTGCTGATTTTCCCCGGCATTATTTCCGATGTGATGGCCCTGATGCTGCTGTTGCTGCCAGTGCGCGAGCCTGCATTTGAATCGGCGCGCGCCGCGCGCGCGCAACGCGGCGTCCGCATGGGGGCGGACGGCATCATTGAGGGTGAATTTCGCCGCGAACGCTAGTTGTCGGGCGCGAATTTTTCGCGTCCCTGATCTGGCGGCAGCGTTGCCAGAAAGTCGGCAACCGTTGGATAACGCAGATTGAGTCGCAACTCCCGTTTCACGCGGTCGTTGCGGATTCTGCGCGACTCGCTCATGAACGATAGCAACGCCGGGGAAATCCGGCCTGCGGCATCCTCACGGGAAATGCGCGGCGCGCGCGGCAGGCCGAAACGGTCTGCTACCGCATCGAAATATTCGCCCATCAGCAGGGAAGAGTCATCCACTGCGTTGATGACGCGCCCGGGTTTGCCGAGGAACATGGCGGCGAGCGCGGCACGGGCCAGATCCTCGGCATGAATGTGGTTGGTGAATACATCGTCATGCGGCAACAGAGCCGGGGTACCTCTCTGCAATCGCTCGATCGGTAGGCGATCGGCCGCATAAATGCCCGGAGCCCGCAGGATGGACACTTGCGTTGCGGTGCGGCGTCCCCAGTTGCGTAACGTGGTTTCCGCATCGGCGCGGCGAGTGGCGCGTGCGTTATGAGGCCGGGGCGGTCGCGTCTCATCGATCCACTCACCACCGCAATCGCCGTAGACGCCGGTGGTGCTGATGTACACCAGTCGCCGAATCGGGGCCTGTGATAGCATCCGCGCTCGCGCTGCGTGGCGACTCAATGCGGCCAGTAAATGCCGCGTGTGGATGTCGAGTGCGCCTTCCGCTGGGGGTGGCGCAAAGTGAAACACGCAGGCATAGTTGCCGGCCAGCCTGCGCAGAGTTTCAGGCTGGGCGAGGTCACCCAGTACCGGCACCACGCCCAAGGCACGAGCCGTTTCGGCGTGCTCGGGGCGACGTATAAGGGCGGTGATGTGGAAATCGGCCGCCCGCGCAGCAAGCAATCGCGCAACGCGGGTACCAATATCGCCGAAGCCGACGATGAGGATGTGTAGTTGTGGCCGCATGAGCGCGCCAGTATAGAGAAGATTGAAATGTCATGAGCAATACCGAATACCAGATCACGCTGCAGCCATCCGGCAACACGTTCAAGGTGGAGGGCGACGAAACCATTCTCGATGCTGCGTTGCGCCAGGGTATTGGCCTGCCATACGGTTGTCGCAACGGCGCCTGCGGTTCATGCAAAGGCAAATTGATTTCAGGTGAGCTGGATTACGGCGCTTATCAGGAGCGCACGCTGCGTCCTGAAGAAAAGGCCGCGGGCAAGGCGCTGTTCTGTGTTGGCAAACCGTGTTCGGATCTGACGCTGGAGATTCGTGAAATCGGCGGCAGCGGCGACATACAGATCCGCACACTTCCCTGCCGCGTGGAGAAAGTTGAGAAAGTCGCTCCCGATGTCGCGGTGCTGTCCCTCAAGTTGCCGGCGCAGGAACGGCTACAGTACTTCGCCGGGCAGTATCTCGATATTTTGCTGAAGGACGGCAAGCGACGCAGCTTTTCGATTGCCAATCCACCGCATCACGATCAGTACATCGAGTTGCACATTCGCCTGATTCCCGGTGGCCAGTTCACCAACTACGTCTTCAACGAAATGCGCGATCGCGCCATCCTGCGTTTTGAAGGTCCGCTGGGCACATTCTTCCTGCGCGAAGATTCGGACAAGCCGATGATCTTTGTTGCCGGCGGGACCGGCTTCGCTCCGATCAAAGCGGTGATCGAGCATGCGATGTACGAAAAGCTCGATCGCGAAATGGTGCTGTACTGGGGCTGCCGCTCGCTGCAGGATTTGTACATGCCACACCTGCCTGCGCAGTGGGCAAAAGAGTACCCCAACTTTACTTTTATTCCGGTTCTCTCCGACCCCAAACCCGAGGATAATTGGACTGGTAGAACGGGGTTGGTGCACCAGGCGGTGTTGGATGACTTTGAATCCCTCGCCGGCTATCAGGTCTATGCCTGCGGAGCGCCGATCATGATCGAGACCGCGCAAATGAGTTTTGCCACGCGCGGCCTGCCCGAAGACGAGTTCTTTGCCGATTCCTTTACTTATTCACCCCCCACCGCGTAATTTCCGAGGAGAAAAACATGATCAAGGTTGGCGATAAATTGCCCGAAGGCACACTGAGCGAATTCATTGAAGTTGAGACCGCCGGCTGCAGCATCGGTCCGAACAGCTTCAAGGTCAGCGAGATCACCAAGGGCAAGAAGATCGCGGTATTTGGATTGCCCGGCGCATTCACACCGACCTGCTCGGCCAAGCACGTGCCGGGTTACGTCAACCACTACGATGCTCTGAAGGCCAAGGGCGTGGATGAAATCTGGTGCGTGTCGGTGAACGATGCGTTTGTCATGGGCGCCTGGGCCAAGGACCAGAAAACCGATGGCAAGGTACGCATGTTCGGCGACGGCTCCGCCATGTGGACCAAGGCGCTTGGTTTGGAACTCGACCTCACCGCGAAGGGCATGGGCGTGCGCATGAATCGTTTCTCGATGCTGGTCGAAGATGGCGTTGTGAAGACGCTGAATATCGAAGGTCCCGGCAAATTCGAAGTCTCCAACGCCGAAACCATGCTGGCGCAGGCGTAAGAAACACTTTCTGGAATTGCAGCGCGAACCAACATGTCCCAACCGAAAATTTTCATCGATGGCGAGCACGGCACCACGGGTCTCTTGATCCGTGACCTGCTGCGCGAACGCTCGGATATCGAGCTTGTCAGCATCGCGCCGGAAAAGCGCAAGGATCAGGCCGAGCGCAAGCGTTTGTTGAACGGGGTCGAGCTGACGATTCTCTGCCTGCCGGACGATGCCGCGCGTGAATCGGTGTCGATGATCGACAATCCGTCGGTACGCGTAATCGATGCCAGCACCGCGCATCGAGTGCTGCCGGATTGGACGTTTGGGTTCGCGGAAATGACGCAGCATCAGGAGCAGCGTATTCGTGAAAGCCGTCGGGTTGCCAATCCCGGTTGCTGGTCCACCTGCTATATCGCGTTGATCCGTCCGCTGGTCGATGCGGGTCTATTGCCGGCCGATTTTGCGGCAACGACTTGGGGCGTGTCGGGATATTCCGGTGGCGGGCGGCAGATGGTGGAAGCGTTTGAAAGCGGTGCCAGCAAGACCACGTTCTTTTCGTATGGGCTCAAGCTTGCGCATAAACATCTGCCCGAAATGCAGCTTTACTCCGGGTTGAAACGCGCGCCGCTGTTCAACCCGTCGGTGGGTGCGTTCCGCCAGGGGATGCTGGTGCATGTGCCGATCAATCTGTGGGCGCTGGGCAAACCGGTCACGGGCAAGCAGATTCACGATTGTCTCGCCGCGCATTACGCCGGCAAACACTATGTGCAGGTGAAGCCGTACGGCGGCGAGCCGCCGGCCGAGCTCAACCCCGAAGCGCTGAACGGCAGCAATCAGATGGATCTGTTCGTATTCGATAACGCCAAGAACGAACAGGCAGTGCTGATTGCGAGATTGGACAATCTGGGTAAAGGCGCTGGTCGCGCCGCGCTGCAGAATGCGGCACTGATGCTCGGGTTGAAGTAAACCGCAGGGTACGTAAGCCGTTGATGTAGGAGCACGCCGATTGCGCGGCACAAACGCCGTGGCTAGGATTGTGTTCAGGTTCTTCGACTACCCAACCAGGAGCAAGACGATGAAAGCCGCATCAAAAGTCATTCTGTTCTTTGCCTTTGCAGCAGGCAGTGCCGTCGCCAGCACGCAGCCTTCGGCCGCGGAAAAATTGACGCGCGTGACCAGCCCGGCGCTTTGCTATCTCGAGCAGGCAACCACGGAGCGCGATGCGGCTCTGGTGCGCAGCGAATTGAGCCGCCGCAACGTCGCCTGTTCAGCCGAACAGGTTGCCATCGGCGAAGCTGTTTTCCAGCGCAGCCAGGCGACTGCTCGCATGCAGAAAGCCGGCAATGATGTGGCAAGCACCCGCGTCGCGCGGGAGCGCTATGACCGCATGATGTACGAGCGCAATATCAATTGTTCGCTCAAGCGCCAAGGCTACTGCTATCAGTAACCTTTAGCCCGCGTATCGATAGAAAACCCCAGCATTGGCGCGGCACTCGGGCTAAAAATGCCCTGAATGCCGCGCCAATGCTGGGGTTTTATTTTGCGGGTGCGGGTTTACGTGCAGCTATGATGACGACTTCGCGGTCGCATAGACATCCGGAAAGTGCCGCTCCATCCAGCGTTCCGGCGCCTTGATCGGCGAAAAACCAGACTGCGTGTAAAGCCCGTGCGCGTCGGCTGTGGCCAGCATCCAGCGGCGCAAACCCTGCAGCTCCGGATGAGCAATGATGCATTCCATCAGCCATTTCGATAGCCCGCGTCCGCGATGCGCTGGCAGCACAAAGACATCACCTAGATAAGCAACCGTCGCGCGATCACTCGTGATGCGCGCGAATCCAACCTGGCTATCGCCCGTGTAAATGGAAAAACATAACGAGTTGTCGATCGAGCGCTCGACCACGTCGAGCGGAATATTTTTTGCCCAGTAGGAATCGCGGCTGAGATAGCCGTGCACGACGGCGATATCCACACGCTCAGGATCGGTGGTGATCAAATACTCACCGCGTGTCCATGCCAGATAGCTTTCGGCGTCGGCTGCCGATTCTGAGTGGTTCATGCGGATTTTCTCGCGAACAGCTACTTCGCCAGCTCAGCGCTGCGTCGAATGTGGCGCACCGCTTCGTCACGCTTGCCGATCTGTTCCATCAGCCGTGCCAGCGTCATGTGCGCATCCAGCGTCGGTTGCAGCGCCACGCTGGCTTCGAGATAACTCTGCGCCTTGCCCCACAAAGCCTGCCGCATGCATAGCTTGCCCAGCGTCGCCAGCAGCACGGCATCGCGAGCATGCAGGCGCAACCACTTTTCCGCGCGCTCGATTTGCGCCAATGTCGACTCGCCCTTGCAATCGGCGTAAACCGCGGCGAGCGAACTTTCCCATCCGTCAGCGCCGCGCTTGTCGATGGTTTCCTCGATGATTTTGCGAGCATCGTCGCCGCAGCCGAGACCGATCAATCGCTTGGCCACGGTCACTGCCATCGCCGCGTCGTAACGGGATTCGCTATCCAGCGCCTCCCATGCCGCAACGATCGTTTCGCGGTTGGCCGGTTTGGCCTTGATCAGATTCATCTGTGCGTTCAACCGGATCTGTTGCGCGGCGCCCTCGGGCAGCAGCCCGGAGCGGGCCAGCGGGCTCAGCGTGGCGAGCACATCGTCCCAGGCCTTCTCAGCCACTTCGGCTTCGACTTTCATCTTCAACACACCTGGATTCTTCGGGTCGTTCTCCGCCAGTGTTTTCAGCAGCGCCAATGCTTCCTGTGCACGACCGTCGGCGAGCAGCATGTAGGCTTTGGAGGCGTCGCGCATATTGACCGACTTTTCTCCACCAATGCGATCCAGATACGGCACCGCCGCGCCGGAATTGCCGCCTTCATACGCGGCCCACGCTGCGAGAGCAGCAGCCAGATCGCGCGTGTCGTCGTGTTGCATTGCCGTGCGGGCTTTCTCCTCGGCATCACGGAAGCGGCCAGAGAACAAAAGCTCCAGGCTGGCAAAAACCGCATCGCGTGATTTGGCGCGTTCCAGTTCGGCTTTACGCTTTTTCAAATGCCGCGGCAATCCATAGGTCGTGATGCCCAGCCGGATTAGGCCGTACGCCAGGCCGAACAAGGCCAGCGCCATGATGACGAACATCATCACCGAGGTCTCGATGCGATAGGGCGGCACCACGAACACGACATAGCCGCTGCCATGCCGGCCGGCCAGCGCGATGGCGACCGCCAGTCCCGCCAGCGCCAGCAGCCACAATACCCAGCGGATGGGCCGGCTCATCATCGTCCGCCGCGCTCGCGTGCTGCGCGCGTGGCGCGCATGGCGTTGAGGCTGGCGGTGATGTCGGGCGCGGCAATCGACAGCGGATTGTCGGCGAGTTGCTTCAACAGCGCGAGCGCGTTGACGTTGACCTTGGCCTTGGGGTCGAAGTAGCGCGTCAGCATTTCGCGCGCCAGCTTCATGTCTTCCTTGTAATTGGTTTCATCGCGCGCGATCAGTGCCGTGCGTGCCGACAGCAAGCGCAGCTTCAGGTTTTCGCGCAGGAAATAACCCTGCTGCGGGGACAGCAATGCCGGATCGCCATTGTCCAGCTCGCGGATGCGGATCAGCTGCTTCAACTCGTGCCACAAGTCCTTGCCGAAGCGAACGGCAAAATTGTCATTGGCATCGGTGGCCTTCACGTCGCGTTGACTGTGAGCAATCGTGTCCGGTAACGCCAGCGGCAGGGTCGGCGCCAGA
>JAEUNB010000228.1 GCA_016790625.1 Betaproteobacteria bacterium | reverse complement strand
AGTGCCTGGTGAGGGCAAGACGTTTACCGCAGTAAATCTTGCCATGAGTATCGCCATGGAACTGGACCGCACGGTACTGCTGGTCGATGCGGATGTGGCGCGACCTTCACTCCCCGGCGTGTTGGGGCTTCCGCCCAGCAGGGGCTTGCTGGATGTGTTGCAAAACAGCTCGCTCGATCTCGGGCAGGTATTGATTCATACCAACATAGAGCGGCTCACGTTACTCTCCAGCGGAATTCAGAATGCGCAGGCAACTGAGTTGCTGGCAAGCGAGGCGATGAGTGCCCTGCTCAAGGAAGTTGCCGAGCGCTACAGCGACCGGATTATCGTGTTCGATTCCCCCCCCATGCTGGTGACGACCGAATCGCGCGTGCTGGCCACCCAAATGGGACAAATCGTATTCGTAGTTCATGCCGAATCGACATTGCAAAGCGAAGTAAAGCAGGCACTGGCGACAATAGAGGCCTGCCCGATCAAGATGCTGGTATTGAACCAGGCGAGAACCACAGCCCAAGGCGCGTATGGATACGGCTATGGCTATGGTGCCTAAGTCTTCACCTGCCGGACAATTGCGATTCCTCGCCATTGTCGCCTGCACCCTGTGCAGTACGTTGGTATCGGGCCAAACATGGCGAATCGTTCCGCAGCTCAGTGTTCGCGAAACCTACTCTGACAATATCGATTTGGCCGCCTCTTCATCGGCCCAAAGCCGTGCCTACAGCGATATTTCGACCGGCCTGCTGGTAGAACGACTGGGGCCGCGCGTCAGCTTCCTTTTTGACTATCGTCTTCGAAGCTATATTTACTCCGGTGAGTCTCGTCTCAACAACACGCAGAATTTTCTCAATTCGCGAGCAGCATTTGAACTGGTCGATAACTGGATGTTCGTCGATGCGCGCGCAAACATAACGCAACAGAACCGATCTGCGTTTGGCGCGCCGGTCGCCGGGGATGGAACAGGCGTAAATGCCAATCAAGCAGAGACCAGGACGTACCAGATTTCGCCATATGTGCGGGGCACGCTGTCGGATCGCGCCATTTATCAATTTCGATTTAACGCCTCCGAGAGCCGCACCGCAGAAGATGTACTTGCCGATTCGCGTACGTCTGAATGGCTTGGCCTGATTTCGAGCGCACCTACGGCAGGACGACTGGGCTGGATGCTTGATGGCAGCGCCCAAACCGTACGCAGCGATGACATCGGCACCAGGAAAAACGACCGCGCGCGCGTATCGCTCATTTATCCGCTACTACCGACATTGAGCATTTCCGCCATTGCCGGCTATGAAGAAAACAGTCTCGCCAGCGCAGAAAGTCGTAGCGGCAGCAGTAACGGCGTGGGTTTGGAATGGAATCCGAGTCCGCGCACAAGACTGGTGGCGGTGGGGCAACGACGCTTTTTCGGCAATAGTCATGACGTCAACTTCAGCCACCGGACGGCACTGACTTCATGGCGTTTTTCAAGCAGCCGTGATGTGGTGTTATCGCAGAATATCGCGTCTGCCGCCAATCAAATTTCAGTTACAGAATTGATATCCGATATTCTCGCCTCATCGATTCCGGACCCGGCGGCGCGTAGTGCTGCGGTTAGCCAACGGCTGGGCCAAACCGGAATACCGATTGCCTCTACGACCAGTTCCGGCTTTCTTACCTCGCGCCCCACCCTGACCCGCCGGCACGACGCCTCGGTAGCGATACTGGGCGTTCGAAGCACCATTTCGTTTTCATTGAGCCGACGCGATCAGCTCGCTTTGGGCGACTCGTCCGGGGCAGCAGACAGCTTTAGTTTGAGCGACGACATCAGGCAAACCATAGCCGCAACATCGTGGGTTTACCGGCTGACACCGCTATCGTCCTTCACGTTGGCGTTGTCAAAAACCAAGAGCGAGGGTTTGAGCTCGCTCAACTTTGAATCAGAGCAACGCCTGCATAGCCTTTATTTCAACACTTCGCTCGGTCCGCGTACTACGGTCAGCGTTGGTGTCCGTCGCGACCATTTTGACAGTACACGTGCCACGAGCTATCGCGAGAACTCCGTGACGGGCTCATTGTCCGTGCGCTTTTGAGCTGACATCATGTACGAAACCTTCTATGGATTGACGGGGAAACCGTTTCAGCTCAATCCCGACCCGAGCTTCTATTTCGGCAGCCGCCAGCACCGCCGCGCCATGTCCTACCTTGAATATGGCTTGCACCAGAACGAGGGCTTTATCGTCATTACCGGTGAAATTGGCGCAGGCAAGACGACGCTGGTGCGCAATTTGTTCGGCCAACTGGACTCGAGCAAAGTGGTTGCCGCACACCTTGTCAGCACTCAGTTGGATGCCGACGACACTCTACGATTGGTTGCGGCAGCTTTTGGCATTCCAACCAAACAGACCGAAAAGTCGGATCTTCTACTGGCATTGGAGGCCTATCTCGTTTCCGTTGCGCGTGATGGCAAACGTTGCCTTTTGATCGTGGACGAGGCGCAAAACCTTACCCCCAAGGCCGTCGAAGAACTGCGTATGCTGTCCAACTTCCAGTTGGAGACCCATGCCTTGTTGCAAAGCTTCCTGATAGGCCAGCCGGAATTTCGGGAAACACTGCAAAGCCCCCAGATGGAACAACTGCGGCAACGTGTGATTGCGGCCTGCCACATAGGGCCACTCGCGCTCTCGGAGACCCAAGGCTACATTGAGCATCGTCTGAGTTGTGTCGGATGGGCCAATGTTCCTTCTTTCGATGAAGACGCCTTTCGCGCCATTCACGAGGCAAGCGGTGGGATTCCCAGGCGGATCAACTCGGTCTGCGATCGTCTGTTATGGTACGGCTACCTGGCCGATAAAAAGGCATTCAGCGGTATCGATGTTGAAGAAGTGTCTGCAGAAATGAAGGACGAAGCCCGATCCGCAGGCGCGTCCAAACGCCGGCGCAAAGTCGATATGCCGTTGGTCAATGGGGCCGACAATCACGCATCGGATAAAACCAATCCGTCGCAGATGCCCCTCGAACTCAATGCGGCAGGCGACGACTACGCAGCCATCGCCAACCTTGGAACCGATGCTTTGGGCGAACAACTGCTGCATATCGAACAGGGCATGCGGCGCCTGGACGCGACGATGCTACGAATTGAGCGCAGCCATCTGGTATCGACCGCGCTCTTCCGTCGATTGCTGGATTGGATGAGGTCCCGCGAAGCAGAACGCGAAGATGCCCCCTGACCGCCGCATTTCAGCTTGGAATGTAGGCGCTTTCGCACGCGTCATAGGTGCCAAAATTGGTACACTTCGAGAAAATAAGGTAGCTGATGTGACCTCCGCTGCCAACATATATGTGGCTGTCGGCATATCGTCCGCGGCTTTTGGCGTCTCACCTCGTTCGAGCACATAGCCCAAGACACACTTGCATGGCAACGACAAACCCGGCATCCGCAGTTGCGCTCGTTCCCTTGACCAGTTTGCAGCAGGCAATCTGGCGCGAAGCGCAAATTAATGCCAACGGCCCATTGCTGCGTGGGTCCCTGTTGCGGATTGAACTCTCCGGTGTCCTTGACGAAGGCGCTTTGCGTCAAAGCTTGATCGATCTCGCAACGCGGCACGATGCCCTGCGCGCAACTATCGACGCCGATGGAAATTCGCTTAGGATCGGGGCAAAACCTGAGTCCCCATTGGTCATTCACGATTATCGACAGAAAGCGGCAAGCGACGTCACTGATGCGATTGCGCAATTTCAGCAGCTTGCCTTTGATCTCTGCCGAGGGCCATTGCTGCGGCATGAGTTATTCAAGACTTCAAACGAAACGCACGTATTGGTGCTGGCCGTGCATCCAATTGTCTGCGATGGCTGGTCGCTTGGCGTTATTTGCGAAGACCTGGCTGCTGCTTATCGGGCCTATGCAGGAAAATCGGCGCCCCCAATCGCATCCGGCCCCGGCATTGCAGAATTCTTGAAGCGACAGACTGGAGCGGATGCCGCTTATTGGACGCAAACTCTCAGCGCAACGGCAGCAGAGGGCATGGTTTTGCCGGTTGATCTTCCACCAGCAGACAATCAAACCGGCTCAACCGAGTATTTGCAATGTCGAATACCGCTTGAACTTGCGCAAGAGATCAAAGCGGTGTGCGGGCAAAATGGTGTCAGTCTCTTTTCAGCTCTGGGAGCGCTCTTTTGTGCACAACTGTCCCGGCTGACTGCAAACGATGCCGTTACCTTGTACATTCTGGCTGCCGGGCAGCTTGCAGATGATTTGGAACGGATGGTTGGGCAGTGCGCCAGATGGTTGCCGGCACGGATAAACATTTCCGGTAACTCAACCGGTGTGGCACTGATGAGGTCTGCCCAATCTGTGGTGCTGGATGCCTACGATCATCAGGACTGTGACATCGATGCAATCGTTGCACAGAACCAATCAGTATCCAATGTCCGTTGTCCCAGGGTCGCATTCAACTTGGATCCGGATGCCAACAACTCCCATACTAAATTCGATCCGCTGCAAGCGCAGGCCACCACCTCGGTAAACGTTCCACTTCCATTCGAGTTGTTTCTCAACGCGACTACCGATACCCAAGGTATTGCTTTCGACTTGCGGTATGACGCATCACTGTTTTCCGCAGCGACCTGTAAAAAATGGTTGAAAGGCTATGTTGCGATCCTGCAACGGTTCGCGGCAAACCCGGGATGTGGACTCGCCGAATTGACCGCCCCGCCGGATGAGGATCTGCAGCGCATTGCTGCCTGGAACGAGACTTCAATCAAATACTCGAGCGAGCGCTGCGTTCACGAACTGTTAGAAGCGCAGGTATTGCGGACGCCAAAAGCTATTGCGGTTTCACACGGTGCCAAAACGCTGACCTATGCTGAGTTGAATGCACGCGCCAATCGCTTCGCTCACCACTTGCGTGCGACGGGAGTGGTTTCCAACACCAGAGTCGCGATCTGTCTGGAACGCAGTCTGGACATGATAGTTGCCGTAGTCGCAGTACTAAAGGCTGGCGCTGCTTACATGCCGCTGGACCCGGCTTATCCGGCGGACCGGCTGGCGCATATGCTTACCGACGGAGCACCTAAAGTACTAGTCACGCAAAAAAGTCTGGCCGGCGTTCTCCAGGATGCCATTCCGGCCGGACTGTCCGTGACCGATATCGCCATGGATGCCGCCCTCTGGGCCGGCGCGCCTGAGGAGAACTTGCCCTTGGATGGGCTCGATGGCACAAACCTCGCCTATGTCATCTACACCTCGGGATCGACTGGCATGCCCAAAGGGGTGTGCATGCCTCATCGCGCACTCGTCAACCTGTTGCACTGGCAACTCGCCGAACCGCGCTTCTCCGAACTCAAACGTACGCTGCAGTTCGCGGCCTTGGGCTTCGATGTTGCCTTCCAGGAAATCTTCAGTACCTTATCGTACGGCGGCGAACTGGTGGTTATCGACGAGGAGGTGCGATTTAGTCCGGCGGAGCTGTTTCGGCTCATTATTGCGAGCCGTGTCGAGCGCATCTTCCTGCCGTTCGTGGCACTGCAGTTGCTGGCCGATGGCTATGCGGCCGTGCGCGACAGCCTTGGGGCAAGCGAGGATCTGGGCTGCGTACTGGGCGAAGTCATTACCGCTGGCGAGCAGGTACGCGTCGAGCCGCGCATTTCTGCGATGTTCAAAGCCCTACCCGGCTGCCGCCTTATCAATCACTACGGCCCAACCGAAAGCCACGTCGTTACATGCCATTGGCTAAGCGCTGATGTAGACGCCTGGCCTTTGCTGCCGTCCATCGGCAAACCGATCGCCAATTCGCATATTTACCTGCTTGACGCGGAACGCCAGCCGGTACCGATCGGGGTCGCGGGGGAGCTGTTCATCGGTGGTATCTGCGTTGCCTCGGGTTACCTGAACCGCGACGATCTCACCAGCGAGCGATTCCTGCCAGACCCATTCAGCAACGTGTCTGGTGCGCGCATGTACAAGACCGGCGATCTGGCTCGCTGGCGGACCGACGGCAATATCGACTATCTGGGCCGTAATGACTTCCAAGTAAAGATTCGCGGATTCCGTGTCGAGTTGGGGGAAATCGAGGCGCGTTTGGCAGAGCATCCCGCACTTCGCGATGCCGCTGTCACCGCCCGCGAAGACATGCCAGGCGTGAAACGCCTGGTCGCCTACTACACGCCCCGCGAAGCAGGTACTGTCGTCACTGCCGACACGCTGCGCACCTACTTGACACCGCTCCTGCCCGACTACATGGTGCCGGCGGTGTTTATGCAACTTGATGCCTTGCCGGTCACGCCGAATGGCAAGCTTGACCGCCGCGGATTGCCCGCTCCGGGCACAGCGCGACCGGTGATGGCCAACCCTTACCAGGCGCCGACGACGCCGCTGGAAACACTGTGCGCCAGCGCGTTCGGCACCGTGCTTGGAATTGATGAAGTCGGCCGGACGGACAATTTCTTCGAGCTCGGGGGCAGTTCGGTACTTGCCGTTCGCGTGCTGGAAGAAATCCGCCGCGCAACGGGTATGGATTTGTCGGTCCCCACTTTATTCGCTCAGCCTACACCGGCAGGCCTGGCGCGCGAACTGGGCGACGATGCAGCCCCCCAACCAGACCTATGGCAGCTTGACGACACGGCCGCGCGAGGCAATGTACCGATCGCCATCATTGGCATGGCAGGGCGTTTTCCGGGGGCTGCCGATGTGGAGGCGCTGTGGGACAACCTGTTGAATGGCCGCGACGGCATCACGCGCTTCAGTCGCGAGACACTCGATCCATCAATCGATCCCGCACTTACCGGGGATAGTGCCTACGTCGCGGCGCGCGGCATCATAGACGGCGCGGAAGACTTCGACGCTGCATTCTTCGGCATCTCAGCCCGCGAAGCCGAAGTGCTGGACCCGCAGCAACGCGTCTTTCTCGAAATTGCCTGGGAGTGTCTGGAGCGCGCCGGCTATGCACCCGATCGCACGACCAGGCCGGTCGGTGTCTTCGCTGGTACACATACGGCAAGTTACCTCAGAAACCACATCCTCAAGCATCCCGAGGCCATCGAACGCGTCGGCGACTTTCAGGTGATGGTCGGCAACGACAAGGACTACATTGCCACCCGCGTTGCCTTCAAGCTCAACTTGAAAGGTCCCGCCGTATCAGTCAATACCGCCTGCTCAACCTCCCTCGTCGCCATCAGTCAGGCGGTGGAAAGCCTCCGCGCCGGGCGCTGTGCGATGGCGCTCGCCGGTGGCGCGACGGTCACGGCTCCATGCCGGAGCGGCTACCTTTATGAAGAAGGGGCAATGCTCTCAGCTGATGGTCGCACGCGGACCTTCGACGCTGCCGCCACGGGCACGGCATTTAATGACGGGGCCGCCGTGGTTCTGTTGAAACGGCTGCCGGAGGCGATTGCCGATGGCGACCGCATCCATGCCGTTATCCGCGGTACGGCCACCAACAACGACGGCGGCGGCAAGGCAAGCTTCACAGCGCCTAGCGTTGATGGTCAGGCCGCGGTGATTGCCGCAGCGCATCGAGACGCCGGTGTCTCGGCCGAAGCCATCGGCTACGTCGAGGCCCATGGTACTGCGACACCTCTCGGCGACCCCATAGAAATCGAAGCCTTGACGCGAGCCTTCCATCGCACAGCCAATCCCGACGTGCGCGGCTATTGCCGCATCGGCTCGGTGAAAAGCAACATTGGCCACCTCATCGCCGCAGCCGGTGCCACCGGCGTGATCAAGACGGCAATGGCGCTGGACCGCGGCGTACTGCCCGCGTCGATTCACTTCGAATCCGCCAATCCGAAAATCGACTTCGCTCGCAGCCCATTCGTTGTGAATGCCAAACAAACAGCCTGGCCGCGAGCATCGGTGCCTCGTCTTGCAGGAGTCAGTTCGTTTGGCGTCGGCGGCACCAACGCGCACGTAGTTTTGGAAGAAGCGCCATCGCCCCTTCCAGCCGCACCCGCAGCAGGCGCCCAACTACTGAGACTTTCTGCACGAAGCGCGGAGTCCTTGTCGCAGGCCGCGACAAGGCTGGCCACTTGCCTGGAGACCGGCGACATTGACTTGGCCGATGCCGCGTTCACTCTCGATGTCGGTCGCAGCCGCTTCGCACATCGTCTTGTTGTGGCCGCCGACGGCATTGCCGACGCCGTCAAGGCACTCCGCACCAAGGACAGCGCGTTCCGCGCCCAGCGAGAGCTGCCGGCACACACGCCTCGCATCGGCTTCGCATTCCCCGGACAAGGTGCGCAGTACGCTGGCATGGGCAGCGGGCTGTACGCGACTTCACCGGTGTTTCGCGAAGCCATCGACGAATGCATGGATGCCCTCAAAGGACATGTCGACTTCGATCTAAAAGCCGCGATGTTCGATGGCGAACCGGCTTCGCTGGATGCGACCAAAATCACTCAGCCCGCGACTTTCTGTCTCGAATATGCGCTGGCCCAGGTATGGCTGGCGCGCGGGTTGAGGCCGGCCGTTCTGATCGGTCATTCGGTCGGCGAATTCGTTGCCGCAGTACTGGCCGGGGTGATGACGCTCAACGATGCCATCCGACTCGTCGCCAAGCGCGGCGCGCTGATGCAGGCATTACCGGCTGGCAGCATGCTGTCGGTGCGCATGTCGGCGGCCAAACTCGAACCACTGCTGCCTCAGGACATTTCGCTTGCCGCAGAGAACGGGCCAACTGCCTGCGTAGTCGGCGGGCCAACACCTGCTGTAGAAGCTTTCGCCGCAAAAATGGAATCCGAAGGCACGGCCGTGAGGATGCTGCGCACCTCGCATGCGTTTCATTCCGTCATGATGGAACCGGCCATTGAACCGTTCCGTAAGCTGGTGATGGCAGTCACACTATCCCCGCCCAGCCTGCCCATCATTTCCACCTTGACGGGCAAGCCGCTCACCGCCGAGGAGGCGTGCGACAGTCGCTACTGGGCACGGCACTTGCGCGAACCGGTGCGGTTCTCGCCTGCTGTGCGGCAAGCGCCTGTCAACGTAGCCTTTCTCGAGATCGGTCCGCGTGGCACGCTGGCAACACTGATCCGCCAGCATGTCGTCCCCGGCAACCCCGCGCCACTGGCCATCGCATCGCTCGGCGACCAGCCTGACACGGAGGCCAAATGCATTGCGCTGGCAGAGGGTCAACTTTGGACGGCGGGCATTGAACTGCAGCAGAACTGGGGCTCGCGCCGCCGTGTTGTTCTGCCTACCTACCCATTTGAACGAAAGCGCTACTGGCTGGATGCACCGCCATACGCTTCTGCACCCGCGCCAAATGCCGCCAACCCAATCGCCGCACAACCGATTTCAAATACGATCACGAGCCCGATGATGACAGCCACTCCGACTCCCGCACCGCGCCGGCAACGACTGGTACAAGACCTGCGCAAGCTATTCGAAGACGTTGCCGGTGCCGACCTCGCGGCCGGCGACCCCACAACCACCTTCATCGAGCTCGGTCTGGATTCGCTTACCCTTACGCAGGCTGCGATTCAGCTCAAAAAAGCATTCGCGGTGAAGATCACGTTCCGACAGTTGATGGAAAACTATCGAAGCTTCGATGCGCTGGCTGAGTACATGGATGCGAATTTGCCCGCAGAGACTGTGCCCGCTCCGGCGCAACCGGCACCCATGGCGATGGTCATGCCCGCGTTGTCGGCCTCGAATGGCGCCGCCCCCGGCGGCTTGGTGCAACAGGTCATCCAGCAGCAGATGCAGTTGATGGCACAACAACTCGCCTTGCTGGGTGGCGCAACCCCTGCAATGGCCGCAATGCCGACAATCGCGCCTGCACCAGTCACAGCACAGACAACGGCAACTGCCACAACCGATGACCCGGTCAAGTCCGTCACTTACGACGTCAAGAAAGCTTTCGGTGCGATTGCCCGCATACACACCCAGGGCAGCGCACTTACCGACCGGCAGAAGATGCGCCTTGACGCTTTCATCCAGCGCTACAACGCGCGTACGGCAAAGTCGAAGGCCTATACCGCCCTTCACCGCCCGCATCTTGCGGACCCTCGCGTAGTCAACAACTTCCGTCCCACAACCAAAGAGCTGACCTACCAAATCGTCGTCGAGCGCTCCAAGGGCGCGCGGATGTGGGACATCGACGGCAACGAGTATGTAGATGCGCTCAACGGCTTCGGCATGAGCCTGTTCGGGTGGCAGCCCGAGTTCATTCAGGATGTCATCAAGAAACAACTGGAGTCCGGCTACGACATTGGCCCCATGCATCCGCTGGCTGGCGATGTCGCCAAACTGGTCTGCGAACTCACCGGCTTCGATCGAGCGGGGCTTTGCAACACCGGCTCCGAGGCGGTGATGGCGGCGATCCGTATCGCCCGAACGGTAACCGGCCGCAGCCTGATGGTGGTGTTTTCCGGTTCCTATCACGGCACATTCGACGAAGTAATTGTGCGCGCGGGCCGCAACAACAAGGGTATACCCGCTGCACCCGGCATCATGTCCGAGGCATTCGGCAACATACTGGTGCTCGATTACGGCACGCCGGAGACCCTGGAAATCATCCGCCAGAACGCAGACGAACTCGCCGCTGTGTTGGTTGAGCCGGTGCAAAGCCGCCGGCCGGATTTCCAGCCGAAGGAATTCCTGCAGGAAGTGCGCGCCATCACCGAGAAGAGCGGTACCTGCCTCATATTCGACGAAGTCATCACCGGCTTCCGCTCGCACCCCTCTGGCGTACAAGGCATTATGGGCATCCGCGCCGACTTGTCGTCCTACGGCAAGGTGGTTGGCGGCGGCTATCCGATCGGCGTCATCGCCGGCAAACGCGAATACATGGATGCCTTGGATGGCGGAGCCTGGGAGTACGGCGACGCTTCGATCCCCACCGTGGGTGTGACCTATTTCGCCGGCACCTTTGTCCGCCACCCGCTCGCGCTGGCTGCCGCCAAGGCGTCGCTTGAGCTCATGAAAAAGGAAGGTCCTTCGCTGCAGGCAAATCTCAATCTGCGCACTGCAGCCTATGCCGACGAACTCAATGCGTTTTGTGCAGAGGTCGGCGCACCACTGCAGATCAAGCACTTCGCCTCGCTGTGGCGCACAACTTTCCTCGAAGACCATCCGTTGCAGGACCTGCTCTTCGCCATGATGCGGAGCCGTGGCGTGCATATTCTCGACAACTTCCCGTGTTTCTTTACCACTGCGCACACGTTGGAAGATATCGCGCTCATGAAAACCGCATTCAAGGAATCCGTGATCGAGTTGCAGGAGGCAGACCTGCTGCCACGCCGCAAGGACGAATCGGCTTCTGCTTTCGACGCCACCCGCCCGCCCGTACCGGGTGCTCGACTGGGCAAGGACCCGCAAGGCAATCCTGCCTGGTTCGTGCCCAACCCCGACAGCCCCGGTAAATACCTGAGGCTGGATTCATGAGTGCTGTGCAGCCCGCAGGATCGCAGCTGACCGAAGTCGATTACGACCCATTTGCCGGCGGCCCACTGGCCCGGGTAGTGCCA
>JAEUNB010000212.1 GCA_016790625.1 Betaproteobacteria bacterium | reverse complement strand
GCAGCGCGTCGGGCCGCTCGCGCGCGATGATCTTCTCCAGCACGTCGACCGTCAGCGGCTCAATGTAGGTGGCGTCGGCCAGCTCCGGGTCGGTCATGATCGTCGCCGGGTTGGAATTGATCAGGATGACCTTGTAGCCTTCATCGCGCAGGGCCTTGCAGGCTTGCGCGCCGGAGTAATCGAACTCGCAGGCCTGGCCGATGACAATGGGGCCGGAGCCGATGATAAGGATGGATTTGATATCGCTACGTTTTGGCATGCTTGTTACTCAATAGTGGCAGTGGCGAGCTTGGCGCCAAAACCGATAAACAGAATTCCTACGCCGCCGGTCATTGCGGCGGAAGTGCGATGGCGGCGGCGAAACGCAGCGGCAACCCGGCTGCCGACCAGAATCAAGGTGCTGAGATAAATGATGCTGATCACCTGCAGGATCCCGCCCAGCACCGCAAAGGTCAGTACCGGGTGGGGATAGGCCGGATCGACAAACTGGATAAAGAACGAAACGAAAAACAGGATGGCCTTCGGATTGATCACGCTGATAAACAGGGCGCGCTTGAAGGGGTGGCTGGTGTCCTCTGGCGCACTTTCCGCCGCTGCCGCGAGCATGGCTTCACCGTGGCGCCAGCGGTTGAACGCGGCGCGAATTAGCTGAACACCGATCCACACCAAATAAGCGCCACCGGCATATTTGATGACGGTGAACACCCCCGGATAGGCGGAGAGCAGCGAGCCGACACCGGCAGCCGCAGCTATCATCAGAATTGAATCACCCACTACGACTGCCGCCGCGCCCTGATAGCCCGCGCGCACGCCGCGTTTGGCGGCAACCGAGAGGACATAAAGCGAATTCGGCCCCGGCAGCAGGATGATGAATATCGTGCCGACGATGTAGGTGGCGAGATCGGTGATGCCGAGCATGGTCAGGTAAATCCTATCTTGCGTTTAACCGGAGTTGACTTGGTTTTTTCGTCCATCAACTCGCGCAGAGCTTTAAATACGACAGCGAATTGCTCGTCATACTCCGCTTCCAGTTTGGCGATCTTGCGCGCGAGTTCGCGATTGCTCCCGATCAACCCTCGCATTTGCACAAACGCGCGCATGATCTCAATGTTCACGGCGACTGCACGCTCGCTGCGCAACACGCTGGAGAGCATCGCGACACCTTGTTCGGAGAAGGCGTGTGGCGGTTTCCGAGCACCGCCCCAACTTGAAGTCACAATTTGTGACTTCAAGTTCCTAACCTCATGTTCCGTCAACAAAAAACAAAAGTCCGCCGGGAATCTTCCGGCGTTCCTGCGCACTGCCTGCATCAAGACCCTGTGCTCAACGCCGTACAACTCCGCCAGGTCATGCGACAACATCACGCGCTGACCTCGCAAAATTGCGACCTTCGAGACCAGGACTTGATATTCGACCAACGCTTGCTTGGCCGTCAGTTTCCTAGCCGGCACGGCCCTGCTCCATCATCGACACGAAACGGTCGAATAAATAACCTACTTCATGCGGGCCAGGGCTGGCTTCTGGGTGCCCCTGAAAGCTGAATGCTTGCTTGTCGGTACGCTCGATGCCCTGGCAGGTGGCATCGAACAACGATTTGTGCGTGATACGCACATTGGCCGGCAGTGTCTTTTCATCTGCCGCGAAGCCGTGATTCTGGCTGGTAATGTAGACCTTTTTCGTATCTAGGTCCTGCACCGGATGATTGGCGCCGTGATGGCCGAATTTCATCTTGACGGTCCTGGCACCGGACGCGAGCGCCAGCAACTGGTGGCCGAGACAGATACCAAATACCGGAACGTCTTTCGCAATGATTTCGCGAATCGCGGTGATGGCGTAATCGCACGGTTCCGGATCACCGGGGCCATTGGAGAGAAAAACACCGTCGGGCTTCAGCGCCAGCGCATCTGCGGAAGTTGCCTGCGCTGGCAGCACCGTAATCTTGCAGCCGCGCTCAGCCAGCATGCGCAGGATATTGTGTTTGACGCCATAGTCAAAAGCGACGACGTGATACGCAGCATCTTTCTGCGTACCATAGCCGCTGCCCAGGGCCCAGGTCGACTGATTCCAGTCGTAGGCCTTTTGACAGGAAACCACCTTGGCCAGATCAAGTCCGGACATACTCGGTGCCGCCTTCGCCAGTGCTAGTGCTTTGGCAATATTTGCCTCGCTGTGGTCGCCGACCAGAATGCAGCCATTCTGCGCACCCTTCTCACGCGTCAGTCGCGTCAAGCGACGCGTGTCGATATTGGCGATGGCCACGACGCCATTGCGCGAAAGATAGGCAGGCAGGGTTTCCTGCATGCGCCAATTGGACGCCAACGTCGGCAGATCGCGAATGATCAGGCCGGCGGCGTAGCACTTTGCCGATTCCGTATCCTCACTGTTGGCGCCGGTATTGCCGATATGCGGATAGGTCAGCGTCACCATCTGTCCCATGTAGGACGGATCGGTGAGGATTTCCTGATAGCCGGTCATGGCGGTGTTGAAAACGACTTCGCCGGTGGCGTGGCCCGTTGCGCCGATTGAAGAGCCCTTGAACACGGAACCATCGGCAAGAACAAGCAGGGCGGGGGCGGGATGAATCAAGGAGTGCTCCGGTAGAACTGGGGAAGCTCCGATTAAATCCATTTCGTTGCCATACGTTGTTGCTCACACAAAAATTCTTCCTTGCATATCAACATATGCAGCGTCGGAATTTTTGTGTTCGCGCCTAGTCTGGCTTAGAACTGAATTTAATCAGAGCATCCCCAAGATTGACCCCGCGCGTGGGCACAAAAAACGGGAAAGGCCTTTGGGACCTTTCCCGCGTTTTCGTTGCGCGATTAAGAGGCTATTTTAGCCGAAGTGCTGCGCTGCGGCAATCAAACCTTGATTGCCTTAGTCAGGTCGCGCGCAGAATTGCGGCTTCGCCAAGCCCACCCAGCCACGATCGATCATGAGGTTGAAGTCGGTGAGGTTGTCTACGTAGCGGAAATTGGAATCGATTCCGCGCTCATGCCCTTGGTTGTAAAGGGAATAAATCGGAATCAAGGTAGACGGACAGGCACCATTTGTTGGTGGCGTTGCGCGGAAGGACTCACGGTCGTAACGCCAGGCGCGTTGGCCTGGAGGTGTTGCCAATTCCTGCTCGCGCAGAATGTTGCATTCTTCATCAAGGATGGAGTCGTAGAAGGATTTGGGCGGAACAATCGGATCGGCGGCGAAGCGGCAGGCACTGGCGGTACCCGGTAATTCGGCGTCGGGATTCCAGACACCGAAGGACTTGCCAGTGCGCCACCAGCCTTGTGCGCGCAGTGTTATGTCGCGGTCAATCGCGTCGGCTTCAAGCGGATGCGGCGTGAAGAAGTAGCGGTCGAGCTTCGGGCTGTAGTATTCGACGGCGGTCCACTTGGGTGATTCCATGGCAAATATTGCGCCCGAAACAGCGGGATCTTTCCACTGAGGAAAACTCGGATCAAGTTTGCCGTCTGCAAGCAACTTGACCGCAAACTTCGACCCTGACGGCGCCGGGCAACGTACGTGTGCCCACCCCGTGTTCGCATAGTAGTAGTAATACCGCCCCGTATATATTGTTGACCCGTCGGGCTGCAGGAAAACACTTTCCTGGCCCAAGGCTAACGTGCAGTTTTCGGGAGCCGCCGGAAACGAGACCCGAGTTACTCCACCCGTGCCGAACGATGTGTCAAGTTCGCCCGACGGCATCGCTCGGAGGAACGTTCGCGAGCTTACTCGGGTAGATACTTCATAGTTGAATGACTGAAACATGATTCGACCAGTCGGCAGGATTGTCGTCATCTGGCCAATGCCAGGCTCGATTGCATGAATTGAGCCATCCCGGTAGCGAAAACGCGATCCGGCATTGCCAAAGTGGAATACCACGCCACGCCGGGGCAACGCGCGATTCGGCACAATAGCCACGCTTCCGGGTGTCGGGCCCTGACCATAGACATACAGAATGGGGGTTGTAGTGTTGTCGGGCTGACCGAAAAACGTCGCTTGCAAGCTATTGTCTTCTTGCAGTGCCCATGCAACCGTGTTGTCGCTGCAAGGCACACTTCCATAGCCGATTCGGCCGGCGATATTAGATGAATCGGCAAACGCCGGATCTGCGTTGCCATTTGCCAGCAATCGATAGGCAACGCAATACCTTACCTCACCGTGAAATGTGAAGGTGGACCAGGATATCGCCACCAATCGGCCATCCGCCAACATATCCAGCGATAACAGGGCGGTGTTGACGTTCTGATCACAGATTCGGGCACTTAAGCCATGATTCCCGTAGGAAACATCGAACGTCCCATCCGCACCAAACGCAATCAGACGCGATGCGCCGGGTGGAATGACCAAGGTGCGACCATCAGGTGGAAAGTACACCCCTGAACCAGCATGGCCGGTATGACAGGATGTGTCGTTCTCAATCGCTAGTTGTGCGCGGCCGCCCGTACCCCAAATGGGGTCAAGTAGGCCAGTGGCGGTAAACCGTTCGACAATGAGATTATCTTGCCCCTCCGAGGAAACGACGCAAGTACGCAAATATCGCTGATTGGGTGCGCGCTCGGCTTCCGCGTTGGGGCAAAGACTGGCCGAGTCGAAGGTCGGCAACTCACTGTGCGCCGGTAGCGAGAACATCGCCGGAAAGAGGGCTAAAGCCAATGGATAACGCAACATGATCATTGCCTCGAAGATTTTTCGCTGGTCGATAGTAGTGCAACCGGGCGAAATGAGGCTGCCATATGTTGGACGTCGCTGTTTCCGCAACCGCAGGTATCAATTCCTGCACCAACCAAGGACGATCAGCTACTGAAACCCAGCACGTCGTCCATATCAAACAACCCCGCTCTCTTGCCGGAGAGAAACCGCGCTGCTCGCATCGCGCCCTGCGCATAACCTGAACGGGTTGAGGACTTGTGCGAAATTTCGATCCGCTCTCCCGTGCCGGCATACATCACGGTGTGATCGCCGATGATGTCTCCGCCGCGAATGGCGGTGAAGCCGATGGTGCCGGTTTTGCGCTCGCCGATCACGCCGTGGCGCTCGAACACGCCAATTTCGTCCAGCGTTTTTCCCATCGCCGCTGCCGCAACTTCGCCCATCTTGATGGCAGTACCGGAAGGCGCATCGACTTTCAGCTTGTGATGCGCTTCGATGATCTCGATATCGTAATGTTCATGCAGCGCTTTTGTCGCCATCTCGATCAGCTTCAGCGTGACGTTAACGCCCACACTCATATTGGGCGCGAAGACGATCGCGATTTCCCTGGCAGCCGCTTCGATTTCGCGCTTCTGTTCCGCAGTGAACCCAGTGGTGCCAATCACCGCGTTGACGCGATGCAGGCGGCAGGCCGCCAAATGCTGCAACGTCCCCTCGGGCCGGGTGAAATCGATCAATACCGACGCACCCTTCAGGCCGAGCGCGAGATCGTTGGTAATAACAACACCTTTGGCGTTACCGGCAAGTTCCCCTGCATCTTTGCCAACGAGCGGGCTGGCAGCATGCTCAAGCGCGCCGGTAATCGCCATATCCGATTGCGATGCCGCCGCTTCCAGCAGCATGCGCCCCATGCGGCCACCCGCGCCGGCGATGGCGAGGTTGATCGCACCCATGTTGACTACTGCTTGGGCGGCGTCGGCGCGCCGGGCACCTGCGTGTTGGGCAGGAAACGGCGTGGGCCACCACCGGTGAGGATTTCAACGGGCGAGGCAACACCGTCAACCTTCGCGACTTTTTCCTGTTCGAAGAAAATCGTTACCTGAAACTTTTGTTGTTCACGGCCAAAGGGACCGTACTTGGTGCCCTGCTCGTTGCTGAAATAGTAGTCCCAGCGATTGGCATGAAACACGTCCTGCAACAAAGGCGTGCCCAGCAGGCTCTTGACATCGTTGCGGCTCATGCCGGTCTTGACCTTGGCCACTTGCTCCTGTGTCACCAGATTGCCCTGCTGGACATCGATACGATGAACGCCGAAACCGGCGCAACCCGACACCGTTGCCACGGCGACCGCCGCAATTGCCATTTTGATTTGCCGCATAGTGCTTCCCTGAGCCTGTTGCCTGAAATGAAGGCGAATTATAGCCCGTCAGACCCTCCTGCCCCACCCACGTTCCCTGCCATGCGAAATTGGCACCGTCATCATGATGCGGCGGAAAAACGCTTATGATTATTGCCGTATCCCCAACGAGACCGACATGCCTGAATCCAAAGACTTGCGCAACATCGGCCTGAAGGCCACGCTGCCGCGCCTCAAGGTGCTGGATCTGTTTCAGCACGCCAAGCAGCGCCATCTTTCGGCCGAGGATGTCTACAAGCTGCTGCTCAAGGAAGATGCAGATGTCGGCCTGGCTACCGTCTATCGGGTACTGACCCAGTTCGAGCAGGCCGGTTTGCTGATTCGACATCATTTTGAGAGCGGCAAGGCCGTGTTCGAACTGAATGAAGGCGCGCATCACGATCACATCGTCTGTGTCAATTGCGGTCATGTGGAGGAATTCAACGATCCGGAAATCGAGAAGCGCCAGGAGAAAATCGCCAAGCAACTGGGCTTTGTCATCAAGGATCACCACATGATTCTGTATGCGGAAAGCTGCCCGCATTGCCCGAAGAAATAGATTATGAAGCCGTCGCTGCAGCCAGGGATTCGCCATACGCTGAAATATACGGTTCCTGAATCGAAGACCGTGCCGCATATTTATCGCGAGGCCACCGATTTCCAGGATATGCCGAAGGTATTCGCCACCGGTTACATGGTGGCCCTGTGCGAATGGGCTTGCGTTGATCTGCTGAAAACGCACCTTGAACCGCCGCTCGATCAAAGCGTTGGCATTCTGGTGAACCTGTCGCACACCGCAGCCACGCCCGCCGGCCTCACGGTCACAGTGGATGCGACGCTGGAAAAAATCGAGGGGCGCAAACTGACATTTTCAGTTTCGGCGCATGATGGTGTTGACGAGATCACGTCCGGCACGCACGAACGATTCGTCATTGATCCGGTCAAGTTCAACCAGAAGCTGGCCGACAAGGCACTGAAAGCCGGCACGGCGAGGAGCTGAAGATGAATGGAATTGCTCACCTGGTTTTTGCCTTTGGTGTCGCTGCAGCATCGATGCTCGCAGCGCCCGTGCTGGCATTTGAAAACACGAGCGGCTTGGCGGTAATCACTGTTGCCGAGTTGCCCAAGGAAGGCCGCGACACGCTGGCACTGATCCGCAAAGGCGGACCCTTCCCTTACGCCAAGGACGGCACCACTTTTTCCAACCGCGAACGGGTTTTGCCCAAGCAACCGCGCGGGGTTTATCGGGAGTACACCGTCAAGACGCCGGGAGCACGCGATCGTGGCGCGCGCCGCATCGTCTGCGCTGGCAAACCACAATCGCCCTGCTATTACACCGGCGACCATTACGCCACGTTCAAAATCATCAAGGAGTGAAGGAGAACATCATGCCGTCACCTGAACTCAAGAACCTGTTCGCCGGCGAGCATCCGCAAGGTGTTTTCTGGCTGAAGTCGCATGCGTCCGTCGCTGATTTGAGCAAGCTGGCCAAGGCAAAGAAAATGGCCTTTTATCACCTTGAAGGCAAGCAGATCGAGAAGAAGCAGCAATTCCTCAATCACGCCGCCGTGGTGATGAAATTTCCCTCGCATTTCGGCAATAACTGGGATGCGTTCTACGACTGCCTGACCGACATGGATTGGGCCGATGCGGACGGCTATGCGATCTACTTCGACCACACCGACGCGTTTGCCGAGCATCATGAGAGCGAACTGGAAACAGTGATCGAACTGTTTCAGGACGCCGTCGATTTCTGGAAGGATGAGGGTAAACAGATGCTGGTGTTGCTGTCCGGCAACCACCCGCCGTCCGGAATCCGCAAGCTGTAGGCCGCTCATAGAATGCAATCAAAACTCCAGCATTGGCGCGGCTTTCCAGCCATAAATAACTGGAAAGCCGCGCCAATGCTGGAGTTTCACCCCCGACCGATACTAGTCAGTATGCGAAAGCCGTATGTCGCCGTAGTACGCCACGGCCTGTGACTGCGTCGCGTTGGAATCGGTCATGACGCCAACGAAAATGATCGGCCCCGGTGGCTCCCCGAACAGCCGTTCGAAGTCAGCTTTTACGTTGCGCTTGAAGTGGAGCCACTTGTCGAGCTGCGCAGGCCCGCTTTCCACCACCAGCATTTTCGAGCGCGAGGTACGCGCATTGTCCAGCACCGTCTCCGGAGGCAGCTTGTTCTCCCAGATGTACTGGATGGTGGCGTAAGGCATCTCACGGCCACTGAACAGCTTTACCGTTTGCGCCAGCGACTGGTCTTCGAAATCGAGTTTCGATTTGTCGCCATCGAAAGCGACAATCACTCGCACCGGCGAGTCGTCACCAATACGGCTGGCGTTATCGGCGTCGGCAATCAGCTGCGGCACTTTCCAGCGCCAGCTGAGCCAGGGAAAATCGTTGGCTGAAACGGACAACGGCTGGAGCAGTCCCGATGCCGATACATTGGCTTTTGCCGCCAACACCCGCTCGCCGTCTAGATCGACAATCTTGTAGTCCGTCTTGGCAAGGAAGCGGGAAAGTATCCAAGGCTCCCAGCCGGGCGGTGCCGTTTCGCCGGGTGAGGTCAATGAGAATGGTTGCACCGATGAATACGGGCCGCCGGCGCCGGGCGTTTCCGGCCAGGGCGCAACCATCTGCGCACAGCCGGCCAACAACCCCACCATCACCGTCATCGCCGGCCAAAACCGCACATATCGCATTCGCAGCACTACCATCCTGTTCGAAACGAACCGCAAGAATACACGGGCGACGTGACGAGTGGGTGACTATTCCGAACTGGCGATTAGCGCTGCGTTACCTCCGGCCGCCGCAGTATTAACAGTGACGGTGCGTTCGCTGGCAAACCGGAACAGATAGTGTGGGCCGCCAGCCTTGGGCCCGGTACCGGACAAGCCTTCGCCGCCAAACGGCTGCACACCCACGACTGCGCCGATCTGGTTGCGGTTGACGTAGAGATTGCCGACGCGCGCGCGCGAACGAATCGCTTCGATCGTCTCCTCGATACGCGAATGCACGCCAAGTGTGAGACCGTAGCCGCTGGCATTGATCGCATCAACCACTTTCATCAAGTCTTCGCCATCAAATGCGTAGACATGAAGAATCGGGCCGAACACTTCGCTTTTGATCGAATCGAAGGCAGGAATCGCAAACGCGCACGGCGCAAAGAAATGCCCTGCCGGAATATCGCGCGGCAACGGCGTCTGGCCGATCTGGCGAAACTGTGACGCCATTTTTTCGCGATGCGCCACCAGCATGTCGAACGCTTCGCGATCAATCACCGGACCGATATCCGTGTCCAACTTTGCCGGATCGCCCAGGCGCAGTTCCTGCATCGCGCCATTCAGCAATTTTTCAATGCGCGGTGCAATGTCTTTCTGCACGCAAAGGATGCGCAGCGCCGAACAGCGCTGTCCGGCGCTATTGAACGCGGAAGCGACCACATCGTTGATGACTTGCTCGGGAAGAGCCGACGAGTCGGCGATCAACGCGTTCAATCCACCGGTCTCGGCAATGAACGGAATGATCGGGCCATTGCGGTTTGCCAGCGTGCGATTGATTGCCTGAGCGGTATTGGTGCCGCCGGTAAACGCCACACCGGCAACGCGTTCGTCTGCCACCAGCTTGGCGCCGATGATTTCGCCACGTCCTGGTAGCAATGCGATTGCATCCTTCGGCATGCCCGCTTCCAGCAGCAGCTTGACCGCCTCAAACGCAATCATGGGCGACTGCTCGGCAGGTTTCGCCACCACCGCATTGCCGGCGGCGAATGCAGCCGCAACCTGCC
>JAEUNB010000184.1 GCA_016790625.1 Betaproteobacteria bacterium | reverse complement strand
AGGTTGGAGGTGAATACCACCGCGCCGCTTGCGTTCAGCGCTTCAGCTTTGGCGCTACCGGTACCGGTGATGGTGAAACGTGCCCTGCCAGCAACCAGCGCCTGTGAAAGCGGTGCCGGGCAGGCTAAGAAAACAATGGGGCAGCTCGCACTGGCACGCGTCTCGTACATGGTCCCTTCGAGTACCAGGCCGCCGGATTTCCACTCGGCATTTTGTATCGTGTACCAGCGCGGCATGCCGCTGCTGTCGTACACATACCAGGTGCCAAACACGGCGTTATTGCTGCTGTCGGCACGGCTGTGCACAAAGGTCAGGCCCGAGCCATTGGAGGCCGGGTCGTACCACATGCCGGTGATGTTGTAGGCCGAGCGGTTATTGTCCGGCGCGCGCGTATCGAGCAAGCCTTCGCCCAGATATTCGCCATCCGTATTCTGGATCAGCAGGCGATCGATGCCGCGTGACTTGGGTGTGTATTTGGTTGTCACTGTATACGGCAGGTATGCGGCGGGACAGGCCACCAAAGTCAATGGCAAATTCATCCGAACGAGGCGCGTAGTAGGCGATGTGCGCCCGTCATCAATCAATTGCGCACCAACTGGCACACAGCCCGGCCAAATGCCCGAGATGGTAATCGTGCGCTCAACGCCGACGTCGGCTACCGCCGGGGTCACTTCCACTTTCGCCACGCGTTCGCCCAACACCAGCGAACCCGGCGACTGCGCCTGGGCGGAAAGCGCCAGTGATGCCAAGCCTATCAGCGCGATCACGAACAGCGCGCCGCCGGAACCGAATGTCTGCAAGTGCCTCATCACAATCTCCTTTGTTCGCTCTGTGTTTTGCATCCCACTTTGCTCACGTTGCCCATTCATTGCTGTTGCACAACCCTGCCAATTACGATATCTTGTTGATGCGGGAATTATTCCCGCATTTAAAAAATAATGCAAGCCCCTTTTTTTCCTGACGAATTCTTCCTGCTTTGCGCCGGAAATTGTCTGCGCAAGCTATGCGTTCGCCTGCAATTCGCCAACAGCCGGATTTGCGCTCAACCGAGGACCCGGGAATAATTCCCGCACTTCTCTTGCGCAATCTCCGCCTAATTTCATGACCGCCCTTCCCCCCCAAGATTCCGAAGGCAACCCGACAGGCTCACTGCTTGCAACGGTTGCCCGCCTGCTGGCACCGGTGGTGCGGCTGCTGATCGCACGCGGCGTGCCCTATCAGGTAGCCAGCGAATTGCTGAAGCGCGTGTATGTGGAAAGTGCCCAACGGCACTTTGCCGACGAGGACGCCACCGGCACACGGCTGTCGCTGTTGACCGGACTCAATCGCAAGGAAATTCGCCGTCTCACTACCGAAGCGGCGAACGAGAAACGCCCGGAAGACATCGCCTCATTTGCCTCCGCCACCCACGCGGTGTGGAGCAGCGTCCGCCGCTGGCGCGATCGCGATGGCAATCCCAAGCCGTTGCCGCGCCGCTCGGATGGGCGGCAGCTTTCCTTCGACGATCTGGTGCGCTCGATTACCCTCGATCACCGGCCGGCGGCAGTACTGGAAGAACTCACAAGGCTGGGCTATGCCACCGAGGATGACGAAGGCATTGTGCGACTGAATCCGGCTGCCTTCCTCACCCAGCAGAGCTTTGCCGACCGGCTGCTGCCATTGGGTGAAAACCTTGAGGACCACGCCAATGCGGCGGTGGCCAATGTGCTGGCCGAGCAGCCCCCTTTCCTGGAACGCTCGGTGTTTTCCGATGAGCTATCGGCCGAGGCTGTGGCGCAACTGGCCCGTGCTGCTCGAACTCAATGGCAGCGTGTGCACGATGAAACGATTGCGCAGGCCATCGCCGCCGAAGAAGCCGACATCACCGCAGGACGCAAGGGCGATATGCGCATCCGTGTCGGCATGTATTTCTATGCAGAAAAGAAGAAGGACGAAGAAGCATGAAAATATTCCCCTCTCTCCATCAATCGGTGGTGGGCGCTGTGGCGTTGTCTTTCGTCATGCTGCTGGGCGCGTGCGGCGGCGATACCAAGACCGGCTCCAACGGCACCGGCTCGGTTCCACAACAAACCAGCGATCCCTTCACGGCCAGTGGCACATTGAATTCTTCGGGACCTGTCAGCATCGGCAGTCTTTCGATCTCGGATTTGATCGCGCTGATTCAACTCAATACTCAGCTCGGGCGTTCTCCGACCGAACTGCGCCTGGGCATGCAGGCCGAAATCAGCGGCAGCATCTCAAGCGGCGGCAACGCCATTCTGATTGTGACGAATGCCAACTCGATCACCGCGCAAAGTGCTGCGGTGGGACCGGTCTCGACGATCAATCCTGCCACCAGCCAGTTCACGATGCTTTCGTTAACGGTGCAGATGGATCAGAACACCATTTTCGAAGGGCTGCCTTCCCTGGCGGCGCTGCGCACCGGCGATCGTGTCGAGGTATATGGCCTGCCGCAACCCGCGCCATCGTCGATACTCGCCACCCGCCTGATTCTGCTGCCCGCCAACAGCTCTGCGCCAGTGGAACTGCTCGGCAATGTATCCAACCTGGGAACGAGCCAGTTCAGTCTGCAAGGTATACAGGTCGCGGCCGGGAACGCACAGGTTTCCATCGGCGGCGTGCAAGCCTTGCCCGGGGCGCCTCTGGTGTCCGTCGGATTGAATGGCCGCGTACGTGCTGTCGGCACCTACGATCCAGCCTCCAACACTCTGGTAGCGACACAAGTCGTAGGCGGCCTGACGCCGGTACGCAACGACAATTCCATCCTGGTGCTGGAAGGTTTGGTGCAAAGCGTGACGACCCCGGGACGGTTTCGCCTCAGCGATGCCGATGTCGATGCTACCGCCGTGGGGGGCGCCAGCGCGATCGTCGGCTCGCGGGTAGAGGTGCGCGGGCGCAAACTGGCTGGCGTGCTGGTCGCAAGCGAATATCGCCTGATCACACCCGGCGAACGCACCATCTTCACAATTCAAGGCGACATCACCGACTTCGCTTCGATTGCCGCATTTCGTGTGCGCGGCGAGTCACTGTCTGCGAACGGCGCAACATTTACCGGCGGTACCGCCGCCGATCTGGCGAATGGCAAACGTGTTCGCATCCGCGCCGTGGCGGGTGCCGGCGTGCTGAACGCGATGGAGGTGGCGTTTGTTGCGCCCTAGCTGATCGCCGGCGCGATTGCGGCAGGACTAAACCCGAGCCAGCGCCGGATTCTTGGCGAAGTAACGGCGGATGCCGTCTGAAATCGCGTCCGCCATCTTGTCCTGGTAGGCGCGATCGCGCAGTTTCTTTTCCTCGTCGGGATTGGAGATGAACGCCGTCTCCACCAGGATGGAGGGAATATCGGGGGCCTTCAGCACTGCAAAACCGGCTTGCTCCACACTGGCCTTGTGCAGACGATTGACTTCGCCTAGCTCGGCCAAAACCAGTTTGCCCAGTTTCAGGCTGTCGTTGATCTGCGCGGTCTGCGAAAGGTCGAGCAATGTGCGGGCGAGAAAGCCGTCGCGCGTTTTCAGATTGACGCCACCGATCAGGTCGGCCTCGTTTTCGCGCGTGGCCAGCCATTTGGCAGCCGTAGACGTTGCGCCGCGCTCGGATAACGCGAACACCGACGAGCCATTGGCCTGCGGCTGCACGAAGGCATCGGCATGCACACTGACAAACAGATCGGCGCGCAGCTTGCGCGCACGCGCCACACGGTGGTCCAGCGGCACGAAATAGTCGGCATCGCGAGTCAACGCCACGCGGTATTGCGCATCGCCGTCAAACTTCTCCTTCAGCTTGCGCGCGATGGTCAGCACCACATCCTTCTCGCGCGTACCGCGACGACCGACCGCGCCGGGATCCTCGCCGCCATGACCCGGATCGAATACAACAACAATGGGACGCGGTGTCTTACGACTGGTGACCACAGCGGCAGATTTGTTTTCGCTCTTGCCTGCAGGTCCTTTATCGGTACTCGAGTTACCCGCAACGGATGATTTCCCATCCGTCGCGGGTAGCGAGTCCGCCGGCTTGCTTTTGTTCTCCGGGGAACCAACGGGACCGTCTTGTTGCGGTCTAGAGGCAATCGAATCGTTGCTGTTCTGAGGCAGCGGGTTTTTGCCAAAGCCCGCGACATCCTCGTTCAGCAACGCCAACATCGGATCCTGCGGTTTGGCAGGATAAATATCGAGCATCAAGCGGTGGCCGAATTCGCCGGCCGGTGGTACCGCAAATACCTGGGGCTTTACTTCGGTCTTGAGATCGAGCACGACACGAATGACGTTCGTGCGATTGATGCCGACGCGCACGCTCTGCACATAAGGATCACCGGTACCGATCTTGGCAGCCAGCTCGCGCAGCGCTGGCCCCAACTCGACATTCTCAATATCGAGTACCAGCCGCTCAGGATCCTTGACGAAGAAGTGTTGATACTTGAGCGCCACCGGTGATTCGAAGGTGACGCGCGTGTATTCGCTGGCCGGCCACACACGTGTGGACGATACGCGCGTGGCGGCATAAGCCTCGCGCGCCAGCAATGGCGACAACGCCAACGGCAGTGCCAGCAGGGCGCGGCGTAAAGGGTTCGGAAAGGGATCCGGTTTGTGATTCGAGTGATGCTCGACGCTTATGCGTTCGATGGTGCTGCGGTCTGCAGTGCCTTGATCAGCGCCTGGCCGCGCGGTGTGTGCGCCTGAAGAGTCGCAGTGCGGGCCATTTCCGGCGTCGGCTTCAAGAGGATGTTCAGGTCCGCTGGGGGCAGCAGATCCCCGGCCTTCTCCGGCCACTCCACAAGACAGATGTTCGTCCCGTTGAAGAGATCGCGAAACCCGGCTTCGTTCCATTCCTCTGGGTCGTTGAACCGATAAAAATCAAAGTGATACAAGTTTAACTTAGAAATTACGTAAAGTTCAACCAGTGTGTATGTCGGGCTTTTTACCCGCCCTTCGTGGCCCAGCGCCTGGATCAGGCCCCGCGAAAACGTGGTTTTGCCGGCGCCGAGGTTGCCGGATAAGTAAATGCTAACCCCGCTATCCAGCAATGCAGCGATTCGGGCGCCGAGCGCCAGCGTTGCGGCCTCGTCGGGCAGGGCTATGGTCAGGCTGTCGGCGATGGCGTTCACGATGACAAAAAACTCGGCTGATAAACTTCAAACATGACTGCGGATATCGACTTCGATGCGCTCGCCGCCGATATCGGGCGCTGGGGAAAGGAACTGGGCTTCCAGGAAACCGGCATTAGCGACACCGAACTGACCGCGGAAGAAAACTATCTGCAGCAGTGGCTGGGCAAGGGCTTTCACGGCGAGATGGATTATATGGCCCGCCATGGCACGGCGCGCAGCCGGCCGGATGAACTGGTGGCCGGCACGATGCGCGTGATATCGGCGCGCCTCAATTACCAGCCGCCCGAAGCGCGCGACAGCTGGCAGGTGATGGAGGATTCCGAAGCCGCATTCATTTCGCGCTATGCGTTGGGCCGCGACTATCACAAGGTCTTGCGCAATAAGCTGCAGGCGCTGGCTGATCGCATCGAGCAACGCCTTGCCGAACAGCACACCGACTTTCGCTACCGCGTATTTACCGACTCAGCACCGGTGATGGAAGTCGCACTCGCCCGCAAGGCCGGATTGGGCTGGCGCGGCAAGCACACCCTGCTTCTGAGCCGCGACGCGGGCTCTATGTTCTTCCTGGGCGAGATTTACACCAACTTGCCGCTGCCGGTGGACGACGCTACTGGCGAGCACTGCGGCACCTGTCGCAAGTGCATTGATATCTGCCCGACACAGGCGATCGTTGCACCCTATCTGCTGGATGCGCGGCGCTGTATCTCGTATCTCACGATCGAGCATCGCGGCTCGATTCCGCTTGAACTGCGTCCACTGCTCGGCAACCGCATTTACGGCTGCGACGACTGCCAGTTGATCTGCCCGTGGAATAAATATGCGGTACGAACTGAAGAAGCCGATTTCTCGGTACGCAATGGATTGGATGACGTTGCGCTGATCGATTTGTTTTCGTGGACTGAAGCGGACTTCAGCGAGAAACTGGCCGGCTCCGCCATTCGCCGCATTGGTCACGCACAGTGGCTACGGAACATCGCGGTGTCACTCGGCAACGCACTGGCCCAAAACGCAATTGATCAACCTGCACGCGAACAACTGCGCACTGCCTTGCTGTCGAGGTCGAATCACGAGTCCGCACTGGTGCGCGAGCACGTCCAGTGGGCGTTGGCGCAGGAAGCTAGATAAACGCCTTCTTGCCGTCGCGATAGCGCTTTTCCGTCTTGGCGTTGGTCAGCGCGCGGTGCAATGCAAAATGCAGTTCGTATTGCGCGGCGTCAAGGCCGGCCTCTTCCATGCCCTTGGCGTAACCCAATGCCACGGCGTTTCCCGCCAGCCGAACTTGATCGTCCTCGATCGGGCCACGCAATGGTGCAGCGGTATCCTGAAAGGCAGCGCGGCAGGTATCGACCGACACCGAATAGTACTTTCGGCAGGTTGCCGGCCGGCCTTCATAGACCGAGCACGCGCCATCCTGCAGCAACGCACAGGGAATACCGGCGCGAATGTGCTGCTCCGCGCTTAGCGGCGAAATGCGTTTCAGGTTTTCCTCGATACGCGCCAACGCCTGCTCGCGTTGCGCAACACTGAGTTTGTTCTGGATGTGATTGGCCAGCACGAACGCCTCGTGCGGCCGGATCTCGACCCGCAGATGACAGCAATACGCGCAACCTCGCTCGCATTCGGTTTTCACACCGTAACGACGAATGATGTCGGCCTGCAGATCTGCCAATCGGCCATACATGCGCACCGTTTGTTGGCGCGCAGCGGCGGCATCAGGCACCTTGCGCGCACGCGCTTCCGCGCGCTCGCGTTCGAACGTGGCTTGGATTTCCGGGTTGACGACAGCATTCATGCGCGCATTTTGCCACGCGTACCCGGTAACGCGCGGCACTTGCTGCTGTCGAGCCGGTCTAGCTGCTGACGGGAGTCGTCTTGGGTACCAGGCGGGTCGGCTTGCGGTACCAGATCACGGTGACGTTGGATCGACGCGCCCAGTCTTCGACCAGTTGCATCTTTTGTGTGTCAACGATTTCGACCTGATCGTCCGGAATACCGAACGTGGGTGCGGTTGCACAGCCACCCAGCAACAATGTTGCGGCGGCAGCCGCGAGCAAGGACAGAACTTTTTTCATGGCACGATCCTGTAATGAGAGGCGGGATTGCCAAGAATCAAGTTACGCCTGCGCAAATGCGTTTGCAAGCGCGGTTACAAGATATTCGGCCCGATGACACGCAGTGTTTCACGGCGTTGCAAATGGTTGCGGCCGGCCAAGCGCAAAAAATAAGCGGGCAGGATGCGGCGTTGAGCCTCATCCTGCCCCGTCGGTAGCGCCTGCCGGTTAGCGCTTCAGCATCAGCGCATTCATCCGCTTCACGAAATCGGCCGGATTTTCCAGCTGGCCACCTTCGGCCAGCACCGACTGGTCGAACAGCAGACTGGCCCAGTCGGCGAACTCCGCATCGTCTGCGGCCTTGAGCTTTTCGATCACGGCATGTGCAGGGTTGATTTCCAGGATCGGCTTGGTCGCATTCACTTTCTGGCCGGCGGCCTTGAGCATGCGCTCCAGGTTTCCCGAGAGTTCGTTCTCGTCAACCACCAGGCAGGCCGGGGAATCGACCAGGCGATGGGTGACGCGCACTTCCTTCACCTTATCGCCCAGCGATGTCTTGATGCGCTCCACCAGCGGTTTCAATTCTTCCGCCGTCTTTTCCTGTTCCTTCTTCTCAGCTTCATCCTCGAACACACCGAGATCAAGATCGCCCTTGGCTACCGAGGCGAGCTTCTTGCCATCGAACTCGTCGACCTGGCCCAGCCACCATTCATCGACCGGCTCGGTAAAGATCAGCACTTCAATGCCTTTCTTGCGGAAAACTTCCAGGTGCGGGCTGTTGTTGGCAGCGGCAAAGCTGTCGGCGGTGACGTAATAGATCTTTTCCTGGCCATGCTTCATGCGCGACACATAATCAGCCAACGCAACCGACTGCTTGTCGTCACCACTGTGCGTGGAGGCAGCACGGATGATCTTGAGGATGCGTTCGCGATTGGCGTAATCCTCTCCCAGGCCTTCCTTGAACACGCGGCCGAAGGCGCCCCAGAAGGTGGCAAATTTTTCCATCTGCGCGGCGTCCTCGCTGGTCGCCATGTCTTCCAGCAGGCCCAGCACTTTCTTCACGCAGCCCTGCTTGATCGCATCAACATCCTTCGATTCCTGCAGGATCTCGCGCGAGACATTCAGCGGCAGGTCGTTGGAATCGATCACGCCTTTGACGAAGCGCAGGTAACGCGGCAGCAGGTGTTCGGCGTCGTCCATGATGAATACGCGGCGCACATACAGCTTCACGCCGTGCTTGGTATCGCGATCGAACAGGTCGAACGGCGCCTTGCCCGGGATGTACAAAAGCTCGGTGTACTCGTGGCGGCCTTCGACGCGCGCGTGCGACCACGCCAGCGGCTTTTCCCAATCGTGCGAGACGTGCTTGTAGAACTCTTCGTACTCCTCTTCCTTGATGTCGCTCTTCGAACGCGCCCACAACGCGCTCGCTTTGTTGATGGTCTCGTCTTCGTCTTTCTCGACTTGGGCTTTCTTCTCTTCATCCCACTCGGTTTTCTTCATCACGATCGGCATCTGGATGTGATCGGAGTATTTGCGAATGATGGATTTCAAGCGCCAGTCATCGAGAAACTCTTTGGCATCGTCCTTCAGGTGCAGGGTCACTTCAGTGCCGCGCGTGGTTTTCTCCGACTCTGCGAGTGTAAATTCACCATCGCCGGCGCTTTCCCACAGCACGCCCTCACCCGCAGGTTTGCCAGCGGCGCGTGTGCGCAGGCTGACCTTGTCGGCAACGATGAAGGCCGAGTAGAAGCCGACCCCGAACTGGCCAATGAGGTTGGCGTCCTTCTGCTGGTCGCCGGTCAGTTTGGAAAAGAACTCTTTGGTGCCGGATTTGGCAATGGTGCCGATGTTCGCCACCACCTCGTCACGGGTCATGCCGATGCCGTTGTCGCTGATGGTGAGCGTGCCAGCATCTTTGTTCACCGTCACACGAATCTTGAGGTCGGTGTCGTTCTCGTTCAATGCCGCATTTGCCAGCGCCTCGAAGCGCAGCTTGTCGATGGCATCGGAGGCGTTGCTGACCAGTTCGCGCAGGAAGATTTCGCGATTTGAATACAGCGAGTGGATCATCAGCTGCAACAGCTGCTTGACCTCGGTCTGAAACGCCATGGTTTGCGGCTGCGCGGATGTTTGTTCGGTTGCGGTGGACATCTAAGGCTCCATTGAAAATCAGTGGTTTACAAAAAGTTTGCTTCGCAAATGCGGGCGGTTTGAAAATTTTTCAAGGCCGCGGGAACTAAATCTGCGCGCCCGGACTCCATCAAGCGCAAGTCTCTTTTTTTGAAGTGAGTGAGTGTTACGTTAGGGCCGCCCCATGGGTGGCCCGTTTCTTTTCTGTAGCCCGCATATTGATAAGAAACTCCAGTACTGGCGCGCCTCCCAGGAGGAAAGTGGCCGTTGAGCCGCACCAATACTGGAGTTTCGTCCTTGCACTCGCTTCGCAGCCTCATGCGCTCAACAACATGTAGGCGTCTGCTGACGAATCCAGCCGCGTGAAGTTGTAGCGCTATTTTTTCGCTGCTGCGCGAATCGCCTGAAGCGTGGTGTTCGGCGTAATGGCTTCCGGATCAATACGAATTTCGATCAGCGCCGGTTTGCCTGACGCACGTGCACGCTCCAGTGCACCGGCGAACTGCTCGGTCTTCTCCACCGTCTCGCCATGTGCACCGAATGCGCGCGCATACGCCGCGAAGTCCGGATTGACCAACGCGGTGCCGTGGACATTGCCGGGAAATTCGCGCTCCTGATGCATACGGATGGTGCCGTACATATTGTTGTTGACGACGACGAAGATGACGTTGAGCTGGTATTGCACTGCGGTCGCCAACTCCTGGCCGGTCATCAGGAAGCAGCCGTCGCCGGCGAACGCGACCACGGTGCGATCCGGCAACAACGCTTTGGCACCGATGGCGGCCGGCACGCCGTAGCCCATCGCGCCGGACGTCGGTGCCAATTGCGTACGGAAACTGCCGTAGCGATGGAAGCGATGCAGCCACGTCGCGTAATTGCCCGCGCCGTTGGTGAAAATTGCGTCGGCTGGCAGCGTCTTGTCGAGGTGTTGCATTACTTCCCACATCTGCACATCGCCGGGAATGGTCTTTCTGCCTTGCCATTCCTCGTAGTCGGCGCGCGCGGCAGCAACCTGCGTTTCGGTCCCGGCCGGTGTCACACGCGGCAACGCGGCCAATGCGCGCGCCATGGCCGCCATCGTCGCATTGATCATCAGATCGGCCTGATAGACGCGGCCCAATTCTTCCGCGCCAGCGTGGATATGAACCAATTTCTGCGCTGGCACCGGTGCATTGATCAAACCATAACCACTGGTGGTCATCTCGCCCAGCCGCGGGCCGAGTGCGATCACCAGATCCGATTCCTTGATGCGCGCCGCGAGCTTGGGATTGATGCCGATGCCAACGTCGCCGGCGTAATGCGTGTGGCGGTTATCCAACAAATCCTGAAAGCGGAACGCGCAACCGATCGGCACCTGCTGGGTTTCAGCAAAGCGGCGCAGGTTATCGCAAGCCTCGACATTCCAGCCACTGCCACCGGCAATGACGAAGGGGCGCTTTGCCGCCGCCAGCATTTGCGACAGACGCATCATCGAGGCATCGCCTGGCGAAGTTTCCACCCGCTGCCATGCGCGCGCGTCCGGCACGTCTGCGGCGGCAGACAGCATGTCCTCCGGCAACGCCAGCACCACCGGCCCCATACGTCCGCTGGTGGCGACCTGATAAGCGTGGGCGATGAATTCAGGCACGCGATCGGCACGATCGATCTGCGCCACCCATTTCGCCATCTGGCCGAACATGCGGCGGTAATCGATTTCCTGAAATGCTTCGCGCTCGACGAAATCGTTGCCGACCTGGCCGATAAACAAAATCATCGGCGTCGAATCCTGGAACGCCGTGTGTACGCCGATGGAAGCATTGGTGGCCCCCGGCCCGCGCGTGACAAAGCACAGGCCCGGCTTGCCGGTCAGCTTGCCATAGGCTTCGGCCATATTCGCCGCACCGGATTCGTGCCGGCAGGTGATCAGTTTGATGATTTCGCGGTTTTCGTACAGCGCATCGAGCACCGGCAAATAGCTTTCGCCGGGCACGCAAAACGCCAAGTCTGCACCGTGAATTTTCAGTTGATCGACAAGAATCTGTCCGCCGGAACGTGTATTCATGTGAGTCACTTCTGGTTGATTTCGTAGCCACGGGCCTTGAGCGATTGCAGCAAGCCGCGCGGACCAACAAGGTGCAATGAGCCGACCGCAACAAAGTGCGACTCCTTGCCGGCCAGATAGCCTTCGATCTTTTTCAGCATCGCTTCGTGCCGGCCATGCAGCAGCACCTCGTCAAGCGCGCACGTAAGCCGCATGCCCTTGTTGACGCTCTGCACCACGTCCTGCATCAGCGCGGTATCGCCCACCTGCCACGCATTCACCATGCCAGTCACCTGATCGGCGGTGTTGCCGGATTCCAGCGTGGCAATCGCGTTTTCGAGAAACGCCTCCTGCAAATCTGCCGACATGCCGCTCATCAATTTCATCTGCGCTTCAGTGGACTCCAGCTCCATCACCGGCTTGCCGGCTTCCCGTGCGCGGGTGATGAGATAGGCATCCACACCCAGATTCATGTCATAGCCCAGGCGCGAAAATTCACTGAGAGACAGCAGGCCGCCCACCACGAACGGCTTCATCGGCTTGACCGCTTCCACCGGAATTTTCAGCCGGGTCAATTGCGCCTGCATACGCTCAAACAGCGCCTTGGGAATGTGTTTGTCCAGACTGTCAGGCGGCGGATAGCCGATCAAGGGCGCCATCTGCGCAGCGGCCAGCGGCTTTTCGATATCGGCCTCCACGACCAGCCTGGCGGCGCTGTCCAGCGCGGCCTCCACCGGTTCGGGTAGGGGATAGAAGGCGCGCTTGCCGACGTGAATCGTACCGAACAGATAAACGGTATTGGTCGGTGACTTCACTTCCCACACAAACGAACGCGTGTTGGTCGGCTTGCCGATCACCTTGCGCGGCGGCGGTGTCGGCGGCAATGCAGGTGCTGGTGTTACCGCCGGTTGGGTCGGATCGTAATCGGCGTCACTAGGCTTTAGTGCTGCTGGTGCAGCCGGCTTTGGCGGTGCAGTGGGAGCCGCTGGCGCTGCAACCTCGGGCGCGCGCACGGCAGGCGCGGTGCTGGATGGCGCACTGGCCGCAACGGCGCCTTGCATGCTCAACGGCAATGTGAGCGCCACCAGAGCGCTGCGAACCAACAATTGAAAGTTCATGGATCGAATCTAAAAAATAGCCTGCGATTAACGGGCGTGAATCCGCTGCAAATACAACAAAGTGGAACTGCGCAATTTTCGCAGGATTGCTACACTATCGCAGCAATTCGACAAAAAAATACCGCGAGGAGAAACATGAAAGCACTGCATCGCGCCGCCACGCTGGCCGCGCTACTGGCTGCATTTTCGGCCACACACACCGCCGCGCAGGAATGCAAGAACCGCGGCGATCTCGACACCATGTATTGCGACGAGAACAAGGACCTGGTGGCCGACGTTCCCAAGGACCCGAAGAAACTCAAAAACCCGAACACCATCGTCTTCACCTACACGCCGGTGGAAGACCCCGCCGTGTACGAAAAAATCTTCTCGCCGTTCACCGAATATCTCGGCAAATGCCTGTCGAAAAAAGTGGTGTTCTACCAGGTGCAGTCGAATGCGGCGGAAATCGAAGCCATGCGTTCCGGCCGTCTGCATGTTGGCGGATTCTCCACCGGTCCCACGGCATTCGCCGTCAACCTTGCCGGCGCGATTCCATTTGCCGTCAAGGGCGATGCCAAGGAATTCCAGGGTTACAACCTGATCGTGGTGGTGAAGAAATCCTCACCATTCATGAAGATGGCCGACCTGAAAGGCAAGAAGGTCGCACACACCGCGCCATCCTCCAATTCCGGCCATATGGCGCCGCTGGCCCTGTTCCCCGCCGAAGGCCTGACCCCGGACAAGGATTACAAGATCCTGTTCTCCGGCAAGCATGACCAAAGCGTGATGGGCGTGAATTCGGGCGACTACGACGCGGCAGCTGTAGCCTCGGACGTATTCCATCGCATGGCCTCGCGCGGGCAAATCAAGGAAGACGATTTCCGCATCATCTACAAGAGCCAGAAATTCCCCACCTCAAGCTTTGCCTATGCGCATGACCTCGACCCGGCGCTGGCACAGAAAATGGTCAAGTGCTTCACCGACTACCGCTACACACCGGAAATGCAGAAGGCATTCGATGGCGCTGATCGCTTCTTCCCGGTGACGTTCCAGAAGGATTGGGAAGTGGTGCGCAAAGTCGCGGAAGGCTCGGGGGAAGCATTCAACCGCGCCAACTACGACAAG
>JAEUNB010000172.1 GCA_016790625.1 Betaproteobacteria bacterium | reverse complement strand
CCCGCCGCGATATAGCCCAGCGTGCCGATCACCGTCACCGGAATACCGATCGCCGCGCCGGTGCCGATGGCGGTGTGCATCGCCACGCCGCAGTACAGCATCACAGGCATGATCAGGAAGGTGCCGCCTGCCGACACCAGCCCCGACAGCACGCCGATCACCGCGCCGATGGCAAACATCGGACCCGGACCGGGCAACGAGCGCGCCGCTTTTGGTTTCTTGCCCAGCAGCATCTGTGTCGCGGCGACATAAACGATGACTGCAAACGCAATCGCCAGCGAACGCTGCGAGATCCAGCCCGACGCGAACGTGGATAGCAGCGAGCCGGTCATCATCCCAGGCACCATGCGTTTCACGATGGTCCAGTCGACCGCGCCATGCTTGTGATGCTCGCGCACGCTGGCGCTGGAGGTGAAGGCGGCGGAGGCCATTGCGGTGGCCAGCGCCAGATGCACATTGTGATCGGTGGTCAGCATCTGCGCGGTAAACAGCGCCGCTAGTATCGGCACCAGCGTCATGCCACCGCCGATGCCGAGCAAACCTGCGAGAAACCCCACCAGCGCGCCGGTCACGGCGTATGCGGCAATCCATTCCATGACCGCATTTTAGGCGATGCAGCCGCTCGCAACGCAGACCACCACTGCGACAAAAGTACGAGCGCCTGACCATATGGCGGATGGACAATAAAAAAGCGCCGGATTCACCATCCGGCGCTCAATCACTCACTCGCAAAACGGAATTACTTGTCTTTCTTCGGCAACGCTTCCTTCATGCAGGCGCGGCGCTCGTCGCCTTCCTTCTTGTCCTTGCATTTTTCCATTGCGGCTTGCATCGCCTCGCAGCGGGCTTTCTTTTCGGCATCGGGCGCCTTGCTGCAATCGCGCGGCGGATGCGGGCGGCCTTCACCCGGGGGCGGCGGAGCAGGCTGGGCAAATGCCAGCGAGGCGGTCAGGCCAAACGCCAGCGCGGTGACAAGAGTGCTGATTTTCTTCATTCGATTTCCTTCCGATTGATTGATTGTTTGAATAACGCTCGATGGCAGCGGCGGCATATGATGCCAAGCTGAAGTAGCGTGCAAATACATCTGAGCATCCGATCAAGCTGAAGAAAGCATACGCCCGCCGTTGTTACCGCAATCGGCAGATTTGTAACAAAATTATTTTGTCCACCGCTCATTCATCGCTGATGTCATGTCTCCGTCAATCAAATCGCTGATCCGCACCATTCCCGACTTTCCCAAGCCCGGCATCCAGTTTCGCGACATCACCACGCTATTGGCCGATGCAGAGGGACTGAAACTCACCATCGATTTGCTGGCCGACCGCTATCGCAACAAGGGCATCAGCAAAGTCGCCGGCATCGAATCGCGCGGCTTCATTCTCGGTGCGCCCTTGGCGATTGCGCTGGGCGCCGGCTTCGTGCCGATTCGCAAGCCCGGAAAACTTCCGGGCGAAAAAATCGGCCTCGACTATCAACTCGAATACGGCCATGACCGTGTGGAAATTCATGTCGATGCGATTGCACGCGGCGAGAAGGTGTTGCTGGTCGATGACTTGATTGCCACCGGCGGCACCGCACTGGCGGCCGCCAGCTTGATCGAGCAGGTTGGCGGTGCGTTGCTCGAATGCGCGTTCGTGATTGATCTGCCGGATCTCGGCGGACGCGAGCGATTGCACGCTGCTGGATATTCAACTTACGCCCTATGCGAATTCGAGGGCGACTGATTTCGTCCGCCTGCAGGGCTGGCTAAAAAAATCCAGCGCAATCGCGCGTCGCTTCGTCCCGCTTTAGCGCAATCCGCGCACGGCTTCTTGCATTTCGTCGGCTGTCGCGCGACGTCAAAGGCAACGCCCGGCAAGATGGCATCCATCAAACAACAACGCATATGGAGCCCGCATGACCCCGCAGCATATCGCCCTCGTCCGCTCATCGTTCGCCGAGGTGTCGCCCATCGCCGACTCAGCCGCCAAATTGTTCTATAGCCGCCTGTTCGAGCTCGACCCGGGTCTGCGCCGGCTGTTCAAAAGCAATATTGAAGCGCAGGGCAGCAAGCTGATGAACATGATTACCGCCGCAGTCTGCCTGCTGGATCAGCCGGAGAAACTGATGCCGGTGGTACGCAATCTGGGACAACGCCACACCGCATACGGCGTCGAGGATCATCACTATGAAACAGTCGGTGCTGCACTGTTGTGGACGCTGGAAAAGGGACTGGGCGCCGCGTTTACGCCGGAAGTTGAGAATGCGTGGGCTGCGGTCTACGGAACGCTGGCGATGACGATGAAGGAAGCTGCCAGCGAAATGTTCGAGGTAGCCTGATCAGAGGCCGTCACGAATCTGCTGATAAGCCCGGGCCACACCCGGGCCTTGCGCGTAGCTGGAGAACAGCGAATTCAGCATCGCGCTATCGCCTGCAAATTCTTTGCGAAAGACATCGAGCTTCACACTCTTGCGCACCTGCTCCAGCGTTTCACCGCGCGCCACAGCCGCCCTCACCTGTGATTCGATCGATTTCAGCAGCGCAAGCATGCTGCGAGCGTAGCGATCATCTTTCATCACCGGCCCGTGTCCGGGAATCAAAGTAGATGCATTCAGCGCCAGCAGTTTGTCCAGCGTGGCGATATAGTCGACCGGGAACGAGGTAGAGCCGTAAAGCGGAATCGGCCACACCACCAAGTCGCCGGTGATAACGATTTTTTCCAGCGGCAGATGAACGATCAGATCGGCCCCGGTATGCGCGCGACCCAGATGCCGAATCTCGATCGTTCGTTTCCCTCGTACCAGCGTCATGTGGTCTTCCACCGTTAATGTTGGCGCGATCAGTGAAAACCGCGGTGCCTCGGTGAAATAACGCTCTGCCCAGGCCACATCGCTGAGGTAGGCCAATCGCTCTTCGTTGCTGATCGGCTTGCCGGCGAGATTCTCGTTTTTTGCCAGCGCGTCGCGAATCTGTTTCGCGAAGGCCGGCCCCTGCTCCAGCAGTTGCTTGCGGTTGGACACACCGGTCGACATCATCTCGGCCTCGGCACGCGCGTGGCCGATAAATTCCACGCCCGGATATGCTTCGCGCCAGGTCGAATTGCCCATCATGTGATCGTCGTGCCAGTGCGTGTTGACGATGTAGCGCACCGGCTTCGATGTGAGCTTCTTCAGCGCCGCAATCGCAGCCTTGGCCGTTGCCGGGCCCACACCGGTATCGACCACCACCGCATCGTCATCGTTGACGATGAACACCATATTGGCGACGAAGGTGAAGCCCGGCGGCTCGCTGCGCTGGGCGACGTAAATGCCCTCGGCGGCCTTGACCAGATTGAAATCGTCAGCCGCAAACGAAGCGGAAACGGACAAGGCAAACAGCCAGCACAGCACGCAGGAGGCAAGTCGGGACATCCCATTTCCTTCAAAAATCGATTGCCCAACATAGCGGAAAGATTCTGCAACCGCTGTAGCAGCGCGTGACAGCATGCACTGCGCCTTACATCAAACACAAGCACTGGAGCGGCTTTCAGGCCAAAAGCAGCCCAAGGCCCGCTCCAGTGCTTGAGTTTTACCTTCAAGGAACCTTTGCCCCAGGCGCGCCACCAAACAGGCAAATACTTGACTTCATCAATCAGGTATGAAAAACTAGTTCTAATACGAACTATATTTTCAGCATTCAATCCCATCATCAGTTTTCAATCCACTGTGACCACGCCATGTTGCGACAGAAAAAAATCATGCCTGTCGTGCGCGAGCTGATCGAAAGCGCGCGCGGCTTCGAGCGCTGCTCGGCAATGCATGTGCGCGAACTGGGCCTCACGCCACCGCAGTTCGACATCATTGCCACGCTGGGAAACACGCCAGGGATGACCTGCAAGGAACTGGGGCAGAAAACATTGATTACCAAAGGCACATTGACCGGCGTGCTGGATCGGCTGGCCGGTAAGGGCCTGCTTGAGCGCACTCCCTCACCGGATGACGGCCGCAGCTGGATTACGCGACTGACACCGCAAGGCCAGGCGCTGTTCGAGGAAATTTTCCCGCTGCATATCGCCCATCTGAATCCGCTGTTCGACAGCTTCAGCGACGATGAGCTCGCCACCATGCGCCAGCAGCTGCGCCGCCTGCGCGAAGCGTTCGAAGCCCACAATGCCCACCTCGAGGAGAGCGCAGCATGAGCACTGCCCCAACCCGCTATACCGGCACCGCCAAAGTCCTGCACTGGTTGATCGCCCTGATGATTCTCACCGCGTTTGGCGTTGGCTTTTACATGACCGGTCTCAAGTTCTCACCGGAGAAGCTCAAGCTCTACAACTGGCACAAATGGGCCGGGGTTACCATCTTTATGCTGGTGGTGTTACGCGTGCTTTGGCGATTGACGCACAAGCCGCCGCCGCTGCCCGACACGATGCCGACGATCCAGAAATTCGCCGCGCATTTCGGCCATGGCCTGCTTTATTTCTTCATGATCGCCATTCCGCTTTCCGGCTGGCTGATGAGTTCGGCCAAGGGCTTCCAGACGGTGTGGTTCGGTGTGCTGCCGCTACCGGACTTGCTGGAGAAAAGTGAAGACTTGGGCAAAACGCTGGAACTGGTCCACCGCTGGCTCAACTACACCATGATCGCCACCGTTGCCGGACATGCTGCAGCGGCACTGAAGCATCACCTTATCGATCGCGACGACATTCTGCGCCGCATGCTGCCGGGCAAGAACGCCTGACGCCATTTATTCTCAAGGACAAATCAAATGAAAAAAACACTTCTCGTTGCGGCGCTGTTTTCCGCGATCGGCGCAATCAGCGCCAACGCCGCTGAATTCTCAGCCGTCCAGGCCGACAAGTCATCGATCAGCTTTGTCTCCAAACAGATGGGCGTCGCCGTCAACGGCAAGTTTCCGAAGTTCACCACCCAGCTCGCCTTCGATCCGGCCAAGCCGGAAGCGACCAAGGTGAATATCAGCGTTGACCTCGCAGCGATCGATGCAGGCTCCAAGGACGCCAACGACGAAGTGGTCGGCAAGCCCTGGTTCAACGTGCGCATGTTCCCGACCGCAACCTTCACCTCGACCAGCACCAAAGCGGTCGGTGGCGGCAAATACGAAATCACCGGCACCATGAATATCAAAGGCAAGGCACTGCCGGTCGTAGCCCCCTTCACCTTCAAGGCCGACGGCAATACTGGCACCTTTGACGGCACTTTCGCTTTGAAGCGCAATGATTTCGCCATCGGTGAAGGTTCGTGGTCCGACGTCTCGATGGTCGCAAACGAAGTTCAAGTCAGCTTCCGTGTCGTCGCCAACGCGTCGGCATCTGCAACTCCGGCCGCTGCACCTGCCACAAGCAAAACACCTGCAAAAACCAAGTAGCACTCTCTCAACGCAACCCCAATCAACCACAGGAGCATTTCCATGAAACGCATCGCCACACTCGCCATCGCTGCAACCTTGAGCCTGCCGGCTTTCGCCGCACCCGAAACCTACGGCCTCGACGCCAACCACACCTTCACCTCGTTCAGCTACAGCCACTTCGGTTACTCGATCCAACAAAGCCGTTTCGACAAGACCACCGGCTCGGTGACCATTGATCGTGCCGCCAAGACCGGCAGCGCCGACATCACCATTGACGTGAAATCGGTCAGCACCGGCAGCGAAGCGTTCAACGGCCACCTCAAGGGCGACGGTTTCTTCGACGCAGACAAATTCCCGACCGCGACCTACAAGTCCACCGGCTTCAAGTTCGATGGCGACAAGCTCGCGTCCATCGACGGCAACCTCACCATCAAGGGCGTGACCAAACCGGCGACCCTGACCGTGACCAACTTCCACTGCATGCCGCATCCGATGTCGAAGAAAGACGCCTGCGGCGCCAATGCCACCACCAAGATCAAGCGCTCCGATTTCAACCTCGGCAAGTACGTGCCGAACGTGGGCGATGAAGTCACCATCACGGTGGCGATCGAAGCGGTCAAGCAGTAAGCCGTACCGCTCGTTACAAAACAGAACCCCAGCATTGGCGCGGCATTTCAGGCATTTTCAGCCTGAAACCCGCGCCAATGCTGGGGTTTCATTTTTGCTTAGTACGGGCTCTCAGTCGCGCTTGAGTGTGACGCCGGCACTCAATGCTGTTTCGGTGCTTTGCTCGCAGGTACCGTTTTTGCCGACACTCGCCACAGAGTTTGGCCCGAGCCGCAACAAATAGCTGGCGTCTTTCGCGTCCGTCTTTGGCGTCAAGGTAAATGTCGCCACCACCTGATTGGCACCCGCCGGTGCTGCGTTGTCGCGCGTGCCGCCCAGGTCATGCAGCGTCGCCGGATTGTTGACCGTCAAACCAGACGGCAATTTGTCCAGCGTCGGATCGGGATACAGCGCGCCCAGCTTTCGCGCGGTCAGATCAAACTTGCCCGAAGCGGCGGCATTTTCCGCTTCAAGACGCAGGGAATGGCCACATACCTGCTCGGTCGTGGTGCTCATGCAAAGCGTAATGCGCACCGGCGCACCCGGCTTGAATCGCGCCTCCGGTTTGCCCTTGCAATCGTCACCTGCAGAAAAGAACATCGTCACCGCCGCATGGGCCGGAATCGACACGGCCGCTACCAGCGACATCGCCAGCAACGTTAAAGGCTTCTTCATCGCAGCCTCCTCACACTCAAAATTCGAGCTTCTCACCCGGATTGATCGGGAACACCTTGGTCGACGTTTTGCCGAGCGCATCCATGTACTCGGCCGGCGTGCCCTTCAGCACCGGGAAGGTGCCGTAGTGAATCGGCAATGCGAACTTGGGCTTCAACCATTCGCGCGTAGCATAGGCCGCATCCTTCGGGTCCATGGTGAAGTTGCCGCCAATCGGAATCAGGATCAGGTCCGGTTTGTAGTATTCGCCGATCAGCTTCATGTCGCCGAACA
>JAEUNB010000136.1 GCA_016790625.1 Betaproteobacteria bacterium | reverse complement strand
GGTCAGCGTGTCGTCCAGTCCGCCCCGAATGTTCTTGGTTCGCGTCAGGCGATCCAGCGCAATGCGATCGCCATTGAGGTTGGCGGCAAAGAACGGCACCACCCAGCCGAAAACGTCGTCGGCAAAGTTGGACTGATAGGTGTGGCCAACACCGGCAAGAGAAACCTGATAGCGGGTGCCGCGAAAATTGTTCATCGCCTGTTCCATCATCACGATCGGTGCGGTCGTGTCGTCCGTGCCTGAGATGGAGAGAAACGGTGTGGCAATGTTTTTGGCGGTTGCATTGTCGTCGCCAAACGCCGGCAGGAATCGCTGGCCGGCATACGGAACGTAACCCACCGCCGCTTTCATCCGGCTATCGCGCACGGTCGGCGTGGAGCGCAGGTTGGGATAGCCATTTGTAAGTTCCGCGCCCAGCAGCCACATCATGGTGGCGCCGCCCATGCTGCCGCCGATGCCGCCGATGCGATTGGCGTCAATGTAGGATGAGAACTGCGGGCTTGCCAGCATCAAGTCGATGGCCGATTTGACCGCGAATGGTCGCAACGCCTGCAGTTCTGTGATGCGGTCAAAGTTGGTGATCACATACCATAGGTCGCTCAGATCTTCGAGCCGCAGGCGTGAAAAACGACCGTCGCCGTGAAATGGTGCCGAGACGATGTAGCCATGGCTTGCCAAGCGAACCAGGAAGTCGATGGACTTGTTATCGACCGGGCTTGACGCCAAGCCATGCGAAAACACAATCAACGGCCAGCGTCCACAACCTTCGGGCGGCGGAAAAATGGCTATGCAAGGCTGCGAGGCGATCAAGGGCAATTGTCCAGCACGCTGCATATGCGGCAACCGCTGACCGTCGGGCAAAAAATAGTCCGGACGCGGATTGTCCGGAACCGTCGGGTAGCAGGTGACAACGACGAAATCGAGCTGGCTGTTGCGCCGGCCTGGGTACAGATTCTGGTCCGGCACGCGAGGGCGCGCGACCAGCGTGTCGCTCGGCTCCAGCAGAATGTCGCCCACATAACGGTCGCTCTTGCCATCCCAGAAGTCGCTTACCGGTCCGCCGATTTGCGCCAGGCGGGTGGCGTCGTGCGCGAGGTTCGAACAGGCAACCGTATAAGCGCCGGCTGAAACCGGGACCATTTCGACCTGATGATTGGCGAGCGTCGCTGCAGTCGATACGGTAGCGGTGCCACAAAGTAAGAGTACGCTGACATAAAGTAGGTGGCGCATGGAAACGGAAAGGGCAGTCATGGATTGCTCCGGTACTTCGCGGCAATATTCAAAATTGAGCCGGTCGCAGCGGAGGGCGTTTTCTGGCATCCTCGTCACCGCGTCGGTACGTCGCGCGACCTAACCTTCAAATAACGATTCGGGCACGACATGGACGACATTAGCAGCCTACGCCGCATCCTCCATCAGAATAAGACTATTGCCGTTGTAGGACTGTCGGCCAATTGGTGGCGCCCCAGTTTTTTTGTCGCCAAGTACCTGCAGGAGCATGGCTATCGGGTGGTACCGGTGAATCCCGCCTATCAGGAAGTGTTGGGGGAGAGGTGTTACGCGACATTAAGGGACGTGCCGGAAAAGATCGATATGGTCGATTGTTTCCGCAAACCGGAAGAAATCCCGGCGTTGGCCGAGGAGGCAATCGCCATCGGTGCAAAATGCCTGTGGATGCAACTGGGGGTGACACATGAAGACGCGGCCACCCGGGCACGGGAAGCGGGGCTGGATGTAGTCATGGACCGTTGCGTCAAGATCGAGCACGGGAGACTGTTCGGCGGACTCAACTATGCCGGGGTGAACACGCGGGTCATATCGGCCAGGCGCCCGGTTTAGGCGAAGTCGTCGCCGTTCGTCACGGCCGGCCGTCATTCATCGCGCCTACTTGCCAACGGGTTCAGGCGGCTTGACGCATAAGGGTGCGGTGGCCAATATAGGCTCCGACATTGGAGGAAATCATGCAGGAATATTTGATCTGGACCATTCTGGGTTTTGTTCTCGTCATCGTGGAGCTGATGACCGGAACGTTCTATTTGCTGGTACTCGGCGTGGGCGCCTTGGCTGGAGCGGTTGCCGCCTGGGCGGGCGCGCCGTTCCTGGTGCAAGTTGCGGCAGCGGGTGTGCTGGCCAGTATCGGCAGCTGGATTGTGCAGAAATGGCATGCCACCCAGCATAAGGATGGCGATCAAGCCAACGCGATCGATGTAGGCCAAAGCGTCATCGTCGCCCGCTGGGTCAATCAGCCGGAAGGCATGCTGCGGGTCAAGTATCGCGGTACCGAGTGGGATGCACGGGTCAAGCCGGGCGATCTTGCCTCGGCGGCGGTTGCTGAAGGCGGCATGCTCTACATCCTGGCGCAGGACGGTCAGTGCTGGGTTGTCGGCAGCCAAAAACCGGGGGCGTAGTGCGCGATCGTCTCATTCATGGCTTCATCGCCGCGGTCGTCGTCTGGAGCTTCACGAAATCCGAGTGGATAACCGTGGCGGCTTTCGGCGTCGCGGCGGGGCTGTCGAACGACAAGTTCAAATGGCTGGATGAAATCCTCAAGGGCCTGAAGGACGAGTACGACAAGCAGACCGGCAAGGCGAAGAAAGTCGATATGGCGGAACTGCCCGCCGCGAACAAGCCGGTCGAGGCCGCGAAAGCGGACAAGTCCCCGGCCAAAACGGCAGCCAAAAACAAGGTCGCCGAGCTCAAGAATAAAGTCCGCACTGCGAGTGTTTTGCGGGCTGGCAACGGTTCAACGAAGTCTGTAAATCTGAATGTAGCCGCTGTAAAAGTAGAACAACTTAGCAAGGAGATTCCCATGTTTGCAAAAATGATCGTCGCCGTGATTCTCGCTGCCGCAGCGGGTTTCATGACCCAGAGCCCCGGTGCCGCCGTCGGCGTATTTCTCGCCGCGTTTTTTATCGCGCTCATCATCGAGGGCGTGCGCATCGTTCCGCAGCAGAACGCCTGGGTGGTGGAGCGGCTGGGCAAGTTTCACGCCTCGCTGCAGCCGGGCTTTAACCTGATCGTGCCGTTTATCGATCGAGTGGCGTATCGCCACTCGCTGAAGGAAGTACCGCTGGACGTGCCGGAACAGGTCTGTATCACCAAGGACAATACCCAGCTCGCGGTCGACGGCATCATCTATTTTCAGGTGGTGGATCCCCGTCTGGCCAGCTACGGTACCTCCGACTATGAGCTCGCGATTTCGCAGCTTGCACAGACGGCGCTGCGTTCCGAAGTCGGCAAGATGGAGCTGGACAAGACGTTTGAGTCGCGCGACGAGATCAACCACAAAGTCGTGAGCGTGCTCGATGAAGCCGGCCGCACCTGGGGTATCAAGGTACTGCGTTACGAGATCAAGAGTCTGACGCCACCGGAATCGATCCTGCGTTCGATGCAAGCGCAGATCACCGCCGAGCGGGAAAAGCGCGCGCTGATTGCGAAATCGGAAGGCGTGCGTCAGGAAGAAATCAATATCGCTGACGGTCAGCGCCAGGCGGCGATTCTGGCTTCCGAGGGTGAGAAGCAGGCGGCCATCAACAAGGCGCAGGGTGAAGCCACCGCGCTGACCACCGTGGCTGAAGCGACAGCATCTGCCGTGCGTCAGGTGGCGGCAGCGCTGAACGCTGAGGGTGGCATGCAGGCAGCCAACCTGAAGGTTGCGGAAAAGTATGTTGAGCAGTTCGGTAATCTGGCCAAGTCGACCAATACGCTGATCCTGCCGGCCAATCTTGCGGACGCAGGGTCGTTTGTAGCGTCTGCCATGACGGTGCTGGACAAGGCCAAGCTCGGACAAGGCCAGAAGTAGCATTTAGAAATCAAAACTCCAGCATTGGTGCGGCTTTCGGGGTGTTTTTGCCCTGAGAAGCGCACCAATGCTGGAGTTTATCCTTTGGGGAACGCGTATGGCTGATCGCCAATTCGGTTTCGAAACGCTGGCTTTACATGCGGGCCAGATTCCCGATGCCGCTACCGGCGCGCGCGCATTGCCGATCTACCAGACGACCTCGTTCGTTTTCGACAGTGCGGATCACGCGGCTTCACTGTTCAATCTCCAGACGTTCGGCAACGTCTACACGCGCTTATCGAATCCGACCACGGCGGCATTCGAGGAGCGCTGTGCCGCGCTGGAAAACGGTCGCGCTGCCGTCGCCACGGCCAGCGGCCAAGCTGCGGAAATGGTGGCGTTGCTGAATATCCTCGAAGCCGGCGATCACATCGTTTCATCGTCGAAGTTGTATGGCGGTACCCACACGATGTTCAACGTGAATTTCAAGAAGCTGGGTATCGATGCCACGTTGGTAGACCCTGACGATCCGGAGAATTTTCGCCGCGCGATCAAGCCGAACACGAAAGTTATTTTTTCCGAAACGCTGGGCAATCCGGCGATCAACATGGTCGATTTGGAAGCGGTTGGGAAGATCGCACGCGAAGCGGGCGTCCCCTTCATTGTCGACAACACGGCGGCCTCGCCCTATCTCTGCCAGCCATTGAGGCACGGCGCCGATATCGTTGTGCACTCCGCCACCAAATTCCTCGGCGGGCACGGCACCACCATGGGCGGCGTGGTGGTGGAAAGCGGCAAGTTCAATTGGGGCAACGGTAAATTCAAATCGATGACCGAGCCGTCGCAGGGGTATCACGGCGTGCGCTTTTTCGAGACTTTCGGCGATTTTGCGTTCACCATGAAGGCGCGCATGGAGGTGCTGCGCGTATTCGGGCCGACGCTGGCGCCGTTCAATGCCTGGCAGCTGCTGCAGGGTATCGAGACACTGCCAGTGCGGATGGAGCGGCACTGTGCCAATGCGATGGCGGTGGCGCAGTTTCTCGAAGCACATCCGCAGGTGGCATGGGTGAACTACCCGGGTCTCAAATCAAACCGCTATCACGCGCTGGTCAATCGCTACATGCCGAAAGGTGCCGGTGCGTTGTTGTCGTTCGGCATCAAGGGCGGCTTCGCTTCAGGCGTGAAATTCATCGAGTCGCTGCAATTCATTTCTCATCTCGCAAATATTGGCGACGCCAAATCATTGGTCATTCACCCTGCATCGACTACCCACCGGCAGTTGAGCGAGGAGGATCAGGTCAAGGCGGGCGTACCGCCAGACATGGTTCGTTTGTCGATTGGTCTTGAGACGCTGGACGACATCGTCTGGGACATCGAACAGGCGCTGGCGGCGGCGATCTAAGCGGGATAAATGGCGCCGCTCGGCGTGCGATGGCGCGCGCCGGTGATCGAGGTGAAATCGATCGGCCGCCGCTCCATCGCGCATTGCGCAAACCAGGCGAAAGCCAGTGCTTCAACTTGCTGCGAGGGTACGCCGTACGCATCCGTAGTTTCAATAACGCCACAGGAAAAACGCTCGGCGATCGCAGCCATCAACATGGGATTTTGGGCACCGCCGCCGCACACGAGTACGCGCTCGGCTGCCGGCGCGTAGCGTCCCAGATGATCGACGATTGACCATGCGGTGAGATCCAGCAATGTGGCTTGCACGTCAGCAGGCTGCTCGCCACCGACAAGGTGTTGTTGCAACCAATCGAGGTGAAACAAGTCTCGGCCGGTGCTCTTTGGGGGCTGCGCGGCGAAATACGATTCTCGCTGCAACTTGTCCGCAAGTTGAGGAAGAACACGGCCGGTTGCAGCCCAGCGCCCCGCCGCATCGAAGGCGTCGCCTTTGTGCTGATTGATCCAGCCGTCCATCAGGCAATTTCCCGGACCGCAGTCAAAACCTAGTACGGGTTTGCCAGGTTGTAGCACGGTGAGATTGGCGATGCCGCCGATATTGCATACCACGCGAGTCTCATCGGCACTGCGAAAGACGCCATCGTGAAATGCGGGTACCAGTGGTGCGCCTTGGCCGTCCGCAGCGATGTCGCGAGAGCGAAAATCCGCCACCACATTGCAGTCGGTAAGTTCGGCCAATAAAGATGGATTGTTGAGCTGTACTGTAAAACCCAGTTCGGGTCGGTGACGTACCGTTTGACCGTGGCAACCGATAGCAGCGATTTGTGATTTGTCTGTGCCCGCGACTGTCATAGCGCGTTGCGCGACACGAGCATAAATTTGCGCAAGCCGATTGCCGGCTATTGCGCCGCGTTCAATCTCACATTCCCCGGGCGCGTTCAAGGCCAACAGCTCCGCACGTAGGCCGGCTGGATAAGGTTCGCTGGTGAAGGCAAGAACTTTGGGGTGTTCTCCGCTTAAGTCAGCGAGAACAGCATCAGCACCATCCAGCGATGTGCCCGACATGATGCCGATATACAGCGAGGGCTTATTCAAATCGACCGAAGGTCGTATCGCGCAACAGCGCTAAGTGCTCGCCCTGCGTAGCAGCGGATTGCTGGAATGCCGCCAAGTATTTTTGCGGCAGCGGCTCGGCTTTCGGCAAGGCCACCCGCAATGGGTCCTGATGAATGCCGGATACCTTGAATTCGTAATGCAAATGCGGACCGGTAGCCCAGCCCGTGGCGCCGACATAGCCGATGGTTTGGCCCTGGCTCACGCGGGTGCCGCGACGCACGCCGGATGCGAAGCCGGACATATGTCCGTACAGCGTGGTGATGCCGCCGGAGTGGCGAATCTCGATCATGTTGCCGTAGCCGCCTTTGACGCCGGCAAATTCGACCATGCCATCTGCGGTGGCCCAGATTGGTGTGCCGCGTGGCGCAGCGAAATCGACGCCGGTGTGCTGGCGCCAGTTTTTCAGCAGCGGATGAAATCGGCCGCCGAAGCCGGATGACACTCGGGAGAAGGCCAGCGCGGAACGCAGGAATGACTTGGCGCGGTTCTGGCCGTCGGCGGAGTAGTAACTTTCATTGCCGTCGGGATCGGTAAACAGAAATGCCTGAAACGTCTTGCCGGCATTGGTGAAGTCTGCCGAGATTACGCGACCGGGGCGCAGATATTCGCCTTCGTGATAGAGCATCTCGTAGACGACAGTGAAGCGATCGCCTTTGCGCAGATCGATATGGAAATCGATATCGGTGGAAAAGATGCGCGCAATCTGCGTGGCCACTGGGTCGGGAATGCCGGCCTCATCCGTTGCACCGTAAAGCGAGGAGCGGATGGTGCCGGATTTGTAGACGTGCCGTACCGACGGTGTGATTTTCAGTTCCTTGGCAACAAAGCCGGTTTCGTTGCGGGTGACTTGAAGATATTGGTCCGGGCTGTGCAGATAGGTAAACGACTGCATTGCGCCGTTAGCATCGGTCGTGGCTTGCACGGTGCGACCGGGGCGAAGCTGGAAAATGCTGCGCGCGGATTTCTCGGTGCGCAGGAAATTGAATGCCGCCTGATCGCTGACGTTCAATTTTTGCAGCAGTGCGGCAACCGTATCGCCGCGTTGAATACGTTCGCTGTTGCGGTATTGCGAAGGTTCTGTTGCTGCCAACATCGCCTCTTCTGCCTTGGGCAGGCTGATACTTTCAATGACCTCGCGCCGCTCAATGCGGTCCAACTGGCTATCAGAAGAAACGCCGAACGCCGTCAATACGCCAAAAACCGGCAGGGCAAACAGGACTGTGACGGCGGTCAGCGCACGCTTGGCCGGCCCGCTGCGCGCGACTTGCCATAGGCTCAGGCCATACTTTTGCGCTAAGATTTTAAGTTCCGCGAATGTCATGCTGTCCTGAGATCGCTTCTATCTTGTGTCTGCAAGGCGTTGAAGAATAACAGAAATGCGCTTTTTCCGTCACGCATTTGCAACCCCGAAGTGTCCAATATGAGTGCAACACCTGATGTTGATGCCGCGCTGGCGACCATCCTGCGCGGCGCCGATGAATTGATTGTCGAAAGCGAGATGCGCAAGAAGCTGGAAAGCGGGCGCAAACTTCGCATCAAGCTGGGGCTGGATCCTACGGCGCCGGATTTGCATCTGGGGCATACCGTAGTGCTGAACAAAATGCGCCAGTTCCAGGACATGGGGCACACGGTCATCTTTTTGATCGGCGATTTCACCTCCATGATCGGCGACCCCAGTGGTCGCAACAGCACCCGGCCGCCACTGACTCGTGAGCAGATTGAAGCTAACGCTCAGACCTACTTCAAGCAGGCCAGCTTGGTGCTAAACCCCGAGCAGACCGAGATTCGTTACAACTCGGAGTGGTGCGACCCGCTGGGCGCGCGGGGCATGATTCAGCTGGCTTCGCGCTGGACGGTTGCGCGCATGTTGGAGCGCGATGACTTCACCAAGCGTTTTCAGGGCGGGGTGCCGATTTCCGTGCATGAGTTCCTCTACCCGTTGATGCAGGGCTATGACTCCGTTGCGTTAAAGGCGGATGTGGAGCTGGGCGGCACCGACCAGAAGTTCAACCTGCTGGTTGGACGTGAACTGCAGAAACAATATGGGCAGGAGGCCCAGTGCATCCTCACCATGCCGTTGCTTGAGGGGCTGGACGGCGTTGAGAAGATGTCCAAGTCCAAGAATAACTATGTCGGTATTACTGATGTGCCAAGTGAAATGTTTGGCAAGCTGATGTCCATTACAGATGAAATGATGTGGAAGTACATCGACCTGCTGTCGTTTCAGCCGAATGCTGCGGTGGCAGGCTGGAAGAAGGAGGTCGAAGCCGGTCGCAACCCACGCGATATCAAGGTTGCTTTTGCGCAGGAAATTGTCGAACGATTTCATTCAAAGTCTGCGGCCGAAGCGGCGTTGGCGGATTTTGATGCGCGCCATCACGGCGGAATCCCGGAAGACATTCCTGAGGTATCAATTGAATCGCCGGATGGCGGCATCGGTATCGTGCAGTTGTTGAAGCAGGCTGGACTGACGCCCAGCAACGCCGAGGCGATCCGCATGATCGAGCAGGGCGGCGTGAAGCTGGATGGCGAGAAAGTTGCCGATCGCATGCTCATAGTCGCCAAGGGGGTGACCGTTGTGGCGCAGGTTGGCAAGCGCAAGTTCGCGCGTGTGGCCGTCAAATAAAGTTTTTGAAGAAATATAAAGAATTTCCGCAAAAAGACTTGACCAGGTTTTCAGAAGGTTGCATAATGCGAATCCTTCACGAAATGCACAAAACAAGTAGCGCATGTGCCCAAGTGAATTGTTCTTTAAAAATGTAGACAACCGATAAAGGTGGGCACGGGATGTAAGGGTGCCTTGGGTTGACGCGCTGTTGCTCGCAAGGGTGATGGCGGAAAGCGGGTTTGATAAACCGGCTGGAAGTTGATTCGGGGTTTGAACTCAACATATCGAAGTGCTCACAAGAAGTAAGATTGATAGGTAAATGGAAACATTAACCTGTTGAAGACTTTGAGTGATTTAAATGTTCGGTTTAGGCCGGATGTTGAAACAAACAGGAATTAAACTGAAGAGTTTGATCCTGGCTCAGATTGAACGCTGGCGGAATGCTTTACACATGCAAGTCGAGCGGCAGCGCGGGGCAACCTGGCGGCGAGCGGCGAACGGGTGAGTAACATATCGGAACGTATCCATAAGTGGGGGACAACCTAGCGAAAGTTAGGCTAATACCGCATACGCTCGAGAGAGGAAAGTGGGGGATCGCAAGACCTCACGCTTTAGGAGCGGCCGATATCAGATTAGCTAGATGGTGAGGTAAAGGCTTACCATGGCGACGATCTGTAGCTGGTCTGAGAGGATGATCAGCCACACTGGGACTGAGACACGGCCCAGACTCCTACGGGAGGCAGCAGTGGGGAATTTTGGACAATGGGGGCAACCCTGATCCAGCCATTCCGCGTGAGTGAAGAAGGCC
>JAEUNB010000128.1 GCA_016790625.1 Betaproteobacteria bacterium | reverse complement strand
TCCTGGCGGGTGTTTCCCGGGGCGTCCGTTAGGTCAAAAAGCCTGAAGCGGCCGAACCCTGTGCCACCGCTGATGTCAGTAGCATTTAGTAGAAGGAATTGCGTTTTTCCGTCATCGTTTGCTACAGCGTGATGACAGGCTTTGGGGTATAGTTAGCGCGCTTTTTTGACGGGTTTTTGCTGCGAGGTCACATGCGTCTTTACCACACGAGCCGGCTGGTGCTGGCACTCTCACTTGCCTTGCCGGCGCTGGCTTTTGGCCAGGGCGCCAAGCCAGCGAATGCCGGAAATGGCCCCGACCCGAACAAGACGCTGCGCTACGCTTTTGAAGTCGCTGAAACCAGTCTCGACCCGCAGAAAGTCAGCGACGTTTATTCGAGCATCGTCAACAACGCCATATTCGATACGCCGCTGCGCTACGACCACTTGGCTCGTCCGGCCAAGCTGGTTCCAAACACGCTGATTGGCATGCCGGAGGTATCGGCCGACTACAAGACTTTCACGTTGAAGGTGAAACCGGGCATCTACTTTGCCGACCATGAGGTGTTTGGCGGCAAGAAACGCGAACTGACCGCGGAAGACTACGTTTTTACGATGAAGCGTCTTCTCGACCCCAAGCTCTCCGCCCCGCAATTGGCTGAGCTGGATGGCTACATCGTAGGCTCCGAGGAGTTTTTGAAGCGGATTCGCAAGAACGGCAAGATGGAGTACGACACGCCATTGGAGGGCTTGAAGGCGCTGGATCGCTACACCTTCCAGATCAAGCTGAACGAACCGAAGCCGACCTGGATTTATAACTTCGCCGATTGCCGCGTCAGCTGCGTCGTTGCGCGCGAAGTGGTGGAAAAATATGGGGAAGATATCGGTTCCAATCCGGTTGGCACAGGCGCGTACCGCCTGATCAAGCCACTTTGGAAACGTTCGTCGAAGATGGTTTTTGAGGCTAATCCCAACTTCCGCGAAGAATACTACGACGCACAACCGGCTGCGGACGACAAGGAAGGCCAGGCGATCCTCGCCAAGCTGAAGGGCCGCCGCGTGCCGATGATTGGCCGCTTTGAAGTGTCGATTATCGAAGAGCGCCAGCCGCGCTGGATTTCCTTCGTCAACAAGGAATTCGACCTGATGTGGCGCATGCCGGAAGATGTTGCGCAGCAGGCCGTGCCCAATCGGACGCTGGCGCCGAATCTGGTGAAGCTGGGTATCAAGGCCGAACTGGTGCCGGCACTCGACCTGACATTTCTTTACTTCAATATGAAGGATCCGATTGTCGGCGGCTATACGCCTGAAAAGATTGCGCTGCGCCGTGCCATTTCGCTGGCCTACCGCTCGCAGGACGAAATCGATATCGTGCAAAAGGGTTTGGCTATTCCGGCGCACACGCCATATAGCCCTGGCGTTGCCGGATATGACCCCAATTTCCGTACCAGTGCCAGCGAGAACAATCCCGCCAAGGCGCGCGCGCTCTTGGACATGCACGGCTACATCGATCGCGATGGCGACGGTTATCGGGAAATGCCGGATGGCAAGCCGCTGGTCCTGAAAAGCAATTCGACGCCAACGGAAAAGGATCGCACGGTGGATGAGCTGTGGCGCCGGTCTATGGACGACATCGGCATCCGCATCGAATTTCGCAAGGCCAAGTGGCCGGACCTGTTGAAAGAATCGAACGCCGGCAAGCTGATGATGTGGTTCCTGGGCGGCTCGGCCTCTTCGCCAGATGCCGACACCTGGCTGCAATCGCTATACGGCCCCAACTGTGGCTTCAAGGGCAACCGCGCCTGCTTCCAGTTGAAAGAGTATGACGAAGCGTTCGAAAAAGCCGAGCGCATGCCGGATAGCCCGGAACGCACCAAGCTCTATCAGGACATGGCCAAGCTGATGGTGGTTTACGCACCCTGGAAAATCAACATGCACCGGATCCTCACCGACATGTGGTATCCGCATGTCATCGGTTTCCGCCGTCCGCTGGTGCAGACGCAGAGCTGGTGGCGTTATGTGGATATCGATCTGGAATTGCAGAAGAAATACCAGAACGCGAGCTGACCGATGAGCGTCTGGCGCAGTATCGGACTTGCGATCCTGGCAGCGGTTATTCCGTATGCTGCTGTCGCACAAACGTCAACGGCTTACCGGCCCGATCCGAACAAGATCCTGCGCTGGGGGTTCGAGATTGCCGAAACCGGCTTCGACCCGGTGCAAACGTCCGACTGGTACTCCGCCTACGTCAATACCAATATTTTTGATACGCCGCTCACCTATGACTTTCTCGCCCGGCCGCTGAAGCTGAAAGCGAACGTGCTCGAAGCCATGCCCGAGGTCACCGAGAACGGCACGGTCTACACGCTCAAGTTCCGCAAAGGTATCTACTTCGCCGATGACCCGGCCTTTGGCGGCAAGAAGCGCGAGCTGGTGGCGGAGGATTTTGTTTACAGCATCAAGCGGCTGTTCGACGTCAAGAACAAATCGCCCAACCTGCATTACATCGACGGCACCATCGTCGGCACCGATTTGCTGAAGAAGAAGCAGAAAGATACCGGCAAGTTCGATTACGACATGCCGATCGAAGGCTTTCAGCTGCTCGATCGCTACACGGTTCGAGTCAAGCTGAACAAGCCGGACTACAACTTCCTCTACCAGCTGGCCTCGCATAACGTGGCTTGTCTGATGGCGCGCGAGGTGGTCGAGAAATACGGTGACGACATCATGGCGCACCCGGTGGGCACAGGCGCCTATCGGCTGGTCGATTGGCGCCGCTCATCGCGTACGGCGATCGAATACAACCCGAATTTCCGCGAAGAGTACTGGGATGCCGAGCCGGCGGCCAACGACGCGCGCGCGCAGGAGACTTATCGGAAGCTCAAGGGCAAGCGTCTGCCAATGATCAACCGCATCGAGTTTCATGTCGTGGAGGAGACACAGCCGCGCTGGCTGGCTTTCCGCAATGAGGAACACGATTACATTGACCGCGTACCGGCCGAATTCGCCAACGTCGCCTTTCCCGGCAACAAACTGGCAGCGGATCTTGCCAAGCGTGGGATACAAATGAGCCGTACACCGGCGATGGAAGTGACTTATGCCTACTTTGGCATGGAGCACCCGGTGGTCGGCGGCTACACGCCGGATAAAGTCGCGCTGCGGCGGGCCATTGTGCTGAGCTACAACCAGGACAAGGAAATCAGCATCCTGCGTAATTTTCAGGCAGTGGGCGCACATAGCCCGATCGGCCCTGGCGCCTTCGGTTACGAAGAGGCTTTTCGCACCAATGCCAACGACTACAGTCCCGCAAGGGCGCGCGCGCTGCTCGACATGTATGGTTACGTCGATCGGGACGGCGATGGCTTTCGCGAGAATCCGGATGGTTCGAAGCTCGTCATCGAAATGGCATCCACCCCGACGCTACGCGATCGGCAGTTCGACGAAAACTGGAAAACCAGCATGGAGGACGTTGGTCTTCGCGTGACCTTCAAAAAGGCCAAGTGGCCTGATCTGTTGAAGGAATCGCGCGCCGGCAAGCTGATGAGCTGGCGTCTGGCATGGGGCGCCGCCTATCCCGACGCGGATGCATTCTTTGTCATGCTGTACGGCCCCAACGGCGGGCAGGCTAATCATGCGCGATTCAAGAATGTCGAGTTCGATCGCCTGTATGAAAAGGCACGAACCTTGCCACCGGGACCTGAACGGCAAGCCGTTTATCGCGAGATGAATCGCATTTTCCTGACACTGGCGCCTTGGCGGCTGGGCGCCCATCGCATCGATTCCGATCTCACGCAGTCCTGGGTGATCGGTTACCAGCGGCATCCGATCCTGCGTAGTGTCTGGAAGTACATCGACATGGATCCCGAGATGAAAAAGGCGATGACTCAATGAGGTCGATGCGCTGGGTGCTGTTGCTTCCCATGGCCATTTTTTGCAGTGCAGCGGCAGCGGCGCCGCAAAAGACGATTCGCACCGCTTTTCTGATTGCCGAAACCTCGTTCGACCCTCACGTCGTGTCGGATCTGTACTCCAATACCATCAACGATGCGATTTTCGATCCGCTGTTGAGCTATGACTATCTCGCGCGACCGGCCAAGCTGAAGCCGAATACGGCACTCGCCATGCCGGAGGTGACCGGCGAAGGCAAGATTTACACTTTCAAGATCCGCCCGGGAATTTACTTTGCCGATGACCCGGTGTTTGGCGGTGTCAAACGGGAACTGACCGCTTATGACTACGCTTACAGCATCAAGCGGTTGATGGACCCGAAAATCCGCTCGCCCTGGCTTTGGTACGTCGAAGGCAAGATCGTCGGCGGTGACGAGGCGATGGCGGCAGCGAAGAAAAATGGCAAGTTCGATTACGACGCGCCGATGGCGGGAATCGAGACGCCGGACAAATACACGCTACGCATCCGGTTGAAGGATACCGACTACAACTTCATTTATGTATTCGCCACGGTACAGACCGGCGGCGTCGCGCGCGAGGTGATCGATAAGTACCAGCCGGATCCGGGCGCGCATCCGGTGGGCACCGGTCCGTTCAGGCTCGCCGAATGGAAGCGTTCGCACAAGATCGTTCTGGAGGCCAATCCCGGCTATCGCGATGATTTTTACGATGCCGAGCCTCCCGCGAACGATGCCGAGAGTGTGGAGATTCTCAGGCAATTGAAGGGACGCAAGTTGCCGTTGGTTCAGCGTATTGAGGTGTCGATCATCGAAGAGTCGCAGCCCCGTTGGCTGGCGTTGCTGGGTGGCGAGATCGACTACGCCAACGTTCCCAACGAATACGCGGGGTTCGCTTTTCCCGGCGGCAAGTTGGCGCCGAATCTGGTCAAGCAAGGGCTGAAGGGCCAGCGTTTCGTTGAAACCGATCTGGTCTATACCTTTTTTAATCTGGATCATCCGGTGGTGGGCGGCTATTCGGCCGACAAGGTGGCGCTGCGGCGCGCGATTGCATTGGCCTACAACCTGAACGAAGACATCAATGTGATTCGCAATGGTGGCGCGATCAAGGCCGAGTCCGCGATCCCGCCCGGCGTCGCTGGCTATGATCCCGCGTTCAAAACCGATCAGGTCAGTTACGATCCGCCGCGTGCGCGTGCCTTGCTGGATATGTTTGGCTACATGGACAAGGACGGCGATGGATTCCGCGAATTTCCAGACGGCCGTCCGTTGACTTTAGAGATCGCGTCCGAGCCCGACACCACATCAAAGCAATATCAGGAACTCTGGGTAAAAAGCCTGACGGCTATCGGCGTGCGGGTTCGCTTCAATATTGCGAAGTGGCCGGATCTGAACAAACAAGCCAAGCTGGGTAAATTGGCGATGTGGCAGGTGGCGTGGAGCGCCGACTATCCCGACGGCGAAAACTTCCTGCAAAACCTGTACGGGCCGAATTCGGGCCAGAGCAATAACTCCAATTTCAAGTACGCCGCATTCGATGCGCTCTATGACCGCTCGCGCAAGATGCCCCCATCGCCCGAACG
>JAEUNB010000119.1 GCA_016790625.1 Betaproteobacteria bacterium | reverse complement strand
CGCATTCAGCAGTGGCCAATCGGACACCGCGTCCGAGCCATCCTTCATCGCTTCCGTCTCACGATTGGGTGAGGCCACCGATCCGGAATCCAGATGATCGCGCCCGATTACCACTGGCGCTTTCAGCTCACCGCGCTTCACCATCTCGTTGAACGCGAGCCCGAGGCGATGCCGCTGCCCCAACCCCACCCAACAAATGCGCGCCGGCAGGCCTTGGAACGCAATGCGTTTCTCCGCCATGTCGAGCCAGTTGTGCAGATGTTTGTCGTCGGGAATCAGCTCCTTCACCTTGGCGTCGGTCTTCAGGATGTCCTCGGGATCACCTGAAAGTGCGACCCAGCGGAACGGGCCGACGCCGCGGCAGAACAGCGGCCGGATATACGCCGGCACGAAGCCGGGGAAATCGAATGCGTTGGCAACGCCCTCGTCCTTGGCCACCTGGCGGATATTGTTGCCGTAGTCGAGCGTCGGAATGCCCAGCGCGTGCAGGTCCAGCATCGCCTGCACATGCACTGCCATCGATTGCTTCGCGGCTTTCACCACGGCAGCCGGATCGCTCGCACGCAAGGTTGCGGCTTTTTCCATCGTCCAGCCCTGCGGCAGATAACCGTTCAGCGGATCGTGTGCGGAGGTTTGGTCGGTGACGGCATCGGGTCGCGACTTGGCATCGCCGGCTTTCGCGCGCTTGGCAATTTCCGTGAACACATCAGCCGCGTTGCCGAGCAGGCCGACCGAAATCGCTTCACCCTTGGCGTGCGCGGCGTGAATGATGGCCAGCGCCTCGTCCAGCGTCTTTGCCTTGGCATCGACGTAGCGTGTGCGCAGACGAAAATCGATGCGCGTCTCGTCGCACTCCACCGCCAGCATGGAGGCACCCGCCATGGTCGCGGCCAGCGGCTGCGCGCCGCCCATGCCACCGAGGCCACCGGTGAGAATCCACTTGCCCTTCAGGTTGCCACCGAAATGCTGGCGGCCGACTTCGACAAACGTTTCGTAAGTCCCCTGCACGATGCCCTGCGAGCCGATGTAGATCCACGAACCGGCCGTCATCTGGCCATACATCATCAGGCCCTTCTGATCGAGCTCGTGAAAATGCTCCCACGTCGCCCAATGTGGGACCAGATTCGAATTGGCCAGCAGCACGCGCGGCGCGTCTTCGTGCGTGCGGAACACGCCGACCGGTTTGCCGGACTGGATCAGCAGCGTTTCGTTGGGTTCGAGTTTTTTCAGCGCTTCCAGAATCGCGTCGAAGCATTTCCAGTCGCGCGCCGCGCGACCGATGCCACCGTACACCACCAGATCCTGCGGGCGCTCGGCCACATCGGGATCGAGATTGTTCTGGATCATGCGGTAAGCCGCTTCGATCAGCCAGTTCTTGCAGGTGATCGCGGTGCCGCGCGGCGCGCGAATCACGCGTGAGGCATCGTGACGTGGATCAATATTGGGTGGTCTCGAGAGATCGTTCATGCGCTTGCTCCAGATTCAGGTGGCGCCATTATCCAGCATCCGCAGCACGGTCGTCAGCGAATCGGCCTCCTCAATTTTCTTGTCGCGGCGGATGCGCGCCATGCGCGGAAAACGTACCGCTACACCGGACTTATGGCGATTTGATCGCTGTATGCCTTCGAAGGCGAGCTCGAACACCATCTCCGGCTTTACGGTTCGCACCGGGCCGAACTTTTCCAGCGTGTTCTTGCGGATGAAGGCATCGACCTCGGCAATTTCCTCATCGCTCAGGCCCGAATACGCTTTGGCAAAAGTCACCAATTGGCGCGGCTCCTGGCCCATTTTTGCCTCGGAAGCCGCACCAGTGCTTGAGTCTTCCGCGTTTTCGCCATAAGGCTCGCGATTCCACACGCCGAAGGTGTAATCGGTATACAGGCTGGCGCGCTTGCCGTGGCCGCGCTGCGCGTACATCAGCACGCAGTCGAGCGTGTAGGGATCGATCTTCCATTTCCACCAGTCGCCGCCGCTCTTTCCTGCGGCGCGCCCTACGCCATAGGCAGAATCGCGGCGCTTCAGCATCAGGCCTTCCGTGCCGCGCTCGCGGCTTTGCGCGCGCGCCAGCGCGAGTGTTGCCCACGACGGGGCGCGCACGATGTCGGACAATTGCAGCACCACATCCGCATGGTCGCGATGCGGAATTGAATACAGCAGCTCGTGCAGTTTTTCGCGTCTTTGATACAGCGGCCTGGCACGCCAATCTTCGCCCGCCACTTCCAGCAGGTCATAAGCAACAAAAATTGCCGGCGTATCGGACAGCACTTTCTTGCCGGGATTCTTGCGACCCAGCCGCTTCTGCAGCGCGTTGAACGACAGTACTTTTCCATCCTTGGCCGGCAGTACTTCGCCGTCCAGCACGCAGTCAGGCAGCGGCGCGGCCGCAGCGATAATTTCCGGGAATTGTTCCGAGATCAACTCCTCGCCACGCGACCAGAGAAAAATCTGCCCTTCACGCTTGATCAACTGGCCGCGAATGCCGTCCCACTTCCATTCCGCCTGCCAGTCACCGACGGGACCCAGCGAATCGGGTTCGCCGGCGATGGGATGCGCCAGAAAAAAAGGATAGGGCTTGGAGACATCGAAGGCGCCAGTTTCAGGTGACAGCAGCACCGCATAGTTTTCCACCGTCGGCGACCAATCCCCAGTCATACGATGCGCGATCATCTTGGCATCGATGCCCGATACCTGTGACAGCGCACGCTGCACCAGCAAGGCCGACACGCCGACGCGGAACCCGCCGGTGATCAATTTGTTGAATACAAAACGCTCGCCGCGATCCAGTTCGCGCCAGTACCCCATCAGCACTTCACGTTGTTCAGCTTCCTCCAGCGTTCGCAGCGGCAACAGCCGCTCACTGATCCATTGGTGCAGTGGCAGATTATTCTCGGCTTCCGGCGGCGGCAGGATCAGCGCAATCGTTTCGGCCAGGTCGCCAACCGCGTCGTAACTTTCTTCGAACAGCCACAGCGGCATGTTCGCGGCGTCGGCCGCCCATTGATGCAGCTTCTTCGCCGGCACTGCCTGCCGGGGGCGATTGCCGGTGAGAAACCACACAGCCCAGGCAGCATCCTCGGATTCAGCCGCACGAAAATAATCAACCAATGCTGCAATCTTGTCGTTAGTGCGGGTCGAAGAATCGAGCGCTGAAAAAAGTGCGGCGAACTGTTTCATGCACGGGACCCATCGGGCAAGCTGATCGCAGCATCGCCATCGCTACCGCCCTCGCCTTCGAACTCCGTTTCCAGCGCGTCCGCATCAAAGCCGCGTTCGCGCAAATAGCGCACCATCACCGGCACCTGCCCGTGTGTGACCAGCACGCGCGACGCACCGCTGGCATCGATGGCTTGATGCAGGCTCGACCAGTCGGCGTGATCGGAGATCACGAATCCCTGGTCGACATTGCGTTGTTTCTTCGCGCCGCGTATCGCCATCCAGCCGGACGCGAAGGCATCGGAGTAATCACCGAAGCGCTTCAGCCACGGCGTACCCTGCGCGGAGGGCGGTGCAACGACCAGCGCTCGCCCGTAGTCCGCCTTGGCGTCGAGATCGGACACCGTACGTGTTTCAGGCAACGCAACGCCCGATGCACGATAGCCGCGATTCAGTGCCTCAACGGCACCATGAACAACGATCGGTCCAATGTCGGCGTCGACACCCATCAGGATGCGTTGCGCCTTGCCAAACGCATAAGCAAACACCACGCTGGCGCGGCCAGCTTCCGCATTGGACCTCCACCACGCATTTACGTCGCCGAACAACTCCTCATGTGGCCGCCAGCGGTAAATCGGCAGACCGAAAGTCGATTCACTGACAAAGGTATGGCATTTCACCGGTTCGAACGGCGCACAGGTCGGATCGAAATCAAGCTTGTAATCGCCCGAAACCACCCAGACTTCGCCGTGGTGCTCGATTCGCACCTGTGCCGAACCCAGCACGTGGCCAGCCGGGTGCAGCGACAGCTTCACACCGTTCAGTTCGCGTACTTCACCGTAACGCAGCGTCTCCATTGACGCGTTCAGCCCCAGACGGGTGCGCAATACGCTCCCGCCCTCCGCCGCTGCCAGATAGTGCGTGTGGCCCGGACGGGCGTGGTCGGCATGGGCGTGGGTGATGACGGCCCGCTCCACGGGGCGCCACGGATCGATGTAAAAATCACCGGCAGCGCAATACAGCCCGCGCGGGGTATGTTCCAGCAAAGCCATGCGTCAAAGTTTACCCGTGCGAGGCCGTGCGAAGCGATGGCGGCCGGACGCAAAGCACCCGCTATAATCAAATCAACATGAAAACCGGCTGGTAGCATCGTGCTCGGTTCTTCACCAACGCTCCGGCGCCATTTCACCCAGACCGTATCCATGTCCCAACACGAGCAATTGCTGAAGGCACTGGACGAGCCCGTCTTCGAGATGGACGCCGGCGGAGTGGTGGTCTACGCCACGGCCTCGATGTCCGCCTGGACGGGCAAGGAATCCGGCTATCCGCTCGCGGGTGCGCTGGCGGAATCGGATCGCCCACGCTTTCAGCAAACCCTGAAGCGAATACTGGACGGCAAAACCGGGACCGCGCTGCTGGAGTTGGGACTCGTCACCGAAGCGGGGACGATGCCAGTGGAAATGAAACTCGCCGCCGGTCAGCGTGACGGTGGAAAAGTGCTGACGATTGCCGGCTGGATGCGCGATGTCAGCATGGAAAAAGCCAAGGAGGCGGCAGCCAACGTGCAAGGCACGCATCTGCTCGATCTGGTGGAAAACATTTCCGACGCCTGCGTGGTGGAGAATGCCGAAGGCGGCGTGGAAATGGTCAACACCGCTTTCTGCGAACTGTTTCACGTCGAAGCGGCCGCACAATCTCTGGTCGGCATCCCCTGTACTGAGCTGTTTGAGCAGGCTTCTTCGCTAACCGAAAAGAAAGTCGCGCCGATCTATTTCCCGCTAGATAGCGAGAACCGCGACGAATTCGAATTCAAGTTTGCCGACGGCAAGCGCGCCAAGCAGATGTCGCTGCCAGTACCGGGCGAAGCCGGCATTGCCGGACGGCTGCATATCTTCCACACGCTGGAAGTCAATGCACCGGCACAAACCGGCTCAGCCACCATTACCGCGCAATCGCAAATGGTGGAGAAAATCGCCCGCAGTCTGGCCACCACGCTGGAAAGTGCTGGCATCGCGATCCATCGCGCCGAGCAGCTGGAGCTGCCGGGTACGGTACTCGATCATTTCCGCCGGGTGGAGTCTTCGGCGCAGGCGGCATTCGCCGAAATTGCCGGGCTGCTGGATTTCTCGCAAATGGAAAGCGGCGATCTGAAGATCGAGTCGATGGAGTTCCACCTGCGCGATCGCATCGCCAGCATGCTCGACCACCTGGTGCCGCTGGCTGAGGAGAAATCGGTGCACCTGCGCCTGTCGATCGAGCAGGATGTTCCCGAGAACCTGACCGGCGACGGCGCCCGCCTGATGCTGGTGTTGCGCAGCCTGCTTGAAGCGGGATTGCCGACCGCGCAGGGCGGCGGCGATCTGGCATTGATCGTGGAGCCCGAATACTCGGCCGAAAACCAGATTCACCTGAGTTTCCGCGTCGAATCCACGCCAGCCAAGGGCAACAGCCGGCAAAAGGTCGTGTCTGCCACCGGACAAATGCAGCTCTCGCTGGCACGCCAGATCGTACGTGCGATGAGTGCCAAGGGCGCCGGCAAGATCGATGTGCGCGAGAAAAAGGAAACCACGATTCACCAGTTCACCGCCGTGTTCCCCTACCGCACGCTGAAGGAACCGAAGCCGCGTCCGACATTTGTCACGCTGACCGGGCTGCCCCTCCTGATCGTCAGCGCCGATGCCGAACAGCGCAAGGAGCTGTCGGAGATGGCGCGCAGCTGGCGCATGAACCCTCGCGAGGCGGATAACGCCGCTGTCGCACTGCAGCTGCTATCCCGCATGGCGGACGAAGGTTACCCGGTAGCGCTGGTCATCACCTCCAATACACTGCCGGTGCAGGACGGCTTCATGCTTGCCTTCCGCATCAAGCACATGCCCAAGCTCAAGCAGACTGCGGTAATGATGCTGGCCAAGTCCGGCAAGGCCGGCGATGCCATTGCCTGCCGCGAAAACGGTATCAGCGCCTACCTGCGCCATCCGATTGCCGCCAACCAGCTTAATGAAGCGATCTCCGCCGTGATGGGCACACAGGACGACGACAGCGAGGCCACGTCCACGCTGATCACGCGCCACTCGCTGCGCGAAGCCAAGGCCGGCAGCGTACTGATTGTCGACCCCAATCGCGAACAGGCGATCGTGCCGGTCAGCGCGCTGAAGAAAAAAGATTACCGCGTGGTGTACGCCGACACCGCCGACGAAGCCTATGTGGAACTGAGCCAGGACGTATTCGACTTGCTGATTATCGACCCGATGGCCAAGGGATTCGCCGAGCTGGGTATCGAAGGTATTTCGGATGCGCTGCAAGCGCGGTTTGCGACCATGCCGTCTTCTATTCCCGTGTTGCTCGCAGTGGAGGATGACATCTCCGCCGTTGAGTTCGGCTTCAGCGGCATGCTGTCGAAGCCTTATGACAAGGAAGTGCTGCTGGCGAAGGTGGCGGCGCTGATTCCGGCGAAGGCGGCGGGTTAGGTCACGCTTAACTTCACGAGTTGGGCAGCTCTCAACTCAAACCAATTTGCTTTTTGACGCGATGCGTTCGCGCAATGAAGTAGCGGCAAACGCTATGACAAAGGTCTGAAAAAAGCAAAGTGCGTAGTATGAAACGTCAACCCAAGGCGGGACGCTGCTATGCATGCTCCATTGTTCACCGTGCACTAACTGCATGGCCAGAGGGAATAGCTTATTGGCAGCGAGCCATTCCACAGGCATATGGCTATAGGCCCAAATTGGGTGCAAGGCAGTAACAATTTTGTCATTGGTATCGACATCGCCAAGCACGGCAAAGTTGCTGCCAACAATTAGCGGCGAGAAAACAACCAAGTCGATTATCGTCAATATCAACGCAAAGTTAAGCGGCGCTATCTTCAAGTTCCCTCGTTCGACCACGAAGAGTCGAATAGCAGGACAACATATCCAGACTGGATAGTCTAGTCACTCCGCAAAATTTCAAGTCACACCGAAAACAACATATCTGCTAGCTCCGCAAACCCCTCCCCACACCTTGCCGCCGTTACATAGGTCGGGATCGCCGCAAGCCGCCCCTCAAAATTCCGTACATTCGCCACCCCCACTGAGTGCGGGAAAAAGCCGAACATCGGCGCATCGTTCGGTGAGTCACCAACAAACACGAACTGACTCTTGTCAGCATCCAGGTCAATACCGAATCGTTCACGCATGAAAAGGCGCGTGGTGGACAGCTTGTCGTAATCGCCCAGCCAGCCGTTGACGTGGATTGAGCTGATCTTTGCGGTTAGCCCAGCCTCGTCCATCAACCGCTTAATGCGATCGACCTCGCTGGCCGGTAGCGCAGGTACGTCCTCGCAAAAGTCGATTGCGATATCGGCCTCGCGATACGACTGGTCGGATGCCAGCGCCGTGCCGGGTACTTCACGCAGAATTCTTTGCGCAATGGCAGCAAGTTGTTGTCTATCGCGTACGCGCGTGGCTTGGTCCTTGACGAAACGCTGGCGCAGTTTTTTCGCGTCATGGTCAAAATAAAAATAGAACGCGCCGTTTTCCCCCACCACGCCATCGACCGGCCACATGCGCGCGATGTGATCGCACCAGCCTGCGGGACGTCCGGTGATGGGGATGACGATCAGGCCGGAACGTTTCAGCGCTTCGACCGCTGAATACGCCTGCGCGGTGAGCTGCCCTTCGGTCGTCAGCGTGTCGTCGATATCAAACAGGACGCCACGGATTTTTCGCAGAGCCTCTACCGGAAATT